>JAIBDN010000049.1 GCA_024686215.1 Gammaproteobacteria bacterium | reverse complement strand
TGGGAGGCCATTACCTCCGCCGCAGGTGAGGCCCAGCCCCAGGCGGGCTTTGAGCAAACCGTCAAGTTCACTGGCAAGGCAATGGAAGGTCTGGGTCTCACCCAGGGCTGATATTTTCAGGGCGCCTGCGGGCGCCCTAACAATTGGAGAATTATCATGAAAGAAGCAGTAATTGTATCCACAGCACGTACTCCTATCGGCAAAGCTTACCGTGGCGGTTTCAATAATCTTGGTGGTGCCAGCCTGGGTGCAGCCTCAGTCGCCGAAGCGGTAAAGCGCGCGGGTATTGACCCCGCTCGCGTTGAAGACGTGATCATGGGTAGTGCCCTGCAGCAGGGTGCTACGGGTTCCAACGTGGCGCGCCAGATCGCTCTGCGTGCGGGTCTGCCAGTGACCACTTCCGGTATGACTCTGGATCGTCAGTGCTCTTCCGGCCTGATGGCCGTGGCCACCGCTGCCAAGCAGATTATAGACGACGGACAGATCGTGGCGATCGGCGGTGGTCTGGATTCCATCTCCCTGGTGCAGAACGAGCACATGAACCTGCATCGTATGGTAGATGACGAACTGATGGCCATTGCGCCGAATATCTTTATGCCCATGCTGCAGACTGCGGAAATCGTTGGTCAGCGTTATGGTGTATCACGCGAAGCCATGGATGAGTACGGCCTGCAATCACAGCAACGTACTGCCGCTGCCTATGAAGCTGGCAAGTATGCGGACGAACTGGTTGACGTGACTTGCAAGCGCACCGTCTGGAGCAAGGAAACCGGCGACGCCTCAGAAGTGGAAGCGACAGTTTCTGCCGACGAAGGTCTGCGCGCCACCACCCTGGAGGGCCTCGCTGGCCTCAAGACGGTTGTTGAGGGTGGCACTATCACCGCCGGTAATGCCTCGCAGTTGTCTGATGGTTCTTCCGCTCAGGTATTGATGGATTCCAAGACTGCGGAGCAGGAAGGTCTGGAGCCACTGGGTATTTACCGCGGCATTGCTGTCGCCGGTTGTGAACCCGATGAAATGGGTATTGGTCCCGTTTTTGCAGTACCCAAGCTGCTCAAGCAGCATGGCCTGACGGTGAACGACATCGGCCTGTGGGAACTCAATGAAGCCTTTGCCGTGCAGGTGATTTACTGCCGCGATCAGTTGGGCATCGACAACGACAAGCTCAATGTTAATGGCGGCGCCATCTCTATTGGCCACCCCTACGGCATGAGCGGCTCGCGCATGATCGGTCACGCACTGATCGAGGGCAAGCGTCGCGGTGTTAAGTATGTGGTTGTCACCATGTGTGTCGGTGGTGGTATGGGTGCGGCTGGCCTGTTCGAGGTAGCATAAGCAACTGGCTTGCTAAACACGGCGCCTGCGGGCGCCGTGTTTGTTTGTGATTTAGATGAAAGTTTCTCCACGGTAATGAGTGAGGTAGTCAATGAAAGCGTTGGTATGTAAAGAACTGGGCCTGGCCGAAAAATTGGAACTGGCCGAGGATTGGGCGGAACCTGAACTGGGTGAGCACGATGTGCTCATTGATGTAAAAGCGGCGGGACTGAACTTTCCTGATGTATTGATCATCCAGGGCAAGTACCAAATACAGCCCGAGCTGCCTTTTATCCCGGGTGGCGAGTGTTCCGGCGTGGTAGAGGCGGTGGGTGCCAAGGTAACCCGCTTCAAGGTGGGCGACAAGGTGCTGTCCATGGGCGCGACCGGCGCTTTTTGTGAGAAAATCGCGGTCAATGAACACGCTACCTTCGCTATGCCGAAAACCCTGAGTTTTGAGCAGGCTGCCGGTATCAGTATTACTTACTTTACCTCGTACTATGCACTGAAGCAGCGCGCGAATATCCAGCCCGGCGAGACGCTGCTGGTGCTTGGCGCCGCCGGTGGTGTGGGCACTACCGCTATCGAATTGGGTAAGCTGATGGGCGCCAAAGTAATCGCCGCGGCCAGCTCTGCGGAAAAGCTGGAGCTGTGCAAGCAGCTCGGTGCTGACGAGGTGATTAACTACAATGAAGTCTCCCTCAAGGATACAGTTAAGGAACTGACCGGTGGCAAAGGCGTCGATGTGGTTTACGATCCAGTGGGCGGTGATTATGCTGAGCCTGCGATACGCA
The DNA here is from genome assembly GCA_024686215.1 of Gammaproteobacteria bacterium. Classification (GTDB taxonomy): domain Bacteria; phylum Pseudomonadota; class Gammaproteobacteria; order Pseudomonadales; family Halieaceae; genus JAACFI01. The sequence continues at coordinate 15,279 of JAIBDN010000049.1, read as the reverse complement.
GCATGGGTTGGAATGGCCGTTACCTGGTCATTGGTTTTGCCAGTGGCCCAATACCGAAGATTCCACTGAACCTGACACTGCTCAAAGGCTGTTCACTGGTCGGTGTATTCTGGGGTCGCTTCACCGTTGAAGAGCCTGAGCAGAACAGAAAGAATATCGGCGAGTTGTGGGAATTGTTCGAGAGCGGCAAAATCAGCCCAGTGGTCACTGACAGTTTCCCCTTTGACCAGTATGAGAATGCCTTTAACTGCCTGATCGAGCGTCGCGCGCGCGGCAAGGTCATCATGACAATGTAGGAATCAGCCCATGCAGGGATTTGAGTTCAATACCGTAGGCCGTTTGGTTAATGGTACGGGTAGTTCACTGGAGTTGGCCAGCGAGTGCCGCAAGCTGGGCGTGCAGCGCCCGTTACTGGTGACCGACCCGGGCCTGATGGCCATCGGACTGGTACAGCCGGTGTTGGCGGCGTTGGAAAATGCCGACCTGGCGGCAGTGGTCTTCGACCAGGTGCGTGAGGATCCGCCAGAGGCGGTGGTGCTGGCCGCCGCAGAACTGGGTCGCAGTCGTAATATAGACGCGGTGATTGCCGTGGGCGGTGGCAGTTCTATGGACGTGGCCAAGGTGGTAGCCGTGCTGCTTGGGGGCGACCAGCCACTGGCCGAATTGTACGGTGTCGGTATGGTCAGTGGTGCGCGCTTGCCATTGATTCTGGTGCCGACCACCGCGGGTACCGGTTCAGAGGTGACACCAGTGGCGGTGATCACCACGGGAGAAACAACCAAGGCCGGTGTCTCCTCCCCGGTGTTGCTGCCGGATGTTGCAGTATTGGACGCCGGACTCACCCTGGGCTTGCCGCCCATGGTCACTGCCATGACTGGAGTGGATGCCATGGTGCATGCCATCGAAGCCTATACTTCGCGCCACCAGAAAAACCCGATTTCCGATCATTTGGCGCGACAGGCCCTGAAGCTGTTGGCGGGTAATATCCGCAGCGCCGTGCACGACGGTCAGAACCGTGAAGCGCGAGAGAATATGTTGCTGGGAGCCTGTCTGGCGGGCCAGGCATTCGCCAATGCCCCGGTGGCGGCGGTGCATGCACTGGCCTACCCACTAGGTGGGCATTATCACATCCCTCACGGGCTGAGTAATTCGCTGGTGCTGCCCGCGGTGCTGGAGTTCAACGCTTCGCAGGCGAGCGAGTTGTATGCAGAGTTGGTTGAGCTGGTAGTGGGTGAGCCGGTGACAGGCAGTGCCGAGGCGAAAACTGACGCCCTTATTGCCGCCATGCGACAACTGATCGACGATGTGTCCCTGCCGGCCACGCTGCAGTTGGCGGGTGTGGAGGAGCATGCCCTGGAGACGCTCGCCGAGGACGCCATGCTGCAGCAGCGTCTGCTGGTCAACAACCCGCGGGACGTGAGCTATGCTGACGCCCTGGCCATTTACCGCGCAGCCTACTGAGAAAATTCATGAGCAAAGCACAGGTGCCGAGCAGGGCAGATTACAAGGTGTTCTATCCGATCACCACGCGCTGGTCAGACAACGATATTTATGGACACGTCAACAACGTTATCTATTACTCCTACTTCGATACCGCGGCCAATCGCTACCTGATCGAGGAGGGCGGGCTGGATATCAGTGACGCCAGCATCGTCGGTTACGTGGTGAACTCTGGTTGCGAATACCATGCCCCGATTACTTATCCGGAATCCGTTGTAGCGGGTGTCAGAGTAGATCGCCTGGGCAACAGTTCGGTGCAATACGGCATTGCGATTTTTAAAGAAGGCGAGGAGCAGGCAGCTGCGCACGGCCATTTTGTGCATGTATTTGTGGAGCGAGCAGAGAATAAAGCGGTTCCCATACCGGGCAACCTACGAGCGGCGCTTGAGCGTGTGCTCGTCTAGATAATCACAGGGAATAACCATCATGAGTGACCTGGTTCAAATCACGGAAGAAGAACATTACAGCTTGATTCAGATGGATGACGGTAAAGCCAATGCCCTGTCCTTTGCTATGTTGCAACAGCTGGGCGCTGCCCTGGATCAGGCCCAGCAAGTTGGCAAGGTAGTTATTATTGCTGGCAGGGCGGGTAAATTCTCCGCTGGATTCGACTTGTCGGTGATGAGCCAGGGTGGTGATGCTATGGTCGATTTGTTGCGCCAGGGCGCTGAACTGTCACGGCGTGTGTTGAACTTTGATACACCGGTCATTCTTGCGGCCAGTGGTCATGCCCTGGCGATGGGTGCACTGCTGCTGCTGTCTGCGGACTACCGCATTGGCATTAGCGGCAACTACAAGATAGGGCTAAACGAAGTGGCTATCGGTATGACTATGCCGCATTTCGGTGTGGAGCTAGCCCGGGCCAGGTTATCAAAGCGCTACTTGAATAATGCGTTGGGCCTGGCGACTGTTTATGATTCTCCGGGTGCGCTAGAGGCGGGCTATCTCGATGAGGTCGTCGATGCAGAGCAGTTGCTGCCCCGGGCTGTTGCCCTGGCCGAGCAGTTCAGTGCCCTCAATATGGAAGCACACAAGAATACTAAAGCCCGGGTAAGGGCTGATTTGAATGCGGCGCTGGACATAGCGCTGGCGCAAGAACTGGGTACCTGAGTTTCGTCTACCGCGCACAAGGCGCTAGACTCTTTCCGTCCCGGATGACAGTAGGCAAAGCAAACATGAATATGATCACGGCAGTAAAGACGGTACTGGGTAAATACGCCACCTTCGATGGCAGGGCGCCGCGTCCCGAGTACTGGTGGTGGATACTGGCCATGGTGATTCTGTATGCCATTCTCGGTGTGATTGACGGCGCTGTTATCGCGCCCATGCTGGGTTTTGAACCGTTCCAGGCGGAGGCGGCTCAGCCCTTGTCCCTGGTGGCGGCCCTGGTTCTGTTACTGCCCAATGTTGCACTGTCTATACGCCGTCTGCACGATACTGATCGTTCTGGCTGGTGGCTGTTGCTGGGTTTGGTTCCAGTGATAGGCAGCCTGGTATTGCTGGTGTTTTATCTGTTGCCATCAACGCCCGGCCCCAACCGCTTCGGTTGAGTAAGCACAGGCAAGGTACCCCCTGCGCCTAGCGCCCTTTGAGTACCAGCACCACCAGCACCAGAAAAAATACTGCAGCGCTGAATAGCGGCGCCAGGGAGCCGTGGACCTGGTATAGCGCGCCGGCAACAATAGGCCCGGCGACGAAGCCAATGGCGGGGCAGGCACTGATCAGGCCAGCAGCCGCACCCTGTTCTTCAGGGTTTACCGCGAGAGATGCCCCTGCCGATATGGCGGGCATGCACAGGCCCAGCCCTATACCCAGAAAGGCCATGCCAATAGCGAGCACCGCGAAAGTTTCAAAGCCCGAGATAACTGCGGCTCCGAATAATAGTGAAATCAGCCCCAGACGAATAAACTGGGTGGGCTCCAGTTTCACTCGTTGCATTATGGTTACCTGCACCAGAAAGGTGAACACGGCGGATACCATCAGTGCGGCGCCGGTCATCTGCGCAGTCTGAATGCCAGTGAGGTCCAGTTTGTCCTGTAGCTGGAATCCCAGTGTCTGCTGAATCCCCGAATAGCCTATAAACAGTCCCACGGTGGTGCCCAGAAACAACAGAATTCGCCGGTCAGTGAAGCGCAGGCGGGCACTCAGCGGACGGCTGGTCAAGTCCTGCCGCGGTGTTACCGGCAACTGCCACCACACCAGTAGTGCCGCCAGAAACGCCAAGCCAGCGGCGAAATATAGCGGGGCGAGCAAACCAAATGTTGCCAGCGCACCACTTACCGCCGGGCCGAGTATGGTGCCCATGCTATTGGCGGTACCCAGGCGCGCCATGGTTCTGGTGCGCTGCTCCGGGCCGGTATGATCCGCCGCGTAGGCGGTGGCGGCCGGGTTGGTGCCGGACATGATCAGGGCCTGGCTGCAGCGCGCTGTGAGTAACACCGCGTAAAGTAGCAGACCGCCGAGCATGCCTGTCAGTCCGGCGTAGAACACGCTGGTAAACAGCAGTGTACCCACGGTGTAACCCAGTAAGCCGGTGATAATAATCGGCTTGCGCCCGGCGCGGTCACTGAAGCGACCCCAGCGCGGCGCTGCCAGTGCGAAAATCAATGCTGAAAGTGCGATGATGGAGGTGATCTGCAACTCGCCCAACTGCACCTCGCGGCCCAGGGGTGCGAGGATGGCAAACACCAGTGACTGGCCCATACCGGTGGCCATCAGCGCCAGGATGAGTACGGTCAGTTGGTGGCGGCTGAGTGTTGCCGGCAAGTTACAGTTCTCCTGGTTTGGCTTACTTCAGTTGTGTGGAAGACTTGCCCAGTAAACGACGCGCGACGATCAGCTGCTGTATTTGCTGGGTGCCTTCGAAGATGTCGATAATCTTTGAGTCCCGGGCAAATTTTTCCAGTAGTTCATTTTCGCTGTAACCCAGGCTCTGGCACAATTCCACGCAACGCAAGGTAACGTAGTTACCCATGCGTCCGGCCTTGGCCTTGCACATGGACGCTTCCATCGAGTTGGGCAGGCCGTTATCCGCCATCCATGCCGCCTTCTGCACCAGCAATTTTGCGCCTTCCCATTCCGCTTCCATCTTGTACAGCTCAGCTTCCAGCGCGCTGCTATTTGCGGGTTTCTTGTTAAAGGACAGCTCTACACCCTCGTGACCGATAATTTCACGGGTCATGTCCAGTGCGGCGCGGGCGGTGCCGATAGCCATGGCGGCCACCGGTGGACGGGTGTTATCAAAGGTCTGCATCACGCCGCCAAAGGCTTTTTTACGACCCTCAGCATCAGTGGCAACTTCCTCGCTGCCCAGCAGGTTGGCCCTGGGGATCCGGCAGTCGCTGAAGCTGATGGCTGCGGTATCCGATGCGCGAATGCCCATTTTATGTTCCAGCCGGGTAACCTCGCAGCCCGGTGTGCCTTTTCTCACGATAAATGACTTGATAGCTGCCTTGCCCTTGGACTTGTCCAGCGTTGCCCATACCACCAGAGTGTCACAGCGCCCTCCGGCGGTGACATAAATCTTCTCTCCATTGATAACCCAATGGTCACCATCGAGAACAGCGGTAGTGCTGATATTGGCGGAATCTGAGCCGGTGCCGGGTTCGGTGATGCACATGGCAGCATAGGACTTACTGAATTCCTTGATCTGCTCTGGCGTGCCCACCGCGTTGATAGCGGCGTTGCCCAGTCCGCGGCCTGGCATGGATAGCATCAATCCCACATCGCCCCAGCACAGCGCCTCGTAGGCGCTTACCGAGAGCAGGTTGCCGCCATTCTTGACGCCCTCCTGGTCAGGTTTGGCTTTGCCGGAGCTCTTTGCTGCACCGCCACCACCTTCCAGTAGTTTGGCCACCTCTTCGAGTTCCTTGGGGTAGCTGTGTTCTTCCTTGTCGTACTTGCGCGAATAGGGGCGCATCATGTGCTCGGCGACCATGCGCAGATTGTTGTAGGTTTCCTGATGCGCTGCTGACAATTCCAGATTAATCATAGTTTTTCTCCTGTCTGCTAAGGGCTAGACGCTGGCAACGCCATCGAGGATGGCGATGGCGCGCAAATGGCGATACCACATTTCCACCGGGTGCTCGCGACAAAAGCCGTGTCCGCCCAATAACTGTACGCCGTCTGTCCCGATCTTCATGGCGTGCTCGCCGCAGAAAGTTTTTGCCAGGTAGGCTTGTTGGTGAAACTCGAGGCCCTGTTCCGCGCGCGATGCTGCGCGCCAGGTCATCAGGCGCATGGCTTCCAGTTCGATGGCGATGTCAGCCACCATGAAGGCGACTGACTGGCGGTGACTAATGGGTTCGCCAAAGGCCTCGCGCTCGTTCACATACTCAGTGACATACTCCAGTATTGCCTGACAGGTCCCCACCGCCAGAGCGCAGATACCAATCCGCGATAAATCGAGAAAACGTTGCAGGTCAAATTCTTCGTCACCCAATAGGGCGGAAGCCGGGAGTTGCATCTGATCAAACTGCAGTGACGCAACTTGCAGCGTACACAGGCCCATATTGGCTTCCTCACTGCGGGTCATTCCAGCGGGTGTGCCTTCGACGATGAAGGCCGCGGGCCCTGCACCTTCCAGTTCAGCAATCAGAAGCAGCAATTCAGCGTCCAGTCCCAGGGGGACCATGGACTTGCTGCCGGTGATGCTGAAACCCTGCGCATTGCGTGTGGCAGTGGTGGCTAACTGGCTGGGGTCAAAGGTGGCTTTTGCTTCGATCAGTGCGGTGGTGGCAGGCACGAACTCACCGCTGCAGAAACGCGGCAGATAGTGTTCTCGCTGGGCGTCTGAACCCTGATCCAACACGGTATTGACGAATGCCAGGGGGCTGATCGCGCCCAGCGCCAGGCCCATATCTCCATGGGCGAGGTCTTCTATGATCAATGTGTTGGCAATGGGCGCGTGGCCCACTCCCGCGCCGCCCAGGGCCTCGGGGATGGGCAGCAGGGCCAGTCCCAGTTCCGCGCTCTTGTCGTAGAAGCCATCTGGTGTGCTATGGCTTGCATCGGCGACCTTGGCTTGCGCGCGCATCTCTGCCGCGGCAAAACGCTGCATGGTATCGCGGTTCATGCGCTGCTCGTCAGTGGGGGTGAGATCGAACAGTTGCTGTGCTGCATTACTCATCGCATTTCTCTCCTCAAAGTACTTTTTCAGTGTTGGGATTGCTGGTCGCCTGCAGGCCGCCGATCAGGTAGTCCACCAGGTGATCCAGCAGGGTGTCTTCATCGAAGTGACTGAGGTCTCCCAGCGGGGAGTGATCCAGCCAGGCCACCTCGGCAGCACCGTGGAATATGTTGGTACTCATGAACATCAGCCGCAGTTGGCGCACTGGCGCGGGCAACTCGGGTAGCTGTTTAGCCAGCGCCTGGTCCAGGCGCAGCCAGAAAGGCGCGAATACCCGGTTTACCATGAGGGCTATATCCGGGTCGTTATCGCTCACCAGGCGTGAAATAAAACGCACCGCATCGGCTCCCCAGTCTTGTTCGACGGGCAAGCGCATTAGCGGTAACAAGGTGTTGCGACAGGTTTGCCGCAGGGATAGTGCGACTGTCGGCTTGCTCTGCAGTTGTCGGTTGATACGCGTTAACTCTGCGGCGATCAGCTCCACCAGGGCTTGTACTACACCCAGCTTGTTGTGGAAGTGATAGTGCACGGCGGCGGAATTTTTACAGCCGGCCTCTACACCTATGCGGCGCAGAGATACCGCGTGCAGACCCTCCCTGGCATAGAGCTGCAAGGCCGTGAGCAACAGGCGTTGGCGTGTGTCCGCAGGCCTGTCGTCGATCTGTCGCGGGGAGGTCATTGCTTACCGGTGATCTCCGGCTTAATCGGCCCGGGAAGTAGCCCCGGGTAATTTACCGGGAATAAACGGGAAACGAGTGATATGTATTTTGCATCCGCACCAATTAACAGGCGTTTTTTACGCTTTTCAATGGCCCGGATCATCTGTGCCGCAGCGGACTCGGCCGTAGTGCGCGCGTGTTTCTCAAAATTCGCGTTGCGCTCATCGGCACTTTCCCCGGCGGCACTGCCGCGTGAGGAACGCGCGATATTGGTCTTGATGCCGCCCGGGTGAACGCAACAGATATGGATATTGCTACCGTCCAGTTCCTGGCGTAACGCCTCGGTGTAGCCGCGTACGGCAAACTTGGCGGCATTGTAGATTGACTGTGTGCGCACACCAATCAGGCCAAACACAGAGGAAATATTCAGCAGGTGACCCTGCTGCGATTTTCTCAGTAGTGGCAGAAAGGCCTGGGTGCCATAAACCACGCCCCAAAAATTGATATTCATCAGCCATTGCTGATGTTCATCGTCACTTTCCTCAACCGTGGCAGTGTAGGCAACACCGGCATTGTTGATCACGATGTCCACATGGCCCTGCACTGCGGCGATGTGTTCTGCCCAGGCATACACTGCCTGCCGGTCTGCTACATCCAGTTGCAGACTGCTGGCCTTGATCTCAGGGCGCGGCAGCGCCGCCAGGGTTTCCTCCAGTCCGTCGGTGCTGATGTCGCTGAGGTGCAGCTCACACCCCTGGCTGTTCAGTTGTAACGCCAGGGCCCGGCCTATGCCTGATCCGGCGCCGGTGATGACGGCAGTCTTGCCTGTGCAGTAAGTCATGCCTGTTTTCCCATATTGAGAGGCTGGCTCATGATAGAGTGTTCCTCAATTAAAGCAATTGCTTTATCGCCGCGGTGGTCAATATTCAGTTGATCATAGTATGGACAGTCTGGGGGCTATCCCCTACAATCTGCGGCCAGATTTCACACGTCCGGCCAGCGCACCGGGCCCGTGTATCCCTGTGAATAACCACAGCTGAATTTATGTAAAAAGGCGAGATGAGGATATCCATCTCGCTTTTTTGCGAGCGCGCGCGGCCACGGTTATTCCACTGATTTTTGGAGGTTTGCTTGTCCAGTCCAGCCATTTTAGCCCTTGAAGACGGCAGTATTTTCAAAGGTTTGGCGATCGGTGCTGAAGGCACCTCGGTTGGTGAGGTGGTTTTTAATACCGCCATGAGTGGTTATCAGGAAATTCTCACCGATCCCTCCTACGCACAACAGATTGTTACCCTGACTTACCCGCATATCGGCAATACCGGTACCAATGCCGAAGACGAGGAGTCTTCTGCTATCTGGGCGACGGGTCTGGTGATTCGCGATCTACCGCTGATGGCCAGTAATTATCGTAACGAACAGGGCTTGCAGGAGTACCTGGAAAGTCGCGGTATTGTGGCGATTGCGGATATCGATACGCGTCGCCTGACCCGAATTTTGCGCGCCAAGGGTGCCCAGAACGGATGCCTGATGGCCGGTGACGATGTCGACGAGGCCCGGGCGCTGGCGCAGGCCAGAGGTTTTGCCGGTCTTAAAGGTATGGACTTGGCCAAAGAAGTCACCGCGCAGCAAGCCTACCCATGGTTACAGGGCAGTTGGCAGTGGGATAAAGGACACAGTGAAGTGGCCGCGTCAGAGTTGCCCTGGCATGTGGTGGCCTATGATTACGGCGTGAAGCGCAATATTCTGCGCATGTTGGTCGATAGGGGGTGCCGCCTCACGGTGGTACCGGCGCAAACGCCAGCGGAGGAGGTACTGGCGTTGAATCCCGATGGCGTGTTCCTGTCCAATGGCCCCGGTGATCCGGAGCCCTGTACCTACGCCATAGCCGCCATTAGAACGATTCTCGAGACGGATATTCCGCTGTTCGGCATTTGTCTGGGTCATCAGCTACTCGGTCTGGCCAGTGGTGCAGCAACGGTGAAGATGAAATTCGGCCATCACGGCGCCAATCACCCGGTGCAAAACCTGGATGATGGCACAGTATTGATTACCAGCCAGAATCACGGCTTTGCAGTGGATGCGGCGACCTTGCCAGACACCCTTAGGGTGACCCACAAGTCGCTGTTTGACGACAGCCTGCAGGGTATACACCGTATTGATAAAGCAGCTTTCAGCTTTCAGGGGCACCCAGAGGCCAGCCCCGGCCCCCACGATGCCGCACCTCTGTTTGACCATTTTATCGAGCTGATTGCCGCCCGGCACAAGGCAATTTCTCCAGGAAAAAGTTGATCTAGATATGCCCAAAAGAACTGATATCCAAAGCATTCTGATTCTCGGCGCCGGGCCTATTGTCATTGGCCAGGCCTGTGAGTTTGACTACTCCGGCGCCCAGGCTTGTAAGGCGTTGCGGGAAGAGGGTTACCGCGTCATTCTGGTAAATTCCAACCCCGCCACCATCATGACCGACCCGGCAATGGCGGATGCTACTTACATCGAGCCCATCGAGTGGAAGACGGTGGCGCACATTATTGAGCAGGAAAAGCCCGACGCGCTGTTGCCCACCATGGGCGGCCAAACGGCCCTGAACTGCGCTCTGGATCTGGCGCGTGAGGGCGTGTTGGAAGCCCACGGGGTGGAGATGATAGGTGCCACCAAAGAGGCCATCGATATGGCCGAGGATCGCCAGTTATTCGACCAGGCGATGAAGCGTATCGGCCTGGAGACGCCGCGAGCTGCTATCGCCCACAGCCTGGAGGAGTCGTTCCAGGTGCTCGACCAGATCGGCTTTCCGTGCATCATCCGGCCCTCTTTCACCATGGGTGGATCCGGTGGCGGTATTGCATACAATCGCGACGAATTCGAGGAGATCTGCGTTCGCGGTCTGGACCTGTCGCCCACCAACGAGCTGTTGATCGATGAGTCGCTGATCGGCTGGAAAGAGTTTGAGATGGAAGTTGTCAGGGACAAGAATGACAACTGCATTATCGTCTGTGCCATCGAAAACTTTGATGCGATGGGAGTGCATACCGGTGATTCCATAACGGTAGCGCCGGCGCAGACATTGACGGACAAGGAATATCAGATCATGCGTAACGCCTCGCTGGCGGTGTTGCGTGAGATTGGCGTGGAAACCGGTGGCTCCAACGTACAGTTTGGTCAGGACCCGGAGACCGGGCGCATGGTCATTATCGAAATGAATCCTCGGGTGTCCCGCTCCTCTGCCCTGGCGTCCAAGGCAACTGGCTTTCCCATCGCCAAGGTGGCGGCCAAGCTGGCCATTGGCTACACCCTGGACGAGTTGCAAAACGATATTACCGGCGGTGCCACGCCGGCGTCTTTTGAGCCCTCGATTGACTACGTCGTTACCAAGATTCCGCGTTTTGCGTTTGAGAAGTTCAGCGGCGCTGATACCCGCCTGACCACGCAGATGAAATCGGTGGGTGAGGTGATGGCGATAGGTCGCACCTTCCAGGAATCACTGCAGAAAGCCCTGCGCGGCCTGGAAGTGGGATCGGCCGGCTTTGAGCATATGATGGACGTGGACGATCCGGACTTGCGCGACGAACTGGTGGCTGAACTCACCAACCCCCGACCGGAACGTATCTGGTATATAGGCGATGCCTTCAGGGCGGGCATGGATGTCGACCAGGTCTACCGGTATTCCGGGGTTGATCCCTGGTTTTTGGTGCAAATCAAGGACCTTATCGATACCGAGGACAGTCTCAAGTCAGTGCATCTGGCGGCAATGGATTACCAGCAGATGTTCGCGCTCAAGCGCAAGGGTTTCGCCGACGAGCGCCTGGCGGTATTGCTGGCGCAGCCTGAGCAGGACGTGCGCGAGCATCGACAGCAGCTGGGCGTGCGCCCGGTGTACAAGCGCGTGGATACCTGCGCAGCGGAGTTTGCCTCTGCCACTGCCTATATGTACTCCACTTATGAGGAAGAGTGTGAGGCAGCGCCCACTGACCGGGATAAGATTCTGGTACTGGGCGGCGGACCCAACCGTATTGGTCAGGGCATCGAATTTGATTATTGTTGTGTGCACGCGGCACTGGCAATGCGTGAGGATGGCTATGAAGCCATTATGGTTAACTGCAACCCGGAGACGGTTTCTACCGATTACGATACCTCTGATCGTCTGTATTTCGAGCCGGTGACGCTGGAAGACGTGCTGGAAATTGTTGATCTGGAAAAGCCCAAGGGGGTTATCGTGCAGTTTGGCGGACAGACACCCCTGAAGTTAGCCCGCGAGCTGGAAGCCCAGGGCGTACCCATTATTGGTACCACACCTGACGCCATCGACCGGGCTGAAGATCGCGAGCGCTTCCAGCAGATGATTCAGAAACTGGGTCTGCGCCAGCCCAACAACACCACCGTACGCAGCACTGAAGAGGCCGTAGCGGCAGCCGACAGGATTGGCTATCCGCTGGTGGTGCGCCCGTCCTATGTGCTGGGTGGTCGCGCCATGGAAATCGTATACCGTGAGGAAGATCTGTTGCGCTATATGCGCGATGCCGTGCAGGCATCTGCTGATGCGCCGGTTTTACTCGACAGCTTCCTCAGCGCCGCGGTGGAAGTGGATGTGGATGCCGTGTGTGACGGCGAACAGGTGGTGATAGGTGCAATCATGCAACATATTGAGCAGGCGGGTGTGCACTCCGGCGATTCTGCCTGTTCGCTGCCGCCCTATAGCCTGGATGCTGAAGTGCAGGACCAAATGCGCGAACAGATCAGGCAGATGGCAATGGAACTGGGTGTTGTAGGCTTGATGAATGTGCAGCTGGCCTGGCAGGACGACGAGATCTACGTGATTGAAGTTAACCCCAGGGCTTCGCGTACTGTACCCTTTGTGTCCAAGTGCATAGGCGCGTCCCTGGCCAAGGTGGCAGCCCGATGTATGGCGGGTCAGAGCCTGGCAGAGCAAGGGTTTACGCGGGAAATCGTGCCACCTTACTACAGCGTGAAAGAAGCGGTGCTGCCGTTCAATAAATTTCCCGGGGTAGACCCTATCCTGGGGCCGGAAATGAAATCCACCGGTGAGGTCATGGGGACCGGTGACACCTTTGCCGCGGCATTTGCCAAGGCTCAGTTGGCGGCTGGAAGTGCGGCTCCCACCAGTGGCACGGCCTTGATCAGTGTGCGCGATGTTGATAAGCCCGGAGTAGTTGGCGTGGCCCGTGATTTATCCGAGCTGGGCTTTTCGCTGGTGGCCACCGGTGGTACTGCCACTGCGCTGGAACAAGCGGGTCTGGTGGTGCGCAGGGTTAACAAAGTACTTGAGGGTCGTCCGCATATTGTTGATATGATAAAGAATGACGAGGCAGACCTGATTATCAACACAACCGAGGGCCGCCGTGCGATAGAGGACTCGGCTCCGATTCGCGCCAGCGCGGAGGCGCATCGGGTGTTTTACACCACAACCCTGACTGCAGCGGAAGCTATCTGCATGGCGCTGAAGCACGAAGGTGACGAGAAAGTGCGGCGTTTACAGGACCTGCACAGGAGTATTGGGGCATGACTAAATATCCTATGACGGTTACCGGTGAAGCGAACTTGCGTGCTGAGCTGGAACGCTTGAAAAAGGTCGATCGCCCGCGCATCGTGGCGGCCATTGCCGAGGCGCGGGAACACGGAGACCTGAAAGAAAACGCTGAATACCACGCCGCACGTGAACAGCAGAGCTTCAATGAAGGTCGTGTGATGGAGATAGAAGGCAGGTTGGGTAACGCCCAGGTGATTGATGTCACGACTATCCCCAAAACCGGTAAGGTCATCTTTGGCACTACGATAGACCTGATCAATGTTGCAACGGACGAGACGCTCACCTACCGGATAGTCGGTGAAGACGAGGCAGATGTTAAAAGCAATCTGATCTCCGTCGGTTCTCCCATTGCGCGTGCCTTGATCGGTAAGGAAGAGGGCGACGTGGTGGTGGTAAAAGCACCGGGCGGAGATATTGAATACGAAATCGACCAGGTGCAGCATATCTGACTACCGTGGCCGCTACCCTCTGGTCTCTCAAGGCGGGTGATCGCTGTGAAATCATCGCTTACGATGATGCCCTGGCGACTAAATACCGTATTCGCCTGATGGAGTTCGGTTTTCACCCGGGAGAGTCGGTGACCTGCGTACAATCCCTGGCCTTCGGTGCCCCCAAGATTTTTCGCGTCAGCAATACCATATTTTCCCTGGACGACGAGGTGGCCACCCATGTACTGGTCAAGCTGATAGATGTCCAGCAATAAAGTTATCCTGATTGGCAGCCCTAACTCCGGTAAAAGCCTACTGTTCAATCGCTTGACCGGCCTGGCGCAAAAGGTGGCCAATTTCCCCGGGATTACCGTCGACGTGGGCATGGGCAAGCTGCAGTCCATGCCAGGCACCCAATTGGTTGATTTTCCAGGTACCTATTCCCTGCAGGCTATTTCAGCGGAAGAGGAGGTGGCGGTCGATTATTTCGAGCGCGCTCTGGATGACCCCCTGGTACAGCATGTGCTGTGTGTTATTGATGCCACGCGTCTGGAAAAAAGCCTGTATTTCACCCTGCAGGTTATCCGCGACTGTGAACGTCACAATAAGCCGGTAACGGTGTTGGCGAATATGATTGACGTGCTGGATAAGCACGATTTGTCGCTGGATATAGACGGCCTTGCAGCGGCCTTGTATACCCCTGTGCTACCCATCTCCGCGCGCTCGGGAAAAGGTGTAGACGCGATTATTGCACGCCTGCGGCAAAGCCCTGATGAAGCAGGCAGTGCCCCCCGGGAACACCTGATACAAACCCCGGACGAGATACTGCGCGGCACGGCTCATCAGCTGGCGCATCGCTACGGCCCGAAAGGGGATGTGTTGATAAAAAGCCAGGCGCGGCTGGATAATTTTTTTCTCAGTTCGGTGACGGGTGGCGTGTCGTTCTTTGTCATTATGTACGTGTTTTTCCAGTCTATCTTTACCTGGGCCGCTCCGGTCATGGATGGGGTTGAATATCTTCTGGGTGCTATGGCGGATGTTGTGGTGCCGCTGATTTCGAACCCGGTGGCACGCGATTTTACAGCGGATGCGCTGTTCGGAGGTGTAGGTGCCTTCCTGGTGTTTGTGCCGCAGATTTTTGTGCTGACCTTTATAATCGGGTTGCTTGAGGACTCCGGTTATATGGCGCGAGCTGCACTGATTTGTCACCAGCCCCTGCGTCTGTTTGGTCTCACCGGGAAAAGCTTTATACCCATGCTGTCCGGGGTGGCCTGCGCTATTCCAGCTATATACGCCGCGCGTGCCATTGACTCGCCGAGAAAACGGTTACTGACTTACATGGCGATACCGCTGATGCCCTGTTCTGCGCGTTTGCCGGTCTATACCCTGCTGATTGCCGCCTTTATCCCCTCGGGTACTGCCCTGGGGGGGCTGGTGGGATGGCAGGGTTTGGCCATGTTCGGTATCTATTTTTTCGGTATGTTCTGCGGGTTGCTGGTTACCGGCCTGGTGTCTCGCACCAGCAAGGATCACTATACCGACCTGCCCTTTGTGCTGGAACTGCCGCCCTATCGCGTTCCCGGCCTGCAGCCCTTGTTGCGCAATGCCTGGAATCGTTCCAGGCACTTCGTCACCAAGGCCGGAAAAATTATCTTCACGGTCACCCTGGCGGTCTGGGTGCTGGGTTATTTCCCCAATTATGGCACCGACCTGGGGCAATCCTGGTTGGGCCATATCGGCAGGGTGGTGGAGCCGCTGTTTGCACCACTGGGCCTGGACTGGCGCTACGGCGTGGCGATATTCACTTCTTTTCTTGCGCGTGAGGTGTTTGTGGGCACCCTGGGTACGATCTTCGGTATCGAGGCGGCGGATGAGAACATGGCACCACTGGTGGAGCATATTCAGGCCAGTGACCTGACCATAGGCTCAGGTCTGGCGCTGCTGGTGTTCTTTGCCATTGCACTGCAGTGCATCTCGACCCTGGCTATTCTCTCCAAGGAAAGCGAGTCCACTTCCCTGGCG
>JAIBDN010000115.1 GCA_024686215.1 Gammaproteobacteria bacterium | reverse complement strand
GTGTGTCTTTCTGCGTTTTAACTGTCCAGAAGTTCTATCCAGTGCACGACCGGTATGTCCGCAGCGGCTTGCAGATGTAGCTGGCATCCAACATTTCCACTGGCAATAACAGCGGGCTTGCCACTGCTTAGCGCCTTGATCTTTTTTTCTCGCAGTCGCTCACTGGTGTCCGCTTGCAAAATTGAATAGGTCCCCGCCGAGCCACAACACAAATGTTCATCCTGAGTCTTGGTCAGGCTGAACCCCGCACGCGTTAAGATATCGGTTATCAAGCTTGGCTGTTGCAGGCCATGCTGCAGGCTGCAAGGGGTCTGCACGGCGACTGCACCAATATCCGTATTAACCGCAAGCGCGCCAAGATTTTCACTGCACAGTACCTGCCCAATATCCATGGCCAACAGTGACACCCGCGCCGCTTTGGCTGCGTAGGCGCTGTCATGCTGCAACAAGTGGCCATAATCTGCGAGCATTACGCCACAGCCACTGGCGCTGGACACAATTGCCTCGGCCCCAGCTTCGATCGACTCCCACCAGGCGTCGATATTGCGTCGTATGTCATCCAGGCCATCCGCATGTGCTGCCAGATGATAGTTGAGCGCCCCACAGCAACCGGCCCGGGGCATGGCAATAAGACTAATGCCCAATTTATCCAGTACCCGTCTGGCGGCATTGTTGGTGGCAGGCGTCGCGGCTTGTTGTACGCAACCCTCAAGCAGTAGCATTTTCCGTTGACGGGTTGCCGCTGGGGCTTTCTTTACCTGCTGCCTTGCGGGCACTTTCGCACGCAACGCCGCGGGCATTAGAGGCCTTAAAAACTGCCCAATATGCAGTGCCCCCTTGAACAAACGCGGGCTGCTAAGTACGTAGCGCAGCAGGCGCCGTGTGGTTTTTTCGCCAAAGCGACGAGGCACTCGCTGCTCAACCAGGTCGCGACCAATGTCCAGTAATTTTCCATACTGCATACCCGAGGGGCAGGTGGTTTCGCAGCTGCGGCAGGTGAGGCAGCGATCCAGGTGTAACTGGGTGGCAGTGCTGGCCTGATCTGTTTCCAGCAATTGCTTGATCAGGTAAATACGCCCCCGTGGGCTGTCCCGTTCGTCGCGGTTATCCAGGTAGGTAGGACAGGTGGCCAGGCAAAAGCCGCAGTGCACACAGGCACTGGTGAGCTGTGCGGCGCGCTCTCCGATCGGTGTGTGCTTGAAATTGGGGTGCAGTTCAACGTGCATGGCGCCGTCCCTAAAGCCAGCTATACAGTCTGCCGGGATTGATAATGCCCAGCGGATCAAAAGAATGTTTCAGACGCTGCTGCAGGCGTTGCTCTGCACGGCCAGGTTGTGCTCTTAGCTCTCCGTTGCGATCGCCCCCGCGAAACAGGCTGGCGTGACCGCCCGCTGCACTGGTTTGCAACGCCGCAAGGTCTTGTTCACCGCGCAACCAGCGCTGCGCGCCGCCCCAGTCTATCAAGGTGTCGCCTGCATGGGTGGCGAGCGGCGTGGTGCTGCCCAGCGATAATCGCCATAGTGGGGCATCTCCGGCGAAGAACGGCAATGACATCTCGCGCAGTTGTGCCCACAGAGTAGCTGCTGCGGGATGTTGTTCGCCGCCCCACAATATGGCGGTGTGAGAAACCGCAGAGGCGGCGCCGGCAACACGCAAATACAACTGTCCCGCGGCCCAGAATGCAGCGTTTAGCGGTCGCGATTCAGTTGCGCGTTGCTGCATGGTCGCCAGTGCCTGCGCTGCGGACATCTCATAGACCAGAGTGATGCTGTGCTCGGGCTGGGGCATAACCTTGAGACTGATTTCACTGATAATACCCAGCGTGCCCAATGCCCCGGCCTGCAACCGGGATACATCGTAGCCGGCTACATTCTTCATTACCCGGCCGCCAAAATTCAGCACATCCGCTTTGCCATTGATCAGTTGCACACCCAATACCATGTCTCTTATCGAGCCACTCCAGGGGCGTGCCGGTCCGGATAAGTTGCAGGCCAGAGTGCCACCCAGCGTGGCTTTGCCGTCGAACAGCGGCGGTTCAAAGGCCAGCATCTGCTGTTGCTGCGCCAGGATTTCTACCACCTCGACTACCGGGGTGGCCGCGCGCGCGGTTACTACGAGTTCTGCGGGTTGGTAATCTACGATGCCCCGATGGCCTGAAACATCCAGGGGCCGGGCGCTACAAGCGCGGCCTGCCAGGTCGCGTTTACTGCCACCTGCAGAGATATACAGCGGGCTATTGTTATCACCTGCCTGTCTTACTGCTGCGACAATGTTCTCTGTGCAGTCAGTCATGCTTATGCCTGTCAGGCAGGGCCCGGTATTCCTGGCAGCGTTTGAGAATGGGCACACCCTTGCCAGGGTTGAGGTTCAATGCCGGATCGAAGGCATATTTTATATCCTCCATTTGCACGAGTTCCTGGCGGCTGAACTGGCTGGACATCTGCGCAAGTTTCTCCAGGCCCACGCCGTGTTCCCCGGTGATACAGCCCCCTACAGCAACGGACAGCTGCAAAATATCAGCACCAAAGCGCTCGGCCTTGCGAATGTCTGTCGGGTCACTGGCGTCAAACAGGATAAGTGGGTGCAGGTTACCATCACCTGCGTGAAAGACATTGGCCACTGCCAGATCGTATTGTCGCGACAAGCGGGATATTTCCTGCAGCACAAACGACACCTGGCTACGAGGAATAGTCCCGTCCATGCAGTAGTAGTCTGGCGCCAATCGGCCAACAGCGGGAAATGCAGATTTTCGGCCTTTCCACAGAAGTGCACGTTCGGCCTCGCTATTGGATTCGGTGAGCGAGCTTGCCCCAAGAGACAGGAACATCTCGCGTACCGCGGTGCAATGCTGGGAGACTTCTTCACGCGTGCCATCAACTTCGCACAGTAGCAGTGCTTGCGCGTCTCGCGGATAGCCCGCAGCGGCGAAGTCTTCCGCGGCCTGAATGGCCAGCTGATCCATCATCTCCAGTCCGGCTGGAATAATACCTGCTGCGATAACCGCTCCTACCGCATCGCCAGCGGCGGCGACACTGTCAAAGCCGGCCATGATGACTTTTGCCTGTTCCGGGCGCGGCAGCAAGCGCACCGTCACTTCCACCACGATACCCAGCAGTCCCTCGGATCCCGTCAGCAGTGCCATCAAATCATAGCCCGGGCTGTCCAGGCCCTGACTCCCCAGGGTGATCTGCTCACCTTCCACCGTAAGCACCTCCAGGGAGAGAATGTTGTGCACGGTAAGACCGTATTTCAAACAGTGTACGCCGCCAGAGTTTTCCGCCACGTTACCGCCTATGCTGCAGGCGATCTGGGAGGAGGGGTCGGGGCCATAGTACAGATCATACTCAGCCGCGGCCTCGGATATGCTCAGGTTGCTGACCCCGGGTTGCAGGCGCGCGGTGCGTGCCAACGGGTCGATGGCGAGGATACGGTCCAGCTTGCTCAGCCCCAGCAGTAATCCCTCCGGGTGCGGCATGGCGCCGGCGCACAAGCCGGTGCCGGAACC
>JAIBDN010000098.1 GCA_024686215.1 Gammaproteobacteria bacterium | reverse complement strand
GCCCAGCCAAATTAAGCTAACTCACCAGCAGTTTTGGACATAATCAGCTCGTGTATAGACGCTCTCTAGCGCAACACACAGCCATAACACAGACGCCCCTATGTGCGTTTCTACTACATCCGTCCTCATGGATCTAAAGTGCTTTCCAGGTCCCAAAAGCACGCTGTAACGTCAAATAAAGGCCCAATGCATAAATGTGCATACGGCAGGGAGGAGCCGAATACGCAGCTAATAATATTATTATGTTAAATATACTGGGCATTCAGAGGGTGAAGCAGATATCTTCATTGCGGAGTTCTGCGCTTAACCAGCGTCCATGCTCATAGCATCTCGCGCCAGAGTTTCTATCGTGTCCCACTCACCCGATAAAACCAGGTCGCGTGTCACCATCCATGATCCACCGCAGCACAGTACGTTGGGCAGCGCGAGAAACTCCCTGAAGTTATCCGGCCCCAACCCACCCGTCGGACAAAAGCGAATATCCGGGAACGGCCCTCCCAGCGATTTAAGCAGATTGATGCCGCCCACGGGCACCGCCGGAAACAATTTGAAAATTTCCAGTCCATACTCCATGCCCAGCATTACTTCGGAAGCCGTGGCGACACCCGGCAGTAGTTGGGCGCCCTGCTCTCTCGCCGCTAGCAGCAGGCTTTCGGTAGTGCCAGGACTGACACAAAAGTCAGCACCCGCCTCCCCCGCTTTTTCAAGATCAGCCGCATTGGTGATAGTGCCCGCAGCAACAAGCATGTCCGGTACGTCGGCTTTCACCGCGCTGATACTCTCCAGCGCCGCAGACGTGCGCAGAGTAATTTCCACCGCCTGCATACCGCCCTGTTGCAGCGCCTGTGCCAGGCGCACTGTAGACGCCACGTCATACGCTGTAATCACCGGAAGGACACGGCATTGACTCAATTGTTGTGTAAATGACATTCTGGCTTATCCTCGTGATCTATCTTCAACACTGGGCTCGAACACCGATGCGCCGAGCATGGCGCCGCTGGCGTTACTGCGAAATACCCCGAACAGGCTGCGTCCGAGTGTATCCTCGGCCGGCGGGGCCGTCACCGGTGTTCTCGCCTGCCATTCTGCCGTCTCCACATGCACGCTCAGGGTGCCACTGTCAGCGTCCAACTCGACCACGTCTCCGTCCTGCAACAGAGCAATCGGTCCACCGTTTAAGGCCTCGGGTGTCAGGTGTATCGCTGCAGGCACCTTGCCAGATGCCCCCGACATGCGGCCATCGGTCACCAGGGCAACCTGGTAGCCCTTATCCTGCACTGAGCCCAGATACGGGGTCATCTTGTGTAGCTCGGGCATGCCATTGGCTGCCGGGCCCTGGAAGCGAACCACTGCCACCACATCCCTGTCCAGTTCGCCCGCCTCAAACGCGTGCTTCAGCGCGTCCTGGGTGTGGAATATCCGGCACGGCGCCTTAATGTGCCGGTGCTCAGCTGCCACGGCAGATACCTTGATCACACTCTCCCCAAGGTTGCCAGAAAGGCTGTGCAGCCCTCCCTCGGGTGAAAACGGGTTGGACACTGCCCGCAGTACATCCTCGCGGGCGGATGTCTTTATAGGGTCCTCCCAGACCACCTCCCCGTTGCGGTCAATGCCCGGCGCGTGGCAGTAAGGGTCCAGCCCCACTCCAAGCAGGTTAACCACATCCTCATTGAGCAACCCGCCACTGCGCAGCTCGCGCGTGAGAAAGGCCATGCCACCGGCATTGTGGAAATCGTTGATGTCTGCCGAGCCGTTGGGGTAAACACGAGCCAACAGTGGCACTACCGAAGACAACTTGTCCATGTCCTGCCAGGTGAGGTCGATACCGGCTGTGCGCGCAATAGCGACCAGGTGCAAGGTGTGATTGGTCGAGCCGCCCGTGGCGAGCAGGCCGACAACTGCGTTAACCAAAGAAGCTTCCGTCAGTACCTCTGACAGGGACCCCTGCCCCGCCCTGGCCTCACTGCTCATTAATGCCTGGACCGTACGCTGCACCAGCATAGGGCGCAGTGGATCATTAGGGTGTAAGAAGGAACTGCCTGGCAGCTGCACACCCAGTATCTCCATCAATACCTGGTTGCTGTTGGCTGTACCATAGAAGGTGCACGTGCCCGGGCTGTGGTAGGAAGCCGATTCAACCGCCAGTAATTGCGCCCTATCTGCCTTGCCCTCAGCATACTGCTGTCGCACGTCCGCTTTTGTCTTGTTGGGAATACCCGAGGCCATGGGGCCTGAGCCAATGAAAGCCGCCGGCAAATGCCCGAACTGCAGTGCACCGATCAGCATTCCCGGCACAATCTTGTCGCAGATCCCCAGGTAGATGACGCCGTCAAACAGGTTGTGGCTCAGCCCAATAGCCGTCGACATCGCTACCACGTCGCGACTGAACAGGCTCAGGTCCATACCGGGCTGGCCCTGCGTCACCCCGTCGCACATGGCGGGCACGCCGGAGGCGACCTGTGCGGTTCCCCCGAGTTCGCGGGCAATGCGCTTGATCATTGCCGGATAGTCGGCCAGTGGCTGGTGGGCCGATAGCATATCGTTGTAAGAACTGATGATGCCGAGGTTCGCGGCCACCATGCCACCAATCAGTTCCTTCTCGTCCTCACCACAGGCGGCGTAGCCGTGAGCCATATTACCGCAGGACAGGCGCAGCTTCGGCGGGTTCTCATCCCGTGTGCGGGCGCACCTGTCCAGGTAGGCGTCTCGGCTGGGCTTGCTGCGCTGGCGCAAGCTGTTGGTGACCTGTTCTACGACCGGGTGCATGGATCAGCTCCTGTGTTGCGTAATATATGTATCTGGCAAGTTCTGTCGCCAGCACGTGCTTGTTATCCAGCGGGCGCAATGGGCGCACCCTGCTAGGGGTACTCATGCCAGTTCCTGCCGTCACGTGCAATGAGCGCGATCGCTCGCGAGGGGCCCCAACTGCCTGCGGTATAAGGTTCGGGCTGTTTACCCATTGCCTGCCAGACCGATTGTATACCGTCTACCCATTTCCACGCCTCCTCTACTTCATCGGCGCGCACGAACAGGGTCGGGTTGTTGCGCATCACATCGAATAGCAGGCGTTGGTAGGCATCCGGTGTTGTCCCCAGAGCGCTGTCCTGGGAGAAACTCAGGTCCAGGGTTACCTTGCGCAATGGTGCATTGGCGTCGAGACCGGCGACCTTGTTCATCAGTTCCAGACTGATGGTTTCATCCGGTTGCAGGCGGATAATCAGGCGATTGGGCGTACCGGCAGGCAGCCGCGTTCCAAAAATCGAATGTGCCACCTGCTTGAATTCAATCACGATCTCCGAATACTGCCGACTGAGGCGCTTACCGGTGCGTAGATAAAATGGCACACCTGCCCAGCGCCAGTTATCGACATGCGCTTTCAGGGCAACGAAGGTCTCGGTATCTGATTGCGCTTGTGCGCCCTCCTCCTCGCAATAGCCCGGCACGGGCTCGCCCGCCACCGCCCCTGCAGTGTATTGTCCGATAACAGTATTTTCGCGCACCGCGTGATCATCCATCGGGCGCAGGCAGGACAGTACCTTGAGCTTTTCATTGCGTACGGCGGTCGGCTCCAGGTGCGCTGGCGGCTCCATGGCGGCCAGGCACAACAGCTGCAACAGGTGATTCTGTACCATGTCGCGCATGGCACCCGCCTCGTCGTAAAACTCCCAGCGCCCGGATGCCCCAATGGCTTCAGAGACTGTAATCTGCACGTTGTCGATGTACTTGTTATTCCACAAGGGTTCCAGGAAAGTATTGGCAAAACGCAGGGCCAGCAGATTCTGCACCGTTTCCTTACCGAGGTAATGGTCGATACGATAGACCTGCTGCTCGTCAAAGATGCGGGTCAGCTGGTGATTGATCGCGAGAAAAGATTCGCGATCGTCCCCCAGTGGTTTCTCCACAACAATGCGCGTATTGGGTCGCACCAGCTGAGCGCTTTCCAGTGCGCCGCAAATCGGGGCAAAGATTTGTGGCGGTGTCGCCAGATAGACCACCAGGTCGCGCTGCGTATCCTGCAGGTGATCCCGGCGCACCTGGTCCAGTGCGTCGCCGCAGGTGGCGTCCAACATGGCGTAATGGATGAGTGTTGAAAATTCTTCCCATGCCTGAGCGGAAAACACTTTCACTGCCTTGCTTTTTTCCAGCCATGAGCGAACCCGCTCCAGGAATTCCTGTTGCGACAGATCGCGCCTGGCGATAGCCAGAATACGCATCTCGGCGGACAGGCAATCATTCACCCAAAGGCAATACAAGGCCGGGTAAAGCTTGCGCAGTGCCAGGTCACCATCACCACCAATAATGACAAGATCACAATTCAATCGATTCACCCGTGTTGCAAAAGTATTGCCTGAGTCTCTTGCCAGCGTCACTGCATACAGCAAAAAAGACATGCCGTAATTGGCTAGTTTTCTAATCAGACGGATATTGAGATACAGAAACCAAGTCTACTGCCCTGCCGCGTTACAGGACTATATTTTTGCGTCAGAGCGGACTCGGCGTGGGGCAGGATGGGGGTATGCGAGCCAATGTGCTGCAGAGCCAGTGACAGCAAGCTGCTACAAGCGCGCAATCACGCCACCTGATCGCATGAAAAGCCCGTTTTGTCGCACAAATATTGTTATTTGAGCAATCTGCGGTAATCTGCTGTCAACCTCGTTGCCTTCCAGTCTGTCGACGATAACAAAGCCAATAATATTGACTACCCCAGCGATGGAGCAACATGCATACGAGCAATGAAACTGGCAGTGAGATAAGCGGCGAGTTCGTCACACTCGCGGGGGAACGGTATTACGCTATTCAAAATGTCGATAAGATGCCACCGTTTTTCATCAGTCTGGTATCTGATGGCGATCACTGGATGTTTGTATCCTCCAACGG
>JAIBDN010000008.1 GCA_024686215.1 Gammaproteobacteria bacterium | reverse complement strand
GGCGCTTTGGATCTGTTCCAATACCATCTGGTCTTCATCCGTCCAGGCGGTGCGATCCACCACAAACACTACCAGATCGACATCCTTGATGGCTGAACTGGCTGCGCGGTTCATATAGCGATTGATGGCTTTTTCAGCACCTCGATGCAGCCCGGGCGTATCCACAAAAATAATCTGGTGTTGGTCTTCAGTTTTTATTCCCAGCACCTGGTGCCGGGTGGTCTGTGGCTTACGCGAGGTAATGCTGATCTTCTGGCCCAGCAGATGGTTGAGCAAGGTGGATTTACCGACATTCGGTCTACCCACTATAGCCACATAGCCGCAGCGACGCGCTTCAGTTGTCATTGGTAGTTAATCCCTGCAGGGCGTTACGCGCTGCCGTCTGCTCTGCCTTGCGGCGACTGCTCCCGGTACCTTCGGCCACCAGACCTGGTTTTTGTACCCGACAGGCGATTCGAAACTGCTGGTTATGGGCCTCGCCCTGCACATCCAGCAGTTCGTAGTCCGGCAAGGGACACTGCCTGCCCTGCAAATATTCCTGTAATAGTGTCTTTGGATCCTTGTCGACGCTGCCACCACTGAGTTCCTCCAGTCGCGGCGCAAACCAGTGCAGCACACACTGTCGACACTGCTGCACGTCGCTGTCCAGTAACATCGCACCAATGACCGCTTCCAGGGCATCGGCCAGGATGGAAGCGCGACGGTGACCACCACTTTTGCGCTCCCCCGGGCCCAGCAACAGATATTCACCGAAATCCAGCTCCCTGGCGACTTCCGCCAGGGTTTCACCTTTCACCAGGGACGCGCGCATACGGCTCAGCTCGCCCTCACGCGCAGCGGGAAACCGCTGAAACAGACTCTCAGCAATAATGTGGTTGAGAATCGAATCGCCCAGAAACTCAAGACGTTCGTTGTTGTGGCCGCCGACGCTGCGGTGGGACAGCGCCAGGGTTAACAGTTTAGGGTCATTAAAGGTATAACCCAGCCCCCGCTGCAGGCGAGAGGAATCTGCCATGGACTATTTTTTCTTCTTCGGGTCTGGGAGATCGGTCAGTGGCGTCGGGTTGCCCGTCTCGTACAGCAGGTCGTCAAATTTCAGCACCGCGTCGATACGTCCCATTATCGGTATGCGCACCTCGTAATTGGCGTCTATGAAAGTCTTGCCATTCTTGCGGTACACCTCAACTTCCTTGGGCTGCAGCTCGTAAATCTGGTTGGAATTGAACATATTGTCAATCTTACGACGAATCTGGCGGATACTCTCGGTCTTGGGCTCGTGCTCCATCGCCACCTGTTTAATGATATTACTGACACTCAGGTACTCAAAGTACGGTGCCGACATGCGTATGGCACACATGACAAAAAAGCCCACCATAATGGCAATTGCCATCATGCCCGGAATGGACATCCCGCGTTGACTGTGACGAGTATTCATAGCTTATCCCCCAGCTTTCCCGTTTAAATTTATATTTCTGCTTTTATTCTATCAGCCCGGCGCGGCTGAAGCTCGGGACACTCAGCAGAGAGTCCCAGTGCATCCAGACCGCGAAGGCCTTGCCTACTATATCCTTTTCCGGCACTTGACCCCAAATCCTGCTGTCGCTGCTGTTATCGCGATTATCGCCCATCATGAAATAATGCTCTGGCTTGACCACCACGGAAAAATCCCGGGCCGGGCGCATGGCGTCAACTTGCATCAGGTGATTGGCCTCCCCCAATTGTTCCAGCCCCAGCTTATAACGGGCTTTGCCCTCGGACAATTCCGCCACCGCCTGCCGCTCCAGAGGCTCGCCATTCACATACAAGCGCTTGTTGCGATAGCTTACCGTGTCTCCGGGCAGGCCCACCACGCGTTTTATGAAATAGGTATCATTCATGTGTGGCGGAAAAAACACCATCACATCCCCGCGCTGCGGTTCATTCAGGTCCAGGACCTTGGTGCGCAGCACCGGCAGCCGAATGCCGAAGGTATATTTATTGACCAGAATATAATCGCCCACCTGCAAGGTCGGCACCATGGAAGACGAGGGAATCTGGAACGGTTCCACCAGAAAGGAACGCAATACAAACACCACCGCCAGTACCGGAAAGAATGACTTAGCGTACTCCACCACAACCGGCTCCGCTGCACTCTCGGCAACCCGAGCCTGGTACTGGAGCGACTGCGCATGCTCTGCTTCCTGCCAGCGGGGATACTCACCCTGTAACTCGGCCATCGCTCGGCGGCGCCCCGGAGCGAGAAATAACGCATCGAGCGCCCAGATCAGACCGCTGCCAAATACCAGGATTACCAGGATTAGGGGGAAATCAATGTCCATAGCGTGCCTTGTCAACCGTCCACTTTAAGTACTGCGAGGAAAGCCGACTGGGGGATTTCTACATTCCCCACCTGCTTCATACGCTTTTTACCTGCTTTCTGTTTTTCCAGCAGTTTTCGTTTGCGACTCACATCCCCGCCATAGCATTTAGCGGTAACATTTTTGCGTAGGGCTTTCACCGTTTGGCGCGCTACTATTTTGCCACCGACAGCTGCCTGTATGGCGACATCGAACATCTGTCGCGGTATCAGTTCTTTCATTTTCTCAGTTAAAGCACGGCCGCGGTACTGTACCTTATCGTGGTGCACGATCACCGCCAGGGCGTCTACCCGGTCGCCATTGATCAACACATCCAAACGCGACAGGTTGGCCGCCTCAAAGCGCTCAAAACTGTAATCCAGGGATGCATAGCCACGACTCACTGACTTGAGGCGATCGAAAAAGTCCAGCACCACCTCCGCCATGGGAAGGTCGTAGGTCACCGACACCTGTGCACCCAGGAACTGCATGTCTTTTTGTACCCCGCGCTTTTCCACACACAGTGTGATCACATTACCCAGGTAATCCTGGGGCACCAGGATATGGCAGCGCGCGATCGGTTCACGCATTTGTTCGATGTCACCCATGTCGGGCAGCGCTGACGGGTTATCCACCTGGATCACCTCGCCATTTTTCTTCTCCACCTGGTAAATCACTGTGGGAGCGGTCGTAATCAGATCCAGGTCGTACTCTCGTTCCAGGCGCTCCTGGATAATCTCCATATGCAACATACCGAGGAAGCCACAGCGAAAGCCAAAGCCCAGTGCATCAGAACTTTCCGGCTCATAAAACAGCGATGCGTCGTTCAGTGTCAGCTTGCCCAGGGCGTCACGAAAATCCTCGTAGTCATCAGACGAAATAGTGAAAATACCGGCATACACCTGTGGCTTGATCTGCTGAAAACCAGGCAATGCCGACACTTCCTGATGCTGGGCACTGATCAGGGTATCACCCACGGGCGCGCCGTGAATATCCTTGATGCCCGCCACTATATAGCCTACTTCCCCAGCACGCAGGGAGTCCGTTTCCTGACGCTTGGGGGTAAAAATACCCACGCTGTCCACCTGGTGAACCTTGCCGGTTGATTTTGCCAGTATCTTGTCGCGTTTTTTCAGCTCGCCGTGCTTGACCCGCACCAGGGACACGACGCCCAGGTAATTGTCGAACCAGGAGTCAATAATCAACGCCTGCAGCGGAGCGTCCCGATCGCCTTCCGGAGGTGGAATATGCTCTACAAGGTACTCCAGGGCGTCTTCGATGCCCATTCCCGACTTGGCGCTGACCAGGCACGCATCAGCAGCGGCAATACCGATGATCTCCTCAATTTCCAATTTCACTTTGTCAGGATCAGCCTGAGGCAGATCCATTTTGTTCAGGATCGGCAAAACTTCCAAGCCCTGCTCAATAGCGGTGTAGCAGTTGGCCACCGACTGGGCTTCCACGCCCTGCCCGGCATCTACGACCAGCAGCGCACCTTCACAGGCCGACAGGGAACGCGATACCTCATAGGAGAAATCAACGTGGCCCGGCGTATCAATGAAATTGAGCTGGTAGACCTCCCCGTTCTGGGCGGTGTAATCCAGCGTGACACTCTGCGCCTTGATGGTAATACCGCGCTCACGCTCGATATCCATGGAGTCCAGCACCTGCTCATCCATTTCTCTGGCGCTTAGCCCGCCGCAATGCTGGATAAAACGATCGGCCAGCGTCGACTTGCCATGGTCGATATGGGCAATAATAGAAAAGTTGCGAATATGTCTGAGGTCGCTCACGCAAAAGGCCTGGTCAAGTAGTGATCAGCCCGGATAGAAACCCCGGAAGCGGATCGCAAAAAACGCGAGATTGTATCCTATTGTGCCTATAACCGCCATGCGACACAGCCTTTACCGGACCTGAGTAGTCGGGCCCGGTTTAGCGTAGATTAATCGTTTAGCTTGAGACCAATGAACATCGGGGCTCCACGACGGATCAAACGCAGTGGCACCGAACTGTTGGCCGGCAGTTTGTCCACGGATGCGTTAAAAGCTTCCGCCGATTTAATCGGGCTGGAGCCGATCAGGGTAATCACATCACCCGGCAGAATACCCGCGGTGGCGGCCACCGACTCCGGCACTACCTCGCGAACCAACACCCCACCGTTAATGCCCATGCGTTCCAATATGTCTGCCTTGGCTGCCTCAACCACCAGACCCAGGCGACCGCCATAACCCTGTTCAGGCTCACCCGCCGCCAAAGAATAACTATCGTCCGCGTCCAGCCCACCTACAGTCACCTTGAGCTTCTGTCGCTTTTTAGCGCGCACCACTTCGACCAGGACTACTCTATCGGGCTCGATCAGCCCTACGACATGCGGCAAATCCGCAGAAGTGGGAATATCGTGGCCGTCGAAAGTGATAATGACATCGCCCTCACGCAGCCCACCCTTGGCAGCAGGGCTGTCGGCTGCAACCTGGGCGACCAGTGCGCCGCGCGGCCGCTGCAGGCCAAAGGATGCTGCCAGGTTCTTGTCCACATCCTGAATAGTCACGCCCAACCAGCCCCGGGTGACACGCCCATCAGAACGCAATTGCTCAACAACGTTGTGCACCACACTGACCGGAATGGCAAAAGACAGGCCGATTGAGCCACCGCTGCGGGTAAAGATCTGGGAATTCACACCCACCACTTCACCTTCAAGATTGAACAGCGGACCGCCGGAATTACCGGGATTGATAGCCACATCAGTCTGGATGAAAGGCACGTAGTTTTCATTGCGTTCAGTAGGCAGACTGCGACCCTTGCCGGAGACAATTCCGGCAGAGACAGAGTAATCCAGACCGAAGGGCGAACCGATGGCCAGCACCCACTCCCCCACTTCCAGGTCACCGCCTGCCGCCAGTTCAAGTACCGGCAGGTCAGAAGCCTGTATACGCAATAGCGCCAGATCAGAACGCGGATCAGTGCCTATAACTTCAGCATCAAACTCACGGCGATCGCTCATGCGCACCAGCACACTATCGGCACCCGCTACTACGTGATTATTGGTCACGATATAGCCATCGTCAGAGATGATAAAGCCGGAGCCCATACCCATACGCTGACGCTGACTGGGCGGAGCACCGCGAAATTCAAAAAATCTGCGCAGGTATTCAGGTATCTCTTCGGGGTTAGGCTGGCCCTGAGCATCCTGTGCACCGCTGCTTTGCACGATAATTTTGACCACCGCGGGCGAACTGTCGCGTACAATTTTACGAAAATCAGGCAGGGTTGCGGCGAGCGACACCCCCGGCAACAGCACAACCAGCAACAACAGCAAGCGCATAGAGGTTCGACTAAATAGATTCATTATTTGTACACCAGAAATTCTGTTTATTTAACATGAATGAAAACGGTTGGCGCGCACTCACACTACGCTGAGCACGTCCGTTGGAATCTGCACCACGTCCAGCAAGCTGGGCTGCATCGAATGGTCGTGGCGATGGCGCCAGGAGTGCCAGCGAACCAGGCCAAAGCCCAGACAAAAACCTACTACAGCGCCTAGCGCAGCACTGCTATCGGCACTGGCGGAAAACCAGTGTGCCGCCAGTGCTGCGCCACCCAGCATACAAAATAACGGCACCATATAAACCACCAGTGAGCCGCGCAGAATCACCTCTTCAGGGATGCTGATACGCACCTGATCATCCACGGCACACTTGGCTGTCCCGTCGGGACCTGGCAATACGCGAATATAGCCGCGCTTGCCGTCGCTATAACGGTTGAGCAGACCATGACCACAGCCTTTCTGTGCAGCACAAGTGCCACAGGTACTTTGGCGTATGGTCTCTACCCACAAACCGTCGACATCGACGGCCACTACCCTGCCAGTCTCTATTAACATGTCATTGTGCCCAGGCCACAGAATCGGCCACCATCCTGGCGGTGTTTATGGGCACCTCACCGATGACCGTAATCAACACCGGTTGCCCGCTCAGATCCATCCCCCGCGTGTAAGAGGTGGTACCTCCGCTGCGCACCACACCCTCACCCGGGCGAATTTCACGACCCAGTTCCTCCAGAAAAACCGAGAATACCGCGAGACCGTCGGTATAGGTTCTACGCGCAGTGCCACCTGCTGCTGAGTCGGTAGACATAAAGCCATGCGGCAGCCAACTGACTTCCCAGCGCGTCGCCACCAGGACTGGAGAATTAGCCGCTCCAGGATGGGGATGCTGGGCCTGGTGTACCACGTTGACCTGCGTCGCTGAAGACTGTTCAGGTGCGTAGGAAAGGCTGGCAAACTGAAATTTTTCCAGCACTTTATCGCCTCGCCCCACGGTCTGGGTCTTGAGTAACAGGCCGGTTTCACGATCCAGTTCCATGACATAGCCATAGCGGTACATGTCCCTGGGTTGTATCAGTATACGCACTGCTTTACGCCCGGCGATACGCTCACCTTCGGCCACGCTAAACCGATAGTAATTGGCAATGCCGCAGTTCCCGGCGTGCAGATCCTTGCCCAATTGCAATAATTTGTGACCCGGGTGTACGCAGTGCAGGGGGTGATCGCGGCGCTCCACCTGGGCACCCTGCCCGGTTAGCTGGGTCAGGCGAGCGGAACTGTTTTCACCGTCCACCGCATGGGAGACCTGCATCACCTGCATATCATCGCCGCGCTGCAGTGTGACAACACCATGATAGCTAACCTGGTAAAGGCTACGGGACATTTTATCCAGCCAGTTCAGTGCTGCGGAGTCAGCACCGGGGCACCCGGATGCGCTCGCGCCAACCGGCAGCGCCAGTGCCGCGGACAGCAGCACCAGGCGGCCGTAGCGCATGTTAGCCAACAGCAATGTGGCGGTCCTACTCACGAATCTCGGCTACTCGGGCAAATGGAATCAGCCCCTGGGGTGAATTCAGGGCCGCATGTTCTGCGTGTTCCTGCATATATTTCTGCATGCGCTGCCGCGCCAGCTCCCGATAAGCGGTATGTGTGGCCGGCTGCAATACCGGGACAGACTGGTTGCCGTAGCTGGCCTGTACAGTGGTTGCGCCCAGGCTGTTGACCAGGCCCACGGGTGATGCGCTGGCTGCCACTGTTTGTGCACCCTGCCCATAGGGATCGCTACCAATTTGCGCAAGTTGTTGTCCACCGATCACCACCGTAGCGGCCACCGAGGCCGCAACCGCAAGGCTGGCGACAGGGCGCAACAGGCGCTGGCGCAGTCCGACAGCATCTGTAGCGCCCTGTGCGGCAATGGCATCCCGCACCCGCGCAGAGATGTCGACATTCAAAGAGCTCAATTGATGGCCGGAAAGCGCATCACGCGCCATGTTGTAACGGGCCCAGGTGAGACGCAATTCCTCGTCGCCCTCGACCTGCTTCAGCACTCGCTGCAGCTCCATCTCATTGGCTTCGTTATCCAGCAGCGCGGAAAGGGATTCGCGCATTTTCTCACTCATTTTCTACATCCTTCGTGCCCTGGCACGATTGTTAATCTGATGTCCTGCAAGCCCGTATGGGGGCCAACTTGCTGTTTCAGGCAGCGCCGTCAAGCTGCTCCCTGACCTGTGTATCTATGGCTTCCCTGGCGCGAAATATCCGCGAACGCACGGTACCCACGGGGCAATCCATAATGTCTGCAATGTCTTCGTAACTGAGACCATCAAATTCGCGTAAAGTTACCGCTGTCCTGAGATCATCCGGCAAATTACTTATGGCCTTTTCTACCACGTCTTTCAATTCAGCACCGAACAGGGCATTTTCCGGGGTCTCGATATCCCGCAATGCACCTCCGCCCTCGTAATACTCGGCATCTGCCACATCCACGTCCGAGCCTGGCGGCCTGCGCGAGCGCGACACCAAATGGTTCTTAGCAGTATTAATGGCAATACGGTATAGCCAGGTATAAAAGGCACTGTCCCCGCGAAACTTCGGCAGGGCCCTGTAGGCCTTGATAAACGCCTCCTGGGCGACATCCTGTACCTCATCGGCATCGTGCACATAACGACTAATCAAACCAAAAATCTTGTGCTGGTACTTGAGTACCAACATGTCGAACGCGCGCGTATCACCCTTCTGCACCCTGACCACGAGTTGCTGGTCAGTCTCAGCGGCTGTCACGTCCTGTCCCCTCCCTAGTCCATGACATTACTGCCCTGGCGATACCCGAACAACTATCCGAGCAAACTACAACAGAGGCCATTGTCTGGCTCATGTCCTGTTGCATTCGGTAGTAAGAGCTACATTTTCTGATAAAGTTCCCCAAAGCAGAGTTTCCTTATGTCCCGGCAGCTCGTATATACTCAGCACTGGCGATGTGAACCACCAGATAGACCGACTAAGTCTTTGACACACATCATATATTTCACCTCCCGAAGCAGCAAGCGAAGAGCGTAATGGACACTCGTCACTTTCATGATGTGCTAATAATTGGCAGTGGCGCGGCGGGCCTGAGCCTCGCGCTGCACCTGCCCGACTCTTGCCGTGTCGCCCTGTTGTCAAAAGCCGACCTTAACCAGGGCTCCACCTACTGGGCTCAGGGGGGCATGGCTGCGGTGCTGCACAACCGCGACACAGTTGACTCTCACGTGGCCGACACGCTGCAAGCCGGCGCCGGGCTGTGCTCTGAACAGGCTGTAGAATTCACCGTACGCAACAGCCGGCACTGTGTTGAATGGCTGGTGGAACAAGGCGTGGATTTCGACCTGCGTGAAGACCAGCCGCAGCAGAAAAAACGTGAGTTCCACCTGACCATGGAAGGCGGTCACAGTCACCGCCGTATTATTCACGCGGCGGACCGCACCGGTCGAGCGATTTCAGAAGTTCTCACCGAGCAAGCCTCGGCAGCCGATAATATTGAAATTTTTACCCACCGTGTGGCCGTTGACCTGGTGACACATGATGAACGTTGCCAGGGCGCCTACATCCTGAACCAGCGCAGCGGTCGCGTCGAACTGTTCCAGGCCAGAACCGTGGTGTTGGCCACTGGCGGGGCAAGCAAGGCGTATTTGTATACCAGCAACCCGGATGGCGCCAGCGGCGACGGCATCGCCATGGCCTGGAGGGCCGGTTGCCGGGTGGCCAATCTGGAATTCAACCAGTTCCATCCGACCTGCCTGTATCACCCCAAAGCCAAGTCCTTCCTGATCACCGAGGCCATACGCGGTGAAGGCGGTAAATTACTGCTCCCCGACGGCCAGCGTTTCATGCAACATTTTGACCCTCGCGGCGAACTGGCGCCACGCGATGTAGTAGCCCGGGCCATAGATCATGAAATGAAACGCCTGGGTATTGATTGCGTCTTCCTGGATATCTCCCACCAACCCCGGGAATTCTTGCAGACGCACTTCCCTACCATCATGTCCCGTTGCGCAGAATTGGGTATCGATATCAGTGCCGAGCCTATCCCGGTGGTACCGGCCGCCCACTACACCTGTGGCGGTATTATCGTCGACACCAATGGCTGTACCGACCTGGACAACCTTTATGCCATTGGCGAAGCGTCCAGTACCGGGCTGCACGGCGCCAATCGTATGGCCAGCAACTCGCTCCTTGAATGCATTGTCTACGCGGAGTCAGCGGCGCAACATATTGCCGCAAACCTGCAGCGTATTGCCACCCCAAATCATGCGCCAGCCTGGGACGAAAGCCAGGTGACAGATTCCGATGAGGATGTGGTCATCTCCCACAATTGGGATGAATTGCGCCGCTTTATGTGGGACTACGTGGGTATCGTGCGCACCAACAAACGGCTGCAGCGGGCCCTGCACAGAGTGCAGCTATTGCAATCAGAAATCGCAGAATATTACGGCAATTACAAGGTAAGCAATGACTTGCTTGAGTTACGCAACCTGGCAATGGTGGCCGAGCTGATGATTCGCTGCGCTATTTCGCGCAAAGAGAGCCGCGGCCTGCACTACACACTGGATTATCCGGATCTCCTGGCGGAAGCCCGTGACACTATTCTGTACCCACAGACCTCAGCCGCCCAGGGTGAGCCGGACACGCAGTCTGCGTAAGTTCTCGCGATCTGCGCAATCACTGAAAATCCAGCTTTGCCAGCGGCGTCCTGAACTTACATCACGTCCCGCCAGATAGATCACCCAGGGCAGGCAAGTGCTGCCAGGTAACACTTCGATAACCTGCTTTTGCTGCAAATATTGCAGGCTCCATTCACCCCTATCCCAGCAAAGAACCGCATCCTGCAACCGATCCCGCCACTGTGCCCAGGTTAACCAAACCACAAGGGGCAATATAATAGAGGCCAGCCAGGAGTAGCCCTGCTGCCACAACAAATACAGGGCACAGCAAGCCGCAGACGTGAGCAATAACAACAGGCGACGGCGCAGGCCTGAACTAGCGAGCCTCAGGTGGAGCGCGGGTGAATTCGAGTATTTTGCTGACAAGCGCGGCAAGCTCCTCATCCCCGGGCCGTTCGCGGCGCAGAAACCAGGAAAACAGGTCCTGGTCCTCACACAACATCAATTGCTGGAACACTTTTCGCTCGGATGCATCCAGGTGAACATAGCGCGCCGCCACAAAAGGCTCCAGCACCAGGTCCAGCTCCAGCATGCCGCGCCGACTAGCCCAGCGCATACGATTTAACTCTTCATCCGATATCATGCCGGCAAATTCATCCTTAGTGGTCATCAATTGCGGCTATTATAGCGTCAATTTCAGCCGCTGGCTCACACCGTGCGCCTTACGGTTGCTGACAGGGATCGACTCAGGGCCTATTATTGGCTACCCGATATTCGAGGCTATCAGCTTGAGCAATTATTACGCCCCCCTGGAACAGGACGCCCTGCTCCACATCATTGGTCCAGACGCCCTTAAGTTCCTGCAGGGGCAAGTGACCTGTGATACGCGAAAAATCGATAGCACACAGGCCCTGCCTGGCGCTTACTGCACGCCTCAGGGCCGCACGGTGTGCGACTTCCTGTTGTGCGAGCTGGGCCCAGAACACATCGCCCTGCGTATGCGCAGCGATCTGCGAGCACATAGCGCCACCATCTTTGGCAAATACATTATTTTCTCCAAGGCGGAACTGCAGCCGGAGCGCGATGACTGGCTCACCCTGGGGTGTTGGGGCAGCGAATCAGCCGCCAGCCTGGCCGCTCTCTTTGGCCAACTACCCACGCGGCAGTACGCCTGCAGCAGCGGGCCGGGCTTCGTATTGATACAGGTGGATGAGAACGCCACCCAATTCGAATGCTTTATCAATCCCTCGCTTAGCGCGACTTCGCTACAGGACATTAGCCAGGCCATGCAACAAGGGAGTGAGGCGCATTGGCAGGCGCTGCAGATTGCCGCCGGCATCGGCAGACTTGAGGCGGCCACTACTGAAGAATTTATACCGCAGATGCTGAACTATGACCTTACCGGCCACATCAGTTTCGATAAGGGCTGCTACACCGGGCAGGAAGTCGTCGCCCGCCTGCACTACCGCGGCAAATCCAAGCGACGACTGTACTGTGCAGTTTTGCCGGAATTAGCGCCCGCTGGCACGCCGGTATACGGCAGCAACAGCACGCAAAGTGTCGGTAACGTGGTCAATACGGCACAAACCAGCGACGGGAAGCTGTGTGCGCTGGTCATTGCCGCTGTGTCCCAAAGTAGTGAGCGTCTGCATCTGGGATCAGAGCAAGGGCCTACACTGGCGCTTAACCCGCCGCCTTATGATTTAGGCGAAGAATAGCATCAGGCCGATTCCGGCAGTTGCCAATCTACGGGCGTGTCTCCGCGGGCCGCAAGGTACTCATTGGCGGCGATGAAATGACCGCACCCGAAGAACCCGCGGTGTGCACTCAGCGGTGAGGGATGCGGTGACTGCAGTACGCAATGGCGTTGGCGGTCGATAATCGCGCCCTTACGCTGGGCGTAGCTGCCCCACAGCATGAATACCACACCTTCGCGCTCACGGTTGACCACATCAATCACCCGATCGGTGAAGGTCTCCCAACCTTTGCCCTGGTGAGAAGCAGCCTGGGCACACTCCACTGAGAGCACGCTGTTGAGCAATAGCACCCCCTGATCGGCCCAGGCGGTAAGGTGCCCGTGCCGGGGAATGACAAAACCCAGTTCGGCGTGGAGCTCCTTGTAAATATTCCTCAATGAAGGCGGTACAGCGACGCCGGGCTTAACCGAAAAACACAGCCCATGGGCCTGCCCTTCGCCGTGATAGGGGTCCTGCCCCAATATCACTACCTTGACCCTGTCCAGTGGCGTATGGGTGAAGGCGTTAAACAACTCCTCCCCCGCCGGGAAAATACGCTTCCCCGCCTGCTTTTCAGTACGCAAAAATTCCCGCAACTGCTGCATGTAGTCCTGCTCGAATTCCGCTGCCAGGTGCGCCAACCAACTGGGCTCCAGCGCAATGTCCCTTGCACCATTCATCACCAACGCTAGTTACAGGCGGCCATGAGCAGCACGCGTTGATACAGCACATCTTCCAGCGGCGCGCTGGCAGGGTCCACGGCAACTGGCGCCAGTCGTTTGCTGCGTTGCTGTTTGGTGGCACCGGCACTTTGTATGGGGATCAATTGCGGTGCCGCGAATGCGGCGCGGACCCGCTCTATCTGCGCGTCCCGGTACAGGGTGTCGCGCATGCGCGGCTCCCGGGAGAGACCGCGTATCTGCGTCTCCATGAATGCCGGCGTCCACTCCTGCCCATGGCCGGACCCGGCGGCTCGAGTGATACTTTCATTCATCAGCGTGCCGCCCAGATCATTGGCACCAGCAGCAAGACAGGCGGCCACACCGTCGACACCCATTTTCACCCAGGACGTTTGTATATTGTCGATCAAACCATGCAGCACCAGTCTCGCCACAGCATGCACCAATACCGCCTCACGGAAGCTTGGCCCACGGCGGGCATTACCCTTGAGATACATGGGCGCCTCCATATGCACGAAAGGCAAGGGCACAAATTCGGTAAAGCCTGCAGTGCGCTGCTGTAAACGGCGTATATGCAGTAAATGACTGGCCCAGTGCTGTGGCTGATCAATATGTCCGTACATCAGGGTAGCGGTGGTGCGGAAGCCTGTAGCATGTGCGGTTTCCATCACCTGTAGCCATTGCTGTGTGGTGAGCTTGTCAGCACACAGCTCCTTGCGCACATCGTCGTGTAACACTTCTGCGGCAGTACCGGGAAGCGTGTTAAGCCCCGCCGCGCGCAGCTGTTTGAGGAAACTTGCTATATCGACACCCAGGGTTTCTGCCCCCTGCCAGACCTCCAGCGGGGAAAAGGCGTGGATATGCATACCCGGGGTCGCCGCGCGTACAGTGTGCAAAATATCCAGGTAGGTCTGCCCGGTGTAGTCCGGGTGTATGCCGCCCTGCATACACACCTCAGTGGCACCGCGCTGCCACGCCTCGGTGCAACGCTGCGCTATATCCTCAGCGCTGATATCGTAAGGCTTACCTCTGAGGTTCTCACTCATTTTGCCCTTGGAAAAGGCGCAAAACTGGCACTTGAAGTAGCACACATTGGTGTAATTAATGTTGCGGTTCACCACGTAGCTCACCGCGCCCCCATTTACCTGGGCGCGCAGTGCATCGGCCGCGTGCACAACATGGGAGAAATCATTGCCCCTGGCATTGAACAGCCGCGTCACCTGCTCCTCACTGGGATCCTTACCCTCGCGGCAGAGCTGCACAATGTCGCGTATATCCGCGGATATGTCTTGCGCAGCAGGTTGTAACTTTAGTAACGAAGCCTCGACTGCAGGTACCGGCTGGTCCTCCCCGGGTGACCAGAGATCGCGCCGGGCAAAGCCCGCGCTGTCCATTTGCCGCAATACGCTGGTGCGCACAGCGGAATCCAGCCAGCGCCTGCTGTCACTGGCATATGCGGGGTAAATCGTCAACCGCTGCTCCAGGAATTTACCGGCAACAGCGGTCTCTCGAGCCAGCTGCTCAAGGTGTGGCCAGGGCGCCTCAGGGTTGACATGGTCGGGCGTCAGTGGCGAAACACCTCCCCAGTCATTGATGCCAGCGGCGATCAATTGTGGCAAAACCCCGGGACTGAGGTTAGGTGGCGCCTGAATATTCATCTGTGGACCGAACACCAAACGGGCCACGGCGATAGTCCACAACAGATCGTCCAGATCCGGCTCCGGAGCAGCGGCCATCAGGGTACCGGGCTTGGCGCGGAAGTTCTGCACGATGACTTCCTGCAAGTGACCATGGCGCTGGTGAACCTCACGCAGAGCCAGCAGGGATTCAATACGCTCCCTGCGGGTTTCGCCGATGCCAATGAGAATGCCAGAGGTAAACGGTACCGCCGCCTGACCGGCCAGTTCCAGGGTTTGCAGGCGCACCTGCGGGTCCTTATCCGGAGACCCGTAATGTGGCATGCCTTTTTCACCCAGTCGTGACGACGCGGATTCCAGCATAATACCCATGGACGCACTGACCTGGCGCAGGTCTGCTATTTCCTGTGCGTTCATACATCCGGCATTGATATGCGGTAACAAGCCGGTTTCTGCAAGTACTCGTGAAGCCACCTCGCGCACATAGTCCAGGGTGCTGTCGAAGCCCATCTCAGCCAGGGCTTTACGCGCCGCGCTGTAGCGCAACTCCGGCTTTTCTCCCAGTGTAAACAGGGCTTCCTGACAGCCCATGCTGGCACCCTCCCGGCACAGCTGCAGCACTTGCTCTACGCTCATGAAAGGCTGCTCGATCTTCTTCGGCGTGCGGGCGAAGGTGCAGTAGTGGCAGACATCGCGGCACAGATGAGTAAGCGGGATAAACACCTTGCGCGAATAGCTAATCACATTGTGATGCGCGCTATCACGCCACTGCCCGGCCAGCGCGCACAGTGCCGCGGTATCGTCGACATCTGCCAACGCCAGTGCCTGCTCGACACTGGTTAAGCGAGTGGCCTGTAGCTGCTGCAAAATAGGCTGTGCGTCATTCATGTGTCATACGTTCCTTATGCACTTGCACACTTGTTGGTGCCATTGCACTCAGGGCAACCTCGATACGAGAACCCAGTTCAGTCTTATACAGCAGCGCGGCGCTATGCTGCCCCGCCCTGTTTAGAGAAGCCATCAGCTGAGCCATGTCCAGCGCTTCATCCACGTCCAGGGCAATACCCGGGCGCAATATTACGCTGGAATCTATACCCAACTCACTGGCGGCTTGCTGGTGGCGCTGGCAACTGTCAGTGCCAAAGCAAAATTGTGGAACGCTGCGGCGATCAAATGCCAGTAAGTTACTACCGCGACGGTGCCGGTCACAGCCGATCACCAGACCACCCAGACGCTGCCGCTGCGCCAGTACGGCGGTGATATCATCCGCATCCAATAACGGCAGGTCACCGTGTAAAACCAATAGTTCCGGTGCAGAGTCCACCAGTATTTCTTGAGTCGCAGCTGCTACCACCCGATTGAGGCCAGTGCACCCAAGGCTATTCTCAGACATGAACACAGCAGCGTATTTTTGCGCCAACATGGCGGCACCCGGATCATCAGACAGCAGGGTCACACGTTCCACCTCGGGGTGCAGACACAGTGTGGACAACACATCCTCCACCATCGCCTGTGCCAGGGCTCTGCGTTCGGACGGGCGCAACAAGCCAGCCAGCCGGGTTTTCGCCTGCACCAGATCTTTAAGTGGAACCAAGGCTTGTACCAACTTCCCTACTCCTCGAGTATGTCTAGCGTAAACCGCGCCAGGCGCTGTTTGTCTTCCCGGCTTTTCATGATGGTGGAGCTGATCGCCACTTGCAGCCCCAGTGAACCAATTTCGTTCGCCAATTCAGCGTCGCTGTCATCAATCACGAAACAGTCCAATAGCCCCGGATAACGCGAGCAATAGTGCTGGGCAACACCCAGTGCGGTCGCCGGCACCCCGAGTTCAGCCATCATTTTAGCCGCCGGCCCCTTGAGGGCCTTGCCGGCAACAATGGGCGATACCAGTATCACCGGTGCCGGATTGTCACGCAGTGCCAACCACAGACCAGGCACCTGCAGTATAGGATCTACGCTGACAAACGGGTTAGAGGGGCAAATAATGACACGGGACACGCGCTGGTCCTGTAAGCGACGTAAGACCTGGCGATTGGGCCGGGCCGCTGAAATACCTTCAAAGCTGAACCCCGTTACCGCGGGCCGGCACTGATCACGCACAAAATAGTGTTGAAAGGCCAGGTTACCCGCAGCGGTATGCACCATGGTACGCACCGCATCATCGCTCATCGGGTATACGGCCGCTGTTACACCAAGGCGCTGGGCCAACAGCGCGGTTAC
Organism: Gammaproteobacteria bacterium; assembly: GCA_024686215.1. GTDB lineage: Bacteria > Pseudomonadota > Gammaproteobacteria > Pseudomonadales > Halieaceae > JAACFI01. The sequence goes on along the minus strand of JAIBDN010000008.1, from coordinate 43,874 downwards.
TTCGGAGATACTGGCGCCGGTGGACAGTTGTTGGCGCCGCCATAGGTGGGTGGCCATATCCCTGTCCCCCAGTCGAAACCAGGTTTCACCGCCGAGCCGCTCCAGGGAGTCCATAGTGTTCCAGCTTTCATCGGCCAAACCCCAACCCAGTTCCTGGTTGGCTAGCCCCGCAAGGGTGTACAGCAGCGTATCGATATCCGGACTGATATGCAGCCCCAGGTGCTCGAAGTCATCCCCGGTATTGACCAGTATATGCAGTTCCCCGTCAGGGAGCTCATCGGCCAGGCCAAGCGCTAACTTGGTTCCGCCCACGCCGCCGGACAGCGCCAGAACGTGCTTTGCTTTATCTGTCATTAGCGGAACATATCCAGGGCTTTATCACGAATCAGTCGCTGCGAGCCACCTGCGGCCTCGCGCAGGGACGCGCCGCGCGCCAGCACGACAGGGCAAGCCTCACTGGCCTGGCCCATTACCAGGGAGGCCGCAGCGGCCAACTCGTCGGCGACGGCGGGCTCAGTCACTTCCAGTACATTGCCAAACAAATCACTGTCCCCTATCTGTGTATGTAATGGGTCTATGCCGGCACAGCCAATGGCCACACCCACCGTGCCATTACGCCAGGCCCGCCCCAGGCTATCGTTGATGATGACCTGTGGCGCCGTGCCACATAATTCAGCCAGCGCGCTGCGCAGTGTATTGGCAGAGGCATCCGCATCTAGCGGAAGTAACAGCACCCGCGGGTTCTCGGGGTCTCTCTCTATATTGGATTTATCGATACCGGCATTGGCCAGCACATAGCCCTGACGGTGCTCAACAACAATTACACCAGGCCTGACACGCACCACTTCGACACTCTCGTCCAACACCAATTGCACCTGCCGTGGGTCTTTATCCGCTGTTGCTGCCAGCTTCAGTGCATTTTCTCCGGGCACCACATCCGCCAGGTTGACATAGCGATCTTCCGCCTTGGAAACCACTTTCTGGGCGATCACCAGCACATCACCCGGGCACAATGTTAGTCCGTTTTGGCTGAGGCTGTCGGCTATCTGCAGGGCAAGATCATCCCCCGGTTCAACCAGGGGAAAACCCTCTAGCGGAATCAGTTCCAGGCGCTTTGCCATCAGCCATTATCCAGCCCGCTGATGGTGATTCCCGCGTGACAGCCATACTGTTTGTTGATCGTAATCAACACCGAGGTCAAAGCCTCAGCCGCTGCGGCATTGTTAATCATGCCGGCGTGAAAACCGCGCATTCCAGCCGCTTCAACGAGCTTGATAACCTCTGCACGGGCGACTTTTTTGTTACCACTGACCAGCACGTCGCAATCCACACCCCGGCCCTCTTGCAGGTGCGCAGCAGCCACATTCTGAAAAGCAGAAACCACAGCCACGTCCTCGCCCAGTATCTCCTGGGCGATTTGTCCCGCGCTGCCTGCCGCAGGCAACTGCACCCGGGCAACTTTGGGCGGCACCAAGGGCACGGTTACGTCAATCAGGATCTTACCTTGCAGGGCTGGCTTTACCAGCTCCAGGGTGCTCGCCTGGTGACTGAAGGGAACGGTAATGGTCACGATATCGGCTGCTTCTGCCGCCGCCAGATTCTCCAGGGCCTGCACTGTCACTTGCCCCACCCCACGCTCAGCCATGACCTCGCGCAAGTCGTTGACCGCGGCCTCCGCTTTTTCCTGCGTGCGCGAGCCAATAATCACCTGATAGCCCGCCTGCGCCCAGCGCCTGGCCAAACCCGTGCCCAAATCCCCAGTACCACCCAAAATAGCCAGTACAGGTAAGCTTTCTGTTGTCATAACTTCTATTCCTGATAAATCGTGAATGCGGATCAGTTCACTTAATGCGACTGATCGCTGATTGTCCCGTGTCTTCGCGTAGTGATACCCAGCCGCAATATCAAGCCTTTTGGAATTCGGTTAGGATGCGTATCTCGCAGGCATGGTATGTAAATCGCAGGTTGATCACAAGCGCGAGGGCATAGCATGTACCAGCAAGTACGAGATGAGGCACTAGGAGTCAAACTATATGGACAACCCCCTGGATTTCAGCGGCAAAGTGGTGCTGGTCACCGGCGGCGGTAAAGGCATTGGTAAAGGTATCAGTGAATCCTTCCTGACAGCCGGCGCCGAGGTCGCTATATGCGGTCGCTCAAAGCCGGACTGCGTGCCCAGCAGTGATGATCGCGAGGCGCATTTCTACGCTTGCGATGTGCGTGATTTCGAACAAATCGAAGCCTGTGTCAACCTGGTAATGGAGCGTTTCGGTCGTCTGGACGTGCTGATCAACAATGCCGGGGGTGCCCCCTACGCCGATGCAGCGACGGCATCTCCACGTTTTTCAGAGTCCATTATCCGACTCAACCTGATTGCACCGTTAAATTTCAGCCAGGTCGCAAACCGTGCGATGCAGCAACAGGAGGAAGGCGGCAGCATCATCAATATCGCCAGTGTCAGTACTCTGCGACCCTCACCGGGAACAGCGGCCTATGGCGCAGCCAAAGCGGGCCTGGTCAACCTGGGTTCGTCCCTGGCGGTGGAATGGGCGCCCAAGGTGCGCGTCAATGCGGTAGTCGTGGGGCTAACTGAAACCGAGCAGGCTCACCTGCACTATGGCGACGACGCGGGCATTGCCGCGGTCGGTGCCACTATCCCATTGGGGCGTATGGCCCTGCCTGGCGACATTGGTGATGCCTGTCTGTTCCTTGCCTCCCCGCTCGCCTCGTATGTCAGCGGAACCAGTTTCGCGGTGCATGGCGGTGGCGAGAAGCCAGTCTTTCTGGACGCAGCTAACGTTGCGCCATGATGCTCCGTAGCCTCGCGTCCGGCCTCGTACCATTGAGCCTGATCATGGCCATCAGTGGAGGCTGCAAGAATAGCAATTCACTGGATGCAAGCAGCGCAGACCCAAGCCCACCAAGTGAATGGCTGGCCTACGGCGGCGAAAATGCGGCGCGCTATTCGCCGCTGCAAGAAATCAATCGCGACAACGTCCGCCAGCTGGAAGTGGCCTGGACGCATCGCTCCGGTGACTTTTCCGATGGCACCGGGGACTGGGCATTCACCTCGCTGCAAGTAACCCCCCTGGTGGCCGACAATACCCTGTATTACTGCACGCCGTTCGGGCGGGTGTTCGCGCTGGATGCAGAAACCGGCGCCCAGCGCTGGGTGTTCGATCCCCAGGTGCAAAACAAGCGCAGTGGGATGTATCCCGCTGTCTGTCGCGGTGTATCGATGTGGCAGGACCCGTCAGGGAAGCAGGATAATTGCAGCAAAAGGATTCTGTATGGCACCCGCGACGCGCAATTAATCGCCCTGGACGCTACCACCGGCAAGCTCTGTGCAGATTTCGGTGAGCGCGGCCGGGTGGCGCTCAAGGAGGGCATAGATGGAGCGCGCAGCTGGGAGTATTACCCCACCTCCCCTCCCTACATCATAGATAACGTGGCCGTGGTAGGCGCGATGGTTCCGGATAATGAACGCAGCGACGTACCCAGTGGCGTCGTCAGGGCATTCGATGTGCGCAGCGGCGAGCTCATATGGGCCTGGGAACCGATCAGCGAGGATTACCGCAAGCGGCATAGCGACGACTCGGGCAACACGCGTTATCACCTGGGCACACCCAATGTCTGGGCGCCCATCTCGGGGGATCCCAAGGCCGGACTGGTCTACGTACCCACAGGTAATCCAGCGCCAGACCTGTACGGCGGCGACCGGGACGGCATCGACTTCTACGGGTCTTCTGTGGTCGCACTGGATGCGTCCAACGGCGTCCTGCGCTGGCATTTCCAGACCGTACACCACGATGTATGGGACTATGATGTTGCCTCCCAACCCACCCTGGTGGATATCCCCGCCGCAGATGGTGGCGCAAAACGGCTGGGGTTGGCACAAGCTACCAAGATGGGCCACATCTTTCTGCTGGACCGACTGACTGGTGCTGCGCTCTACCCGATCGAGGAGCGTCGCGTACCGCAAGAAGGTGTTCCCGGGGAGCAACTGTCGCCCACCCAGCCTTTTCCCACACACCCGGCGCCTTTACACCTGCCAGCCCGGCTGGGCAAAGAGGATATGGATGGCTTTGCCTATTTTGATCGCAAGGCCTGCCAAAAAGAGCTGGCACGCTATCGCTCCGACGGTATTTTTACGCCGCCAACGCTGGACGGCAGTGTGCTGTATCCCGCCACTACCGGTGGTATTAACTGGGGCGGTGTGAGCATAGACCCTCGATCACGCACTCTGTTTGTCAACCAGATGCACATGGCCTCGGTGGTGCAACTACTGCCGCGCAAAGACTATGACACTCTTAACCCGCAGGCGGGCTACCCACTGGAGCACTACCCAATGGCAGGCAGCCCCTACGGCGTGAGACGTTTCCCTTTACTCTCGCCACTGGGCGCACCTTGCAACCCCAGACCCTGGGGTTCGCTCACCGCTGTCAATCTCGATAGTGGCGATATCTTGTGGCGCCGGCCATTGGGCACCACCCGGGGACAAGCACCCTGGCCATTGTGGCTGGAAACAGGCGCACCCAATACTGGCGGACCACTCAGCACAGCCGGTGGCCTCCTGTTTATAGGCGCGACCACCGACAGTTATTTCCGGGCATTTGACGCTGCCAGTGGCGAGGAACTGTGGCGCACGCAACTGCCGTATACCGGCAATGCCACGCCTATTACTTATCGAGCGACACAAGGTGGCAGGCAATTCGTGTTGATTGCCGCTGGCGGTCACGGCTGGTCCCAACCTGGCGATGCCATTATTGCCTACAGCTTGCCGAAAAATTAGCTGCATTCACTCTTTCAGGGCCGTCACCAGTTTGTCCAGGCTAAATATCGGGGTATACTGGACGCCCTGGCATCGGCTAGAATAAAGGACGCTTGGTCAGCCCCTGTCACTTGCTCACAGAGATGAAATGCCCGACGCACTCGCACAGAACCTTGCCTTTTCCGCCACTCTGGATCTGCAAGATTCGATTCGCGTTTGCGGTGGGTTGTCCTCCTTAAAGGACGGCAGCCTGCAGTTGTGCGGCAGCCGTTTGCTGCAGGGTCCGAGTTCCGGCGGCAAGGTCAGCCTGAGACCGGGCATGGTGGCAACCCTGTCACTGGACCACCCGGATTCCTACAAGCAGCCCCCTGATATATCCCCGGTCACCCTTACACGCATAGCTGGCGACAGCATCACGCTGGAATTCGCCGATCCCAGTGGCGCTACCGCACGTCGCTACCGGGAAATCGTTGACAGTGCCACCCCGCCCAGCATCGCGGTCAAGGCAACGCCACTGACCGGCGCAACTGCACAGTACACCGAACTATTAGTCGCTCTAAAAGACTACAGCCTGGAGCAGCTGGACAAAACCCTGCAGCATTTCCTCGGCGAACTGACCGGCTACCTGCTGGACCTCTCCTCACGGATCAAGCCGGCCAAAGCGGGCGAAAACCCGCACTACGAGGCGTCCGTCAAGGTACAGCGCAACGCCAAGCAAATTATCCGCGATATGCTCGAGCAGATTGAAACCCTATACCAGGACTTGACGCCTGAGGTGGACGAGGATCAGCTGTGGCGAAATAATATTGGAGGTGCGGATGAACTGGATCTCATCGACATCAAGGAGTTTGAGGACTACCTGGCCATCGATAGCATGGTCACCCTGGGTGAGGAGCTTAACAAGATCACACTGGAAGCTCTGCTGATTCGACTGGCCACACTGATCGACGCCGATCCCAATAAAGTGCGCCTGCCGGTTCATGTGCGCCAGTTATGCCGCGCGTTCCAGGCCACCATGAAAAAGCACGAAATGCCGCGTGATGTTACTTCTCACATACTGGATTATTTTGCCAAGCACTTCATAAGCAAACTGCAGGATTACTATGAGCCCATCAATGAGGGGCTGGAAAAACACAATGTTGATCCCGGCCTGGAGGAAGAAATCCGACTGAAGGGCTCCCTGCTGAAAACGAGAAGACAAGCGCGACGAGCGCAGCAGAAACTCAAACCCGCCGAAAAGCCAATAGAGAAGCTGGCGGCTGACGCACAGAGCCCGGCACTGGACGAGGCACACCGCCAACTGGGCGAAAAGATGGCCACGACGGTGGGACACTTTAATCCGGAAAACCTCTACCGCTCGGTAATAGATGCACTCAACTTCAAACGTGAAGCAGAGGGTATGGCGGACGGCGAAAATATCGCCAGCGGCGTGCCGGTGAGCGGCACCTGGGATGGCGCCACCGTGCCCAGCGCAGACCTGGACCAACGGCGCCTGGCCGATGCCGATGCCATCGCCAGGGCTCTGGGGTCCCTGCAGCGGGATTCACAAGTCCGCGCAGACGTACAGCAAAGCGACTCACTGCGCCAATACCTGGCCAGTAACAAAGAGCAGATCGGCAGCCTGCGAGACTCCAGCGGCCTTACCGCCGAGAGTCTTGACCAACTGGATATGGTAGACAACCTGTTTGGCACCATCAAATCACAGCTGGACGTGAGCTCGGAAATGCAACCCGCTCTGGGCAACTTGCAAATCCCCCTGGCCAAGCTGGCCTTACTGGACCCGCGCTTTTTCGTCGATCGCAGTCACTCAGCCCGCACCGTCGTAGACAAGCTTTCACAACTGGCAACATCAGCCAACTTCCCCAATAAAGCACTGGAGGGAAGAATTAGCGGTATTGTCGACGAGATTGTCGCGGACTATGAGAGCGACAGCTCCGTATTCGAGTTAGCCCTGGAAAAAATAGACAAGCTGGCGGCGCAGCAGGAACGTGCCCTGTCGCGCAATATTGAGCGCGTGGTGCGCACCCAGGAGGGACAGGAAAAACTGCAAAAAGCCAAGCAAGCGGTGGGAAAAGTCATCAGTTCACGCCTGCAACCACCTATGGCACCGCGGGTGCTAATGGACCTGGTGGACAGTGGCTGGCGCGATCTATTGATACTCACCCACGTCAAGGAAGGCCCCGACAGCAAAGACTGGACGGAGCATCTGAAAACCCTTGATCTGCTCAGTACCTGGCTGACACAGCAGCAACAGGGCGACCTTGGGGAAGACATGATCATGCAGCGTGGTCTGGAAGCCGAGCCGCTGATCGATATGGTGGAACAACAGATTTCTGCCGCCTTACCGACCAATATCGGTTATGAATCAGTGCTGGACGAACTGCGCGATATTTTTGCCGGCCAGCGCGAAGTAGAATCCGCGGCCATCAGTGATGAATTTGCCGGAGTAAAGCCTGAGGCTGCCGAATTACGCGCTAAAATTGAAGACCTACCCCGCTTGCGCCGCTGGGTTAACCGGGTGGAGCAGTTGGACCTGAGCAGCTGGCTGACCTACCGCGCCAGGGATGGCCAAAAAAAGCGTATGCAACTGGCCTGGGTCAGTGAGCAGAAAGACCGCTACATCTTTGTCAACGAGCGCGGACAGAAGGTCGCTGACCTAAGCGCCATTAAACTGGCCCGTCAATTGAGCCGCGGAGTTCAACCCCCGGCGCCAGCGGACAAGCTGTCGGTGGTCGACAAGAGCATGTACCACACCCTGGAACATGTGCAAAAGACTCTGAGCTTTGCCCGCAACCACGACTCGCTTACCAAACTTATAAATCGCGAGACCTTCCTGGACCAGATGCAGCGGGCTTCGCGCCACGCCATGACCAGGCAATCACAGCACGCCGTACTGTTCATCAACATAGACCAGTTCAGCCTGGTGAACGAGGTCTACGATCGACTGAACGGCGACCAGGTATTACTCGAATTTGCCAAGCTTCTTGCGCAGTTACACGGTAAGAAATACTCCTCCGCACGCATCGAGGGCGATGAATTCGCCGTTCTGTTACTCGATAGAAATATGGCTGAAGCACTGCAGATGGCTGAGAAAATTCGCACAGACATAGCAAGCAGTAGTGTCGACATTGAAGGAGAAAACGTCAGCTTCACTGTATCCATTGGTTTGGCTCCTATCCTGGAGCACAGCGGCCAAGTGGAGAAAATTCTGGAGCAAGCGCGATCGGCAATGCATCACGCCAAGGAGCAGGGCCGCAATCAGGTTAAAGCATTTGAAGAACGACAAGCCGAAGCTGGTCAATACCGCGAGGAAAAAACACGCACCCGCGAAGACCTGGAAAATGCGCTGGCTACTGAGCGCTTCGTTCTAAGGGCACAGCCGATTGTAAAAAGTGCCGTCGATGGTAATGGTGAAACCACCCTGCATTTCGAACTATTACTTGGCCTGAAAAATAAAGATGGCAGCTTGTCATCGCCATCTGATTTTATTCTCAACGCCGAAAAGTATGGCTTTATGTCAATGGTCGATCGCTGGGTGGTGCGTGAGGCCTTCAGCTGGATCAGCGAGTTAATGGATGCACAGAAAGTAGTGCCACACCTGGCAATCAACCTTTCCGGAACCAGTGTCACTGACGACGCTTTCATGGATTATTTGCTGGAGCAGATTTCAGAATTTGGTGTAGGCACTAATCGATTGTGTTTTGAAATCACCGAAACCGGCACCATTTCCAACCTGGTCAAGGCTGCTGACTTTGTGCGCGCTTTCCGCAATATTGGTTGCAAGTTCTCCATTGACGACTTCGGCACCGGGTTGGCCAGCCACAATTACTTGCGCGAACTACCCGTTGATTATGTAAAAATTGATGGCGTATTCGTTACCGGCATCCATAAAAACCGCAATGACTATGCCATGGCCCGCTCCATAAATGACCTGGCGCATTTCCTCGGACAGGAGACCATAGCGGAATCCGTAGAAAACGACGAAATCATCGAAAAGCTCAAGGAAATCGGCGTCGATTACCTGCAGGGATGGGGCATCGCCCGACCAAAGATATTGTCAGAGGTAACAGCGACCCTCGCCAGCCTGGAAAAATAGGACTTAACCGACGACTATGACCAATGGCGAGGCGGATTACGACCATTTGCTGGGCCTTGTATACCAGGGGGCCCTGGAAGAACAGCCCTGGCAAAGTGCCCTGCCGCTGCTGCGTGAGGTTCTTGATGCCCAGGTAGTGTCCCTGGTACTGCGCCCACCCTCTGACGATGATCGAGGAGCCATACTCAACTGCGTGCGACCCGAATCGCATGTGCAACGCGGTCAGGGCTTACTGGCAGACCCCAGTGATTGGGAGGCGAGCGCCTACCGCGATCAATTTTTTGCTCTGGATCCTTTTATTAATCTGCCATTGGATGAGGTTGTCGCCCTGGAAGACATTCTGCCGGATGCCGAATTGGTGGCCTCGGACTACTATCAGCATTATCTGCAACCGATCGACTTATTTCGTATCCTTGGGGTGGACACCCGGGAGCCGGGAGGCATGCTGGCAAGACTGCGTATTTCACGGCGCCGCTCCGAGCAGCGGTTCGGCCCACAGGAGCGCGCATTGCTGGAGAAAATAACACCGCACCTGCGCCGCGCCATTGAAGTCTACGCCAGGCTCAAGCGCATGACCTCCGAGCGGGACGTCTACTCCGGCGCTGTTGACCAGCTGTCAGTTGCCACCATTATCCTCGACGAGCAGGGTCGTATGCTCAACACCAACGCCCTGGCCAAGGCACTGCTGGAAGAAGGCAATGGACTTTGTCTGCATGGACGGCAACTGCATATTGATGGGCGCGATATCAACCGTGAGCTGCAACAGGCCCTCGACACTATTATCAAGGCACAGCAAGCAGGCACCACTGCCATAGTGCGCGCCCTGCGCGTGCCGCGATCGGCGGGCCGTGCTGATCTTGGTCTGGTCATTCGTCCGGTCCCGGCTGCGCAAGGCAATGAGGGCCAGTCCAGCCCTTGTGCCGCAGTCTTTATCAGCGACCCGGATTTGCGGGAATCCGCATCACAGCAGATTCTGGGAGAGCTATTTGAGCTCACTCCCGCCGAGGCCAACCTGGCCATACTACTGGCCCGGGGTCTTAGCCTGGCGGCAGTATCTGAGACGCAACAGGTCTCACCGCACACTGCCCGGGCACAGCTCAAATCCATCTTCGCCAAAACCGGCGTTTCACGTCAGGCCGAATTGGTACGACTGGTGTTAAAGAGTGTGGCCAGCCTGGGCTAAGGGACGAATGCTCAAGAAATCCAGGTACTTACAGCACGCTGTTTGACCTGGATCAAGCGCTCTTCCGGCCCATCTTGCTATGTTGCTTTCTGGTAAGTTAATAAGCTGTAGGAACATGACAAGCATCCCCCCAGATCTGTTAGCAAGCACCACTATTTCACCCGAACACCAAGCGGACATGGAGCTGGCAGCCAAATACGCCTGCGCAGGGCCACGCTATACCTCTTATCCTACTGCCCCGCAGTTCCGTGGAGACTTTCCATTGGACCAGTACCTGAATTGGCAGTCCCACGATGGCGACCACAAGCGTGCGCCGCTGTCACTTTACCTGCACCTGCCTTTTTGCCACGACATTTGTTATTACTGTGGATGCAATAAGATCGTCACCCGGGAAAAAGGCGTAACACGGGAATATCTCCAGCATCTGGAGCGCGAGATCAGCCTGCAATCGCAAATAGTCGGCAGTCGTCGGCCGATTACCCAGATGCATTGGGGTGGCGGCACACCAACCTACCTGGACACCGCGGAAATCACCGAGCTGATGCACATGCTGGCCAGTCATTTCCGATTATTGGATAAAGGCTATCGCGAGTATTCCATCGAGATCGACCCACGCACTGTAGACACATCGACCATTGCCCTGCTCAAAGGCGTGGGCTTCAACCGCATCAGCCTGGGCATACAGGATTTTGATCCTCTGGTGCAAAAATCTGTCAATCGCATCCAGCCTTACAATGAGGTAGCACCGCTGGTGGATTGCATCCGTGCCCACGGCTTTCGCTCCCTGAGCTTTGACCTGATCTATGGCCTGCCACATCAGGACCGTTTTACCATGGACGAGACCCTGCGCAAGGTTATTTCCCTGCGCCCGGACCGCATTGCCTGCTACAACTACGCGCATTTGCCCGAGCGCTTTTCCAGTCAGCGCGCGATTGACCGCCTGACTTTGCCGGAACCGGAGGAAAAACTGCTGCTGCAACAAATTATCAGTCACACCCTGCAAGATGCGGGTTACCTGCACATTGGCATGGACCACTACGTTCTGCCCGATGATGAGTTGGCGCTGGCGCAGAATGAAGGTCGCCTGCAGAGAAATTTTCAGGGCTACTCCCTGCACATGGCAGATGACTTACTGGGACTGGGTGTATCGTCGATCAGCCAGATAGGCGATTATTACCTGCAGAATGAGCGTAATCTGCAGGATTATTACCGGATAATTGACAGCGGTGGCAACCCCACCAATCGAGGCTGCAAAGTCACCCGCGAGGATAAGCTACGCCGTCACGTCATCATGACCTTGATCTCAGAACTAAAGCTTGACCTGGCTGAGTGCAGTTATCAGTTTGGTATCGATTGCAAACATCACTTTCAGGCTGAGTTCGAACAATTGCGCCCTATGATAGATGATCGCTTGCTGGAATTAAGCGATAAAGAAATACGCATTACCGAGCGCGGACGCCCCTTTTTGCGCAATATTTGCATGCCATTCGACGCCTACCTGGGCGCACATCAGGGTGACCAACCCGCACCCCGATTTTCCGCCACGCTTTGAGCCGTAAAAAACCGGTTACAGACTGGGACTAAATTGTTTTATACTGGTCAGATTAGGCGCTGCGGAAACTACTATGACCATCCATCTAACGGATACCGGGGATAACGCGGCACTCAAGGCCTGTACCCACGAATACCAGGTGAGCTGTGGCAATTGCCGTCTCAACAGTATCTGTCTGCCTTTAGCTCTGGAGAGTGACGACATTCAACAGCTGGACGATATTATCCAGCGCAGCAAGCCCCTGCAGAAGAGCCAGCACCTGTATCGCGAGGGGGATGACTTCCAGTCCGTGTATGCCGTGCGCTCCGGTACCCTTAAGGCTTACAAAACCACCGATGACGGACGCGAGCAAGTCACCGGTTTTTACTTCCCCGGCGAAATTCTAGGTATGGACGGCATCAGTAACAACTCCCACGCATCTTCTGCCAAGGCTCTCGAGACTGTAGCCGTTTGTGAAATTCCGTTCACCTCACTGGAAAAATTAAGCACCCTGATGCCCAACCTGCAGCGGCATTTCTTCCAGTTGATGAGCCGCGAGATCACCGAGGACCAACAACTGATTACCCTGCTGAGCAAAAATTCCGCCGATGAACGGGTGGCTTCATTGATGCTGAGCATTTCTACCCGCAACGCCCGACGCAAGCTAAGCTCCACACAGTTTCGCCTGCCCATGTCGCGTGTTGATATCGGCAACTACCTGGGCCTTACCGTGGAAACCGTCAGCAGAGTATTCAGCCGTATGCAGAAAATGGATATTCTGTTGGTCGATAATAAAGAAATCGAGATACTGGATGTCGATAGTTTACGCAGGATGGCAAACTTGAGTGCTTAAATAATGCTCAATTTGCTTCTGCCTGCCTTGATTCAAGTCAAGAAGGTAAACGCGAGACGATCTAGAATACACCGCATAAAAATGCACCTAGCTTTTGGGGAGAGCAGCAGCACATGATTCAACATACCTTCGGCTTATTGACCAGGCCCAACGCACAATGGAAAACCGTGGCCGGACTACCGGACAGCTCTTTTAAGACCCTCGTGCTATATCCCTGGTTTCTCGCCATACTACCTGCCGTGGCCTGGTACTACGGCACTACCCAGGTGGGCTGGACTGTCGGTGAGCACGGTGAAACCATCAAGTTAACCGAGGCCAGTGCGCGCCAGATCTGTATTCTGTTTTACCTCACCATGGTTGTCTGCGTTAGCATCATTGGCTTTTTCATTCACTGGATGTCTGATACCTACGGTGCCCAGTCCACAGTGAGTCGCGGTATTGTCATTGCCGGTCTTGCTGCAACACCGCTGTTCCTCGCAGGGCTGGTTGGTTTTTACCCGGTGCTCTGGCTGGATATGCTGGTGGGCGTCGCCGCTGTCTGCTGGGCTGTGTATCTGATGTACCTGGGCATTCCCATTGTCATGAATATTCCGGAGGAGCGCGGCTTTCTATTCTCCAGTGCAGTCATGGGAGTCGCGATGGTAATCCTGATTTGCCTGATGGTGGGGTCGGTGATTTTATGGGACTTCGGCGCTGCGCCGGCGTTCACAGATTAAGCAACACCAAAATACTAGAATTTATCGTATCGTAATTTTTGACTGGAACTGAACCATGAGCGAGCTAAACTCTGCACTGGAACACCCCACATACAACTACAAGGTGGTGCGCCAGTTCGCTGTGATGACGGTAGTGTGGGGCATCGTCGGGATGCTGGTGGGAGTACTTATCGCCGCCCAGTTAGCGTGGCCCGCATTGAACTTCGACCTCCCCTACTTACATTTTGGTCGCTTGCGTCCGTTGCACACCAACGCAGTGATTTTCGCCTTTGGCGGTTGCGCCCTGTTTTGCACCTCCTACTATATTGTCCAGCGCACCTGCCAGACGCGCTTGGTTTCTGACAAGCTGGCTGCCATTACCTTCTGGGGCTGGCAACTGGTCATTGTAGCGGCGGCCGTGACCCTGCCCTTAGGCATGACCAGCTCCAAAGAATACGCCGAGCTCGAGTGGCCTATCGATATACTGATCGCCGTGGTTTGGATTCTGTATGCGATCGTATTCTTCGGCACCATCATGAAGCGTAAAACCAGCCACATCTATGTGGCCAATTGGTTCCTGGGCGCATTTATCCTGGCAGTAGCGATTCTGCACATCATCAACAGCCTGGCGATACCGGTCTCCATGACCAAGTCCTACTCTATCTACGCCGGCACCGTGGACGCCATGGTGCAGTGGTGGTATGGACACAACGCGGTGGGCTTCTTCCTCACTGCCGGCTTCCTCGGCATGATGTATTACTTTGTACCCAAGCAGGCGGAACGCCCGGTTTATTCCTATCGTTTGAGTATCGTGCACTTCTGGGCACTGGTAGCGGTTTACATCTGGGCAGGCCCTCATCACCTGCACTACACAGCCCTGCCCGACTGGGCCCAGAGCCTGGGCATGGTCATGTCTATTATTTTGCTGGCACCCTCCTGGGGCGGCATGATCAACGGCATGATGACCCTGTCTGGTGCCTGGCATAAATTGCGCACTGACCCTATCCTGCGCTTCATGGTGGTCAGTCTGTCGTTCTACGGCATGTCTACCTTTGAAGGGCCAATGATGGCGATCAAAACAGTTAACGCACTGTCTCACTACACCGACTGGACCATCGGTCACGTGCACTCCGGCGCACTGGGCTGGGTGGCAATGATTAGCATCGGTTGCCTGTATCACCTGATACCCATCCTTTTCGGCAAGGAGCGAATGTACAGTACAGATCTGATTAACACCCACTTCTGGATGGCCACTATAGGCACCGTGTTGTATATCGCCTCCATGTGGGTCAACGGCATTCTGCAGGGCCTGATGTGGCGCGCCTATAACCAGGACGGCACCCTGACCTACAGTTTCGTCGAGTCGTTAGAGGCCAGTTACGCGGGTTACGTGGTACGGGTCATCGGTGGCGCTATCTTCTTTTCCGGCATGCTGATAATGGCCTACAACCTGTATATGACCAGCCGGAGCGACGTAGTGTCGCAACCGGCCCCGGCTGCAGCCAGCGCGGCATAAGGAGCGGAACATGAAACATGATGTGGTTGAAAAGAATGTTGGCCTGATGATTATACTGACCATTGTCGCGCTGAGTTTCGGAACACTGGTAGAACTGGTTCCGCTGATGTTTGACAAGGAAACCAACGAGCCCATAGCCGGACTCATGCCGCTACCGGCACTAGAACTGGAGGGCCGTGACATCTACATCCGTGAGGGCTGTAATACCTGTCACTCACAAATGATTCGCCCACTGCGTGCCGAGACAGAACGCTATGGACATTACTCGGTAGCCGGTGAATCTGTTTATAACCACCCATTTCTCTGGGGTTCGAAGCGCACCGGACCGGATCTGGCACGCGTAGGTAAGCGTTACAGCGACGACTGGCACCGTGCACACCTGTACAACCCGCGAGACGTGGTGCCCGAGTCAAACATGCCGGCTTTCCCGTGGTTGTTCGAGAATGAAATCAAGGCCAATATCACCGGCACCAAGATGGCCCGACTGCGCATGGTTGGCGTGCCCTACACCGATGACGACATCGCCGGTGCTGGTCCTGCAGTGACTGGCAAGAAAGAAATCGACGCCCTGGTTGCCTACCTGCAACAATTGGGCATCCTGCTGCAATCCAAGCGCTAGGTAACGATTATGGATATTAACGACCTGAGAGGTCTCAGCACCCTGTTCCTGATGATCACCTTCATCGGCATGTGTTTCTGGGCCTATAGCAGCAAACGAAAAAAAACTTTTGATGAAGCTGCGAACCTGCCATTTGCAGATGAAGAGCTGAATCAACGCACCATTCAGGAGGAAGTAAAGAATGGCTAGTTTCTGGAGTATGTGGATTATTATTCTCACGTCTATCACTTTCGTGGGGATTACCTGGATCCTGTTTGCCAACCGCAAGGGCGAGAAGCGGGCCACAGACAACACTACCGGCCACGAATACGATGGAATTCAAGAGTTGGACAACCCACTACCGGCCTGGTGGTTTTATATGTTTGTACTCACCATTGTATGGGGTGTGGGTTACCTGATCCTTTACCCGGGCATGGGCAATTTCCCCGGTGTTCTGGGCTGGACCCAGATAGACCAGCACGATCGAAAGGTGGCCGCCGCCGATGAGAAATTTCGCGCCATGCGTGACCGCTACATGGCCCTGCCCATTGAGGAAATTGCCGTCGATCCGGCGGTCCGTAAAATGGGTACACGCATGTTCTCCAACAACTGCGCACAGTGCCACGGCGCGGATGCCAAGGGCAGTTATGGCTTCCCCAACCTGACCGATGGTGACTGGATATTCGGCGGAACTCCGGATGCTATCAAGCACTCAATTACCAAAGGCCGTCAGGCCGCAATGCCGGCCTGGGGCACTATCATTGGCGACAAGGGCGTTGAAGACGTCACTGCGTATGTAATGTCTATTAATGGGCGCAGCACCAATGATGAGCACGCCGCAGCGGGTGAAACGGTATACCAGACCTATTGCGTTGCCTGTCACGGTGCCGATGCCACCGGTAACCCTGCGCTGGGTGCACCAAACCTGAAGAACGGCATCTGGCTATATGGTGGCAACCCTGAGCAGGTCAGCCACAGCATTCGCGCCGGGCGCAACGGGGTGATGCCTGCCCTTGAGAATATGCTGGGCGAGGACAAAATTCATATTCTCACCGCCTATGTTTACGGTTTGAGCCAATAGATCCGTAAGCTTAGAAACCTGCGGGCCTCCATGGAGGGAGGCCCCGCCCTTTCGTTTTACCTTATTCCCACGGGACAGGATCATGGCTGACCAGGATCTGATTGACCTTCAGGAAGTCGCGCCTTCCGAGGTCGGCGAGATAGACCTCTACCAGCGTCGGGAGAAAATTTACACCCGTAAAATCGAGGGATATTTCCAGCGTTTACGCCTGTACACCGGTTGGCCCTTACTGCTGGGCTACTTGCTAGTACCCTGGTTTAGCTTGGCTGGTCAGCAGGCTGTGTTGTTTGATTTACCCGCACGTAAATTCCATATCCTGGGTCTGACGTTCTGGCCGCAGGACTTCCCCATGCTGGCTTTTTTGTTGATTATTTCAGCATTTGCGCTGTTCGCTGTCACCACCTTCGCCGGCCGTATCTGGTGTGGTTACACTTGCCCACAAACGGTATGGACCAGTATTTTCATGTGGCTGGAACAGAAAACCGAGGGCAGCCGCAACCAGCGTATCAAGTTGGACAAGGCGCAATGGTCTATTGAAAAGTTGGCAAGAAAAGTCGGCAAGCACGGTTCCTGGTTATTCGTTGGCTTTGTCACCGGATTTACCTTTGTCGGTTATTTTTACCCGATCAAGGATCTACTGTTTGCGCTTACGTCTTTTGAAGTCTCGGGCTGGGCCTTGTTCTGGATTATTTTCTTTACCGTAGCGACCTACATCAACGCCGGCTGGTTGCGCGAGCAAGTGTGCATGTACATGTGCCCCTACGCGCGCTTCCAGTCCGTGATGTTCGATCAGGATACCTTGATCGTGTCCTACGACAAAAAACGTGGAGACCCCAGGGGATCACGCAAGCGCGACGCCGTCCCTGCGGAGTTGGGGCTGGGCGAGTGCGTAGACTGTGAACTGTGCGTTCAGGTATGCCCCACGGGAATCGACATCCGCAATGGCCTGCAATATGAGTGCATAGGCTGTGCCCTGTGTGTGGACGCCTGCGATTCGGTGATGGACAAAATGGAATACCCCCGTGGCCTGATCCGCTACACCAGCGAGCACCAGCTGGAGGGCGGCACCACGCACTGGCTGCGCCCCCGGATTATCGGCTATGTCGTCGTGTTGCTGCTGATGGTAGGCGTGTTCTCGTATAATATGCTGTCGCGTATTCCTCTGGAGCTCACTATTATTCGCGATCGCAATCAGCTCTATGTCACCACAGACAGTGGCGCAATTGACAATATCTATACTCTGCAACTGGTGAACATGGACACCAATATGCATGAGTTTGCCATCAGCATTTCAGGTATAGAGGGCGCCACCATCATTGGCGAGATTATGCACACGCTAAATGGTGGTGAAATTCGCACTATCAATATACGCGTCCGCGCTCGTCCAGAAGCCCTGGAAAAACCCAGTTCTGAGTTGGATTTTCGCGCCGTGGCAACAGACATGCCATCCCTGCAGGTGCTTTCCGAATCACGCTTTATTAAGCCACTTTAAGGCAATTGACTGCTATGACTAACCACCTGCCCCGCGAGGACACTGAGCCCTGGTACCGTCAATTCTGGCCCTGGTTCATAATCATGCTGCCTGCCAGTGTGGTCGTCGCAGGACTCAGTACCTGGTACATCGCCCACCGTCACGCAGACGACCTGGTGGTCGATGAGTACTATAAGACCGGCCTGGCCATCAATCGGCAATTGGAAAAGAAACAGCGCGCGCAGGCACTGGGATTAGATGCCACTCTAAATGTTACTGGCGAGACTGTTGTGGTGTCGCTTACCGGATCGCCCACTGCCCACGAACTGCATTTGCTACTGTCGCACCCACTGGAAGCTGACCGGGACTTTTCCGTCGTGTTAATACGCAGCGCTCCCGGTCAATACCAGGGGCGACTGCAGCATACGGTGGCGCCCCGCTGGCACTGGACGCTGGAACTGCGTGAGCCTGAGGGATGGCGCCTGGACGGCTCGGTAACGGCCGGCGATTTCGGCGATGCCCTCCTCCACTGACCCATCCTCACTGACACCTGACAGCGTTTGCTATCACTGCGGGGAGCAGGTTCCCGCTGGATTAACGCTGGACATCGAGATTGCCGGGGAATTACGCCCCATGTGCTGTCCCGGGTGTCGCGCTGTAGCCAGTATGATCGCAGGCAGTGGTCTGGGAAATTTCTACCAGCAGCGCACCGCATACAACGAGCGACCCAGTCCTGAAGCGGCGGCAACACCTGAACAGTACCTGATCTACGATGACCCGGAACTTGCCGCCACATTCACCGAACCACACGATGACGCCACGCGCAGCGCGCGTTTATTACTGGGCGGCATCACCTGTGCGGCCTGCACCTGGTTGATCGAGCAGTCCCTGTCACGCCTGCCCGGTGTGCAGCGCGCACTGGTGAATCTGCAGCAATCCAGACTGGATATACGCTACGATCCGTCCGTTCTCCCGCTCAGCGAAATTTTCGCCCGGGTGGAGACACTCGGCTACCGACCGCGTCCGTTCCAGGCCAATATCCAGCGGCAGCAGATGGAACAGGAGTACCGCATTGAATTGCGCCGCCTGGGCGTTGCGGGACTGGGCATGATGCAGGTAGGCATGTTTGCCATCGCCCTGCACGCGGGCGACATTCAAGGGATTGATTTACGCTACCAGGGACTGCTGCGCGGAGTCAGCCTGATAGTGGCCAGCTTCATCGTGTTCTATTCTGCCAGACCGTTCTTCAGCGCCGCCTGGCGCCACCTGAAACAGGGCAGCCTGGTAATGGACCTGCCGGTCGCCCTGGCTATTGGGCTGGCCTGGGGCGCAAGTGCCTGGGCCACATTCAGCGGGACCGGGCAGGTGTATTTTGACTCAGTGGTGATGTTTACCTTTTTCCTGCTGCTGGGCCGCTTTCTGGAGCACCGGGTGCGACAGCGCCACACACTTACCTGGTTCGATGCGCAAAGCACACTGCCCGCTGCCGTCAGCGCACAGCGTGAGGGGCAGTGGCAGTCTATACCACGTATGCAACTACAGGATGGGGACCGGGTACTGCTAAAGGCTGGAGACACCATACCCGTGGATGGCCTGGTAATGGCCGGAGAGAGTGCGGTAAACGAAGACACTTTCAATGGTGAGCACCTCCCGCGCAGTGTTGCCCCGGGCGATACCGTGTACGCCGGAACGGTCAATGTCGAGGCGGCAGTGGAAGCGCAGGTGTGCGGCTCCTATCGCGATAGCCGGCTGGCCGCGCTGCAGCGCTCGGTGGAGCAGGCCCAAACAGAAAAGCCACGCCTGGCAAAATTGGCGGACCGTATCGCCTCCTGGTTTGTAGCCGGGATACTTGTCGTCACCTCAGCCACTGGCCTGGTGTGGTACCAGATTGATCCACAGCAGGCATTGTGGGTGACGCTTTCGGTACTGGTGATAAGTTGTCCCTGTGCCCTGGCCCTGGCGACGCCGGCTGCCTTGACCAGTGCCGCCAGCGCACTGCGCGCCAGCGGCGTCATAGTGCGCACAGAGAACGCTCTGGAAGCTCTGGCTCGTGCCACGCACCTGGTATTCGATAAAACCGGCACCTTGACCGAGGGAACGCTGGCCGTGGCGCGAGTAATCCCGCTGGGGCAAGAGGATGAACCGCGCATATTGCGCATCGCGGCTGCACTACAGCAGTACGCTACACATCCGATAGCCAAGGCATTTTCAGAGATCAGTGCAGCCGGGGACTTTTCCGCTATCAGCTATCAGGTTGGCGCCGGCGTACAAGGCAGGCATAACAGCAGTATCTATCGCATGGGTAGCGAAGCGTACTGCCGTGAACTGTCCCACGCGCTGGCACCTGCGCCCGACACCGATCTCTACTGGATTGCGCTGTGCCAGGATCAAATACCCCTGGCCTGGATAGGACTGAGTGACCGCACCCGTGTTGAGGCACCAGCGGTGATTGATGAGGCCATCCGTGCCGGCCTTGCGGTGGAATTACTGACCGGTGACAGTTCGCAACAGGGCCCCTTACTGGCCCGTCAGCTGGGCATCACCGAGGTAAACTACGGGATGCAGCCGCAGGAAAAAATGGCCCGTGTGCGTGAGCTGCAGGCCAGAGGAGCGATCGTCAGCATGGTGGGCGACGGTCTGAATGATGCGCCGGTACTGGGCCTGGCCGACGCCTCTTTCGCGGTGGCTGGCGCCACTGACCTGGCCCGCACCCAGGCTGATTTTGTTATTGTGGGCGGCGACCTTGGCGCTATCATCAGCACCTGGCACAAAGCACGCCAATGCCGCCGTATTATCCTGCAAAATTTTGCCTGGGCCCTGGCCTACAATCTTTGCGCTATTCCGCTGGCCGCAGCGGGTTTCGTTCCACCGTGGGCCGCGGCCATCGGCATGTCACTGAGTTCTCTGCTGGTAGTGATTAATTCCCTGCGGTTAAATAGACGCTTCCCAAGGTAGAGAGCAACAGTAAGTGGACAGTCTGTATCTATTGATTCCTATCGCACTGGTGTTTTGTGTCATCGCCATCAAGCTGCTGCTGTGGGCCATCGACAACGGCCAGTACGACGACCTGGACAAGGAAGCCTGGCGCATTTTGGCGGATGATGATCCACCCGCAACGACCGACAAGATCGAACAAGACACTGACACGGACAACAAACCTTGATTGAACTCACCCAACTGGGCAGTGCCTTCGCCCTGGGATTGGCCGGCGCCGGACATTGCCTGGGCATGTGCGGCGGGATTGCCGCTGCGCTTAACCTCGGCGGCCAGCGTAACAGCGCCGTCACCCTCTCCTATCACGGTGGACGCATCGCCAGCTATACCGCGCTGGGCGCCCTGCTGGGTTTCGCGGCTGGCAGCATCGATATCAGCGCCTGGACCCTGGGGCTGCGTTACCTGGCAGGCGTGCTACTGATCGGCATGGGTTTATCTATCGCCGGCTGGTGGCACGGTATGGCCCGACTGGAGCGCGCCGGTGCGGTGTTGTGGCAACCGGTACAGAAACTCAGCTCACGCTGGCTGCCGGTACGGCACTGGCGCCAGGGGTTTGCCCTGGGACTGTGTTGGGGCCTGATGCCATGCGGACTGATCTACAGCAGCCTGGCCTGGGCGGCAACGGCACAAAGTGCTGCGGCATCGGCCCTGATGATGCTGTGTTTCGG
This sequence comes from Gammaproteobacteria bacterium, assembly GCA_024686215.1. Classification (GTDB taxonomy): domain Bacteria; phylum Pseudomonadota; class Gammaproteobacteria; order Pseudomonadales; family Halieaceae; genus JAACFI01. The sequence goes on along the minus strand of JAIBDN010000008.1, from coordinate 22,417 downwards.
TCTCGGCACCCTGCCAGCCATGCTGGCCACGAGCCTGGGGGCCGATCGCCTGCAAGGGTTTTTGCGCCGCCGCGGTCTTAAACTGGTAATTGCCGTACTACTGCTTATCTCCGGCGCGTGGACACTCTACCAGACGGCTGCGCATGGCAACCACGCCAGTCACGGCGCACAGGGGCAGAGCGAGAAAGCGCACCAACACCACGGCTGACAACCCATCCAGGCACTCGCCGGCAAGGATGGCGCAATGTTTTTCCCTGTGTAAAAAATTGTTAAGAAATACGCACCCGGGTTAAGTTCGGGTGACATTGCATCCCGTCTTCTCCACACTACAGTCTCTACACTGCAGAGACAGCGCAATGAGCGCCCATATCCTGATTATCGATGACGACAGGGAGCTGTGCACACTGCTTGCTGACTTTCTGCACCTGGAGGGCTTCCGCTCGAGCGCAGTACACGACGGCGCAGTCGCTGTGGAACACTGTCGACAGCACTCTTACGATGCAATCGTACTGGATATAATGCTACCCGGACTTCAGGGGCTCGATGTGCTGCGCCAATTACGCGGCTTCAGCGACACCCCTGTGCTGATGCTTACCGCCCGCGGTGAAGCAACCGACCGCATCGTCGGGCTGGAAATGGGGGCGGATGATTACCTGCCCAAACCCTGTAACCCGCGCGAGCTCGCGGCGCGGCTGCGTGCGATATTGCGCCGGGCACAACTATCCTCACAGGAACAGGCTAAAGGCCCGCTACAGGTAGGCGAGGTGATCATCAACCCTGCCCAGCGCAATGCCAGCCACGCCGGCGTAGACCTGCATTTGACCAGCGCCGAATTCAACGTATTGCAGGCCTTAATGCAACAGGCTGGCACGGTGGTGGAGAAGGAAGCACTCAGTCAACAAGCACTGGGGCGTGCCCTGTCGGCCTACGATCGCAGTATTGATGTGCATGTCAGCAAAATCCGCAAGAAACTGGCAACCGGTGGTGGTGAGAACCTGATTATCAGCGTGCGTGGCGTAGGCTACCAATTCACCGTCAATAGCAGCGATAATTAAGCCATGACCCTGCGCGGCAATCTGTTTATCAAGATATTTTTCGGTTTCTGGCTGGTAACCACGGCTATCCTCGGCAGTTGGATGCTAAGCAGTCAGTATTTCGACAGCCGCCCGGAGAACCGCGCAGAAAATTTCCAGCGCGAAGGCCAGCGCCACCCTGGACCACCCAGGCGCTTCGTGTTGCGCACCCTGTATAACCTGCAGCATTTGCCCGAGGAAGAATTGCGTGAATTACTTGTGCGCATCAAACGCGAGCACAACATAGACATCTACCTGCTACAGGTAGACGGTAGCGACTTGTATGCGCGCGAAGTACCCAACGCGGTTGCTGGAACAGCTGCACAGCTGCGACCAGGCCGGCGCAGGGCACTCGCAGACATCTCGGGAGAGCACTTCCTGGCCCATACTATTCACCGTCAACCGGTGGGCCAATTGAACGCTGTGTTTGCGTTTCCCAAATCGACCACAGGCCTGCTGCAGGCTCTGGGGGGTAATTTGTGGCTACGTATTAGCCTGGCAGTGGTCATCAGCGGACTGGTCTGTTTCGGACTGTCGCGCCTTATGACCAACCGTCTCAAGAAACTGCAATCCGCTTCACGCAGGCTGGCCGGCGGCGCGCTGGACACCCGTATTAAAGTACGCGATCGTGGCGGTGACGAAACCGATGAACTGGCGCGCGATTTCAATAGTATGGCAGCGCAACTGCAGCAACGCATTGACGCACAGCGACGCCTGCTGGGCGATGTGTCCCATGAATTGCGTTCACCTCTGGCGCGCCTGAGAGTAGCGTTGGCACTGGCTGAAGACGACCCGCAGAATCTTCTCACTCACTTGCGGCGCATCGAACATGAGACCGAGCGACTGGACGAACTGATAGAACAGTTGCTGTCCTCGCAAACAACCAATATCACCCTGGATACCCATATCGACCTGGCACAGCTACTGCGACAGCTTGGCGCGGACGCCAATTTTGAGGGTCAGACGATGCACAAACAGGTAAGCTTTGACAGTGATATAGAGCAGGCGGTGGTCGCCAGCAGTGCTGACCTGTTGCACAAAAGCTTCGATAACATCTTGCGCAATGCGTTGCGCCACACTGATGAGAATACCCGGGTAAGCATCCACTTGCGCCAACAAGGCGAATATTTTTTGGTGACAGTGGAAGACCAGGGGCCCGGTGTACCGGATGAGGAACTGGCACATATTTTCGGCGAATTCTATCGCGTGGACACTGCACGTACGCGTGAATCCGGCGGCTATGGCCTGGGGCTTGCTATCGCACGGCGCGCTATCGAGCGGCACGGTGGCAAGATTAACGCCAGTAATACCGGCCACGGCCTGCTGCTCAGTGTAAGCCTACCCGCCGAACAGGACAGTCATTAGGGCAGTGCAAGCCGCGATAAAATCTGCCCTTTGCATCTGGTCACAAGATTTGCAGGTGCTAGACTTACGCGCATCTGAATAGCCGGATCTAATCATGCTGGAAATCAAACCAATGGCCGGGGCGCTGGGTGCCGAAATCCATGGCCTGGATCTGTCACAGGAGCTGAACCAGGAAAATACCCTGCGCATACGCAAACTGCTCAATGAATACGAGGTAATATTTTTCCGCGAGCAGGATATCAGCTCCGCGCGGCAAAAAGCTCTGGCACTGTCGTTCGGTCCGCTGCAGACCCATCCCGCCTACGCCACAATAGCGGGCTTCCCGGAAATCACCATACTGGAGAGCACCGCGGAAAAGCCGACAAAAATCGAGGCGTGGCATTCGGACATGACCTTCCGCGAACATCCTCCCATGGGCACTGTGCTCAAGTCCGTAATCACCCCGCCCAAAGGAGGCGACACCCTGTGGTCCAGCATGACCGCAGCCTACGACGGCCTGTCGTCCCCTATGCAGAAATTCCTTGGTAGCCTGACCGCAGTGCACGACTTCGCTCACGGCTTCAAAGAGAGCCTGGCAGAACCTGGCGGAGGGGAACGTCTGCAAGAGGCAGTGGCAAGCCATCCACCGGTGCGCCACCCGGTAATTCGCATTCACCCTGAGACCAGGAAGAAAGTAATATTTGTGAACTCGCTGTTCACCACGCATATTGAGGGCTTGCGGCCGGCAGAGAGCGAAGCTTTGCTGAATATGCTATTTGCGCATATCACTACGGTGGAATACACCTGTCGCTTTCAATGGCAAGCACACAGCATTGCTATCTGGGACAACCGCAGTACCCAACACAAGCCGGTCAACGATTATTTCCCGGCACATCGACGCATGGAAAGAATCACTATAGACGGTGACAAGCCCTATTGAAGGGTTAATTCAGTCCTTGATATTGACGTGTACCTCGCCCGCCCGCAGCCGCCGCATATAACTCTGCACTTCGCGCTTAACCTCTGGCGCGAACAAATACAGACCGAGAATGTTGGGTACGGCGATCAGAAACACCATGGCGTCGGAAAAATCCAATACTGCGCTGAGCTGTATCATGCAACCCAGGGCAATAAAACCACAGAATATCGCCTTGAATAGTATTTGTGTAAAGCGCCCCTCGCCAAACAGATAAGTCCAGCCCTTCAGTCCGTAGTAGGACCAGGAAATACTGGTGGAGAAGGCAAATAGCAGGGCTGCGATGGCCAGGGGGTAAGGTGCCCAGCTGATGTGGTGCGCAAACGCCGCAGAGGTGAGCGCAATACCTTCCAAACCATCATCCATCAGTCCATTGGGGTATGCTGTGGTTACAATCACCAGCGAACTCAGGCTGCATATCACCACGGTATCGATAAACGGCTCGAGCAGCGACACCAGCCCTTCCGATGCGGGTTCATCTGTCTGCACCGCAGAGTGCGCGATAGAAGCGGAACCAATACCCGCTTCGTTGGAGAACAATGCACGCTGAAAGCCGACGATAAGAGCTCCTACCATACCGCCGGTGACGCTCTGGGCACTGAAGGCCCCACCGATAATCAGGCGCAATGCCGCGGGCACGTGCTCGGCACTCATGGCGATAATAATCACCGCGCAGACGCAATACAGGACCCCCATAAACGGTACGATATGCGCCGCTACCCGGGCAATGGATTTGATACCGCCAATAATCACTACGCCCACGGCGGCGGCTATACACAAACCAAACAACCAGCCCCTGTCAGCAAAGAAACTCTGCTCACCGCCGGTGATAGTGACAAACTGCACATAGGCCTGGTTCGACTGAAACATATTGCCGATACCAAAGCAGCCGATGACCAGCGCCAGGGCATAGAACCCCCCCAAAAACTTACCCAGGCGGGGTGCACCGCGTGAGCTCAGGTAGTGCTCCAGATAGTACATGGGGCCACCGGACACAGAACCATCATCGTTGTAGCGGCGGTATTTGACCCCCAGGGTACACTCCACCAACTTGGTGGACATAGAGAGAAAACCGGCAACCACCAGCCAGAAAGCTGCGCCGGGGCCACCGATGACAATCGCCACAGCGACACCGCCGATATTACCGATGCCAACGGTGCCGGACACCGCGGTGGCTACCGCCTGAAAATGGGAGATTTCGCCATTGGCCGCGGGGTTGTGGTAATGCCCACGCACATGACGGATGGCCAGGCCAAAACCGCGGATATTGATAAAGCCCATGTAGAGCGTAAAAAATACGGCAGCAATTGCCAGCCACAATACAATCAACGGGAAAGCCTGACCGAACAGGTCAACCTTATAGAACACCACGGCTGACAAACCGTTGGCCAGCGGCCTGACCACAGCTTCGACTTGCTGATCAAAGGTCTCCGCCAACGCCGCGGGCGCCAACAGCATTGTCACACCAAACAGCAACAGTGCTCTGCACCAGCGCATAATTCACCTGTATTTTTACTATTGTGCGGATCATCCTCGCACAGGCTCTGACATCTGCCAAGCAACCCAACAGCATTCCTGTGTGGAATTCAGTACACTCTCGTACTGGACTTGGGAGGTCGTAACTATGAGTGCACGCTATTTACTACCGCCCCGACTTTATGACGACCAGGGAATGGTGCGTAAGGCGGGTTTTGAATTTGAATTTGGCAATCTACCCATACTGCAAACCGCAGAGGCGTTGCAGCAAAGCCTGGGTGGCGAATTGGATATCAAAAGCCCGTTCGAGGCACTGCTGCTGAATTCGCGTATCGGTAAACTCAAGATCGAGCGCGACGCGGACATCCTCAAATCGGTAAAATACCGCAAGTGGCTGGAGCAGCTGGGTGTGGCGTTCTCGCCCGGCAGTATTGCTCACGAAATCGAAGCCAATATCGACAATGCCAGCCGTATGCTGGTGCCCTGCGAAGTGATCACCGAGCCCCTCCCCTTCAACAACCTGAAAGTTCTTGACGACCTGATCGAAACGCTAAACTCCATCGGGGCGGAAGGCACCCAACACTCGCTTATTTATGCCTTTGGCCTGCATATCAACCCTTCCCTGCCTGCCCGCGATGCCGCCACCCTGACCCGCTACATACAGGCATTCCTGCTGTTGCACAGCTGGATCATCGAAGCTGCCAACATCGATATCACCCGGCGCTTCCTGACCAAGTATATCGACCCGTATCCTCAGGAGTATATGCAGTTGGTACTGGCCAATAGCTATGCACCGGCCATGGACCAGCTGATCGATGACTACCTGGAACACAATCCCACGCGTAACCGGGCTCTGGATCTACTGCCCATCCTGTGTGAAATGGACCAGCCGCGCGTACTCAATGCAGTGAATGACGATGAGCGTAACTTGATCAAAGGTCGCCCGGCCTTTCATTACCGACTCCCGGATTGCAAAGTCAATGTGCCCGGGTGGAGCGCTGCAGCCCCGTGGAATCAGTGGGTATATATCGAGACACTGGCTGGTAATGATGCATTGCTGCAGGAGTTGATGGGAGAGTGGCGACAAAGTAACGACCGGTTTTCGCTGGCGCCTAAAAGTAGTTGGACCGCCCGCCTGACCTCCATCCTCAGCCGGAAATTTTTCGAGGCCTGAAGTAACTAATGTCACAACAGCCTTGTATAGGAGTGACGGGGCCGAACCGTGGAGGCAGGATGGCCTGGCTGATGACGGCGTTGGCCCTGCGCCGCGCCGGGGCCAAACCGCTGCGCATTACCCCAGCGCGCCCCTGCGACCCACAAAGACTGGATGGCTTCGTGATCGGTGGCGGCACTGATGTGGATCCCTTTCACTATGGCGAGCCGCGTAAGAATGAAACACCACTGCAAGAGAGCGAACACTTCAGTTGGCTGGAGTGGCTGGTAAGCTTTTTGCTGACTGTTTTTCGCACCATTTTCGCTGCACATTCGGCGCAGGCCTACGATCCGGATCGTGACCAGCTGGAGCAGCACCTGATTCAGTACGCAGTGTATAACGACCTGCCGATTCTTGGAATCTGCCGCGGGGCCCAGTTGATGAATGTCACACTGGGTGGATCCCTGCATCAGCATATCGGTCACTTCTACAGCCAGGGTACGGGGAATATCCGCAGCGTGTTACCGCGCAAGTCGGTTACCCTGACAGCTGGAAGCCAGCTGCAGCGTATTTTGAACACGCCCGCCTGTCGGGTGAACGCCCTGCACGATCAGTCCATCAATAAGTTGGGCGACGAGTTAATGGTGAGTGCGCAAGAGCACAGCGGCGTGATACAAGCAATAGAACGCCAGACGCAGGCGTATTTTGTCGGCGTACAGTGGCACCCGGAGTACATGCCACAAAGTCGCGTGCAACAGCAACTGTTCCACAGTCTGGTGCACAGGGCATCACGCAGCGGCGAGCGCGTTGCCTCGTGACAGCTGGCGCCCTGGGCTACTGTTGATATGGAAGCGTATCTGGGCCTTTTTTTCAGCGCGTTTCTCGCCGCCACGCTGGTCCCCGCCTATTCCGAGATTCTGTTCGCCAGCCTGATGGCAGCCGGGTACGACCCTCTGCACCTGTGGTTATGGGCCAGCGCTGGCAACACGCTGGGCTCAGCAGTGAACTGGGTACTGGGCCGCTACCTGTTGCACTTCCAGGATCGACGCTGGTTTCCTTTCAAGGAAAAGAATCTGCAACTGGCACAGAAATGGTTCCAGAAATTCGGCGTCTGGTCGCTGCTCCTGGCGTGGCTGCCCATAGGCGGTGATGCACTGACTTTTATCGCCGGAATGATGCGCGTGCGCTTTAGCCTTTTCCTGCTGCTGACCGCCATAGGCAAGGCAACGCGCTATGCGGTGCTGCTGGGCGCCCTGCAAGTCTTCATGTAGTCGGTTATGCTAGACCAGTCAGCGCTTATCAGGCAGTTGCGATTGACTGCGCTAGGCCAGTGCCTATGATGGCGCGAAAACGTAACATGAGTCATCGCCATGAACCTGTATCGAGCACTGCTAGTCTTTGCAACAGCCGTATTGATTGTCGCCTGCGGAGAACCGCTGGAGCCAAAACCCATTGTTGGTGAAAGTGCTTCTGCACCCGCCTTTATTGGCGCACCAGCTAGCCCACAACCCATTGACGTTGCCATTCCTCCCCATCCATTTATGGCACAGCAAGGGCTCAATGCCATGCATGCGGACGGCTACAGCTCCGACGTACACCCGGGTGGAGGCCCACTGGGCAACAACGTCCAGATGCGCTCACGCGTTGGCATCACCGGTGCTCCGGGCGGCCAGTGCGCCACGCTCACCTTTGATGCACAGCACCGCCTGGTGGCATTATGTGCCGCCATGACTGGCTTTCGCCTACACCTCATCGAACCGCGCAGCCTGCGCCTGCTGGCAGAATATAAACTGCCGATCAGGCCATCTACCTACGACGCCCTGATTCATCGTGACAAAAGTTACATCATGGAAGACAGTTCGAGTGCCTACTTTTACCTCGACGACAAAGACCGGGTGGTCATGGCTGCCAGCGACCAGACCATTCGCCGTATCAGCCACCAACAGGACAGCAGCGGTAACTGGAGCTTTGCTCTGCAGGACTCATGGGATCTCAGCAGCTACGTGCCCCACGACTGCACCACACCGATCAACTGGAATCCCGACGGTGAATGCGACCCGATAACCGCCGTAATGCCTGACCACGCCGGTTTGATATGGTGGGTAACGCGCCGTGGGCGACTGGGCACTTTGAACCCGGAAACGGGACAGGTGCTGGCGACACAGCTGGATAAAGAAGAGATACAAAACGGGTTTTCGGTAGCGCAAGACGGTGTCTACATTGTTTCCGACCACGCCATGTACCGCTTTTATGCTGATCAGTCGGGGGCACCGAAATCCGGCTGGAGGGAAGCCTATGATCGCGGTACCAGCCGCAAGGTGGGCACTATCAACCAGGGCAGCGGCACCACACCCACGCTGATTGGCGAGAATTATGTCACGGTCACCGATAATGCCGATGGCCGTATTAACCTGGTTGTTTACCATCGTCAACAGGATCACCAGGGGCCCAGGCAGGTTTGCGCAGTGCCGCTTTTCGAAAGCGGACACTCGGTAACGGATAACTCTATGGTGGCCTTTAATCGCTCCATCCTGATCGAAAACAATGCCGGGTATACCAGTGCTTACCAGCAAGAAGACTGGGAGCACACTGCTGGCGGCATCATGCGTATCGATATACGCGAGGATGACAGCGGCTGTGACGTGGTGTGGCACTCGCCAGAAGCTTCCCCCTCGGTGGTACCGAAATTTTCCGCTGGCAACGGCCTGGCTTATTTTTATACGTTTGAAAAACAGGCTGACGGTCAGGTTGCCTGGTATTTCACGGCACTGGACTACGCCACCGGTGCCACACAATTCAAGGTACTGACCGGCATCGGCCGTGCATTTGATAATAATTGGGCACCGCTCACCCTGGGGCCCGATGGCACCGCATACGTCGGCACCGCCAAAGGCCTGGTTGCTCTGTGGGATGAAGGCACATAGGCCTGTTTGCTGGAACATAGAGTAGGCGGCGAGCGCCTCTTATCGAAGCATATGCAGGGACAAGTGCTTTTCGTGATAAGCCAAGAAACAGACAGCCGTAACGACTACAGTATCCGCATACTGAAACCAATGAATGGCTGCGGGTAACTAGCATGAACAACAAAGTCGTAATCGCCGGCGTGGGCATGGTGCCCTTCAAGAAGCCGGGGCAATCAGATCCCTATGACATTATGGGCCAGAACGCGTCCAGAATGGCGCTTGAAGATGCGGGCATCAGCTACGGACTGGTAGAACAGGCCTATGCCGGATATGTCTATGGCGATAGCTGCGCTGGCCAGGCCGCCCTGTACCACGTGGATATCAGCGGCATCCCTATTTTCAACGTCACCAACAACTGTGCCAGCGGCTCATCTGCCTTTGCCCTCGCCGCACAGGCAGTGGAATCTGGTGTTGTTGACTGCGCGCTGGCAGTGGGATTTGAGCAGATGACCCCAGGGGCTATTGATCTGGTATTTCCTGATCGTACCAGCCCACTGGCGCGACATGAGGACGCCGTAGCACGCGCCATGAACCTGAGTGAGGCTGAGCGCGAGGCCCCACCGGCAGTAGCCATGTTTGCCGCCCAGGTGGATGCAATGTTACAAATGGGCGTGAGCGAGGAGACGATCGCCTCGATTACCTGTAAAGCGCGCCAGCACGCTGAGCACAATCCAAATGCCATTTTCCGCGACCCGTTGAGCATAGAAGAAGTGCTTGCCGCTCCGCCTGTATTTCGCAATTTGCGCAAACTCTATGCCTGTCCACCCAGTTGTGGCGCTGCGGCAGTGGTGGTGTGTAATGAAGCCTTCGCCCGTACTCACGGAGTACGCAGTGATGTCAGCCTCGTTGGCAAAGGCTGGTGCAGTGACAAAAAGCAGTATTTCAACGGCAGTGTTCTGGATGTGATGTTCCAGGCACTGAGCCGCGACGCCGCTACAGCGGCTTATGAAGACGCCGGTCTGGGACCGGAAGATATTGATGTCATCGAATTACACGATTGCTTCACCACCAATGAATTGGCGACCTACTCGGCCCTGGGCCTTTGCCAGGACGAGGATCTCAACGCTTTTGTGGCCAACGGGGACAATACCTACGGCGGCCGCTACGTGGTCAATCCCTCCGGTGGTTTATTGGCCAAGGGCCATCCACTGGGCGCCACCGGACTGGCCCAGATTACCGAGCTCACGCTGCAGCTGCGCGGCACAGCCGGGAAACGACAGGTAGCAGGCGCGCGCACCGCACTACAGCACAACGGAGGGCTGGGCAGCGCCGGATTCGTCCATATCTTCCAAAGAACCTAGGCCGAAAACAGCCGCAAAGCAGATCAAATGCGATCCAGCTCCCAGGACTGTACTGGCCTGCCTTATGCCTACTTTGCGCTCCTGGCGAATTCTGGTTGAATATGCTGCCAGATAGCCTATAAATAACAGTAGATAAAAATACTTACACGGGAGCAAGCAGATGAGACGAATGGGCGGTGCAGATGCCTTCATGCTGGCCATGGAAACGCCCAGGGCCTATATGCACACCTTCAAGGTAGCTATCCTTGATCCTTCCACTGATCCCGATGGCTGGTGCTTTGACACGTTTCAGCGGAGCTTTGAGGAACGCGTTCATCTCCTCCCCTACCTGCGCTGGAAATTCGCTGAAACCCCCTTCGGCATAAACCACGCAGTATGGGTAGAGGACCAGGACTTCAACCTGGATTACCACATACGTCGCGTCGCTCTGCCGGGAGCCGGCGATCACAAGGCGCTATGCGATTTCATGTCCGACGTCTACGCCTACCAACTCGATCGCAGCCGCCCTCTGTGGAAAAGCTGGATAGTGGAAGGATTGGAAGGCGGCAAGGTAGCCTCGGTCACCATGCTGCACCACGCCTATGTCGATGGCGTCGGTGCATCTTACGGCCTGGAACATTTATACCGCGATACACCCGGCCACCAGCATGAGCCGCCTCCCCCCTGGGAACCGCGCGACACCCCATCCTGGGGCAGACGTCTCTGGCTGGGAATTGTCGACTGGCCCAGTGGCATCATGAAAAACATCCCCAAGGTAGTACAGGGGCTACGACAGAAAAAAGCGTTGGAAAAAAAGTATGAGCAACAGGGCAAGCCAGTTCACCCGGCTCCCGGCATGATGCAACAAACGCCCATCAACAAAGTACTAAGCTACGGCCGCACTTTTGTCTGCGATGCCATGCCCTTGGCCGATTTCAAAAGCATTAGCAAAGGTTTGGGTGTCACCATCAATGATGTATTCCTGTGTTGCGCAGCCGGCGCCATCCGGCGTTTATTTCTCGACGGAGACTATAACCCCGATCACAACCCACTGATTGCCGCCACGCCTTTTGCCGGCAAGCGACCAGAAGGCATGGAGTGGCTGGGCAACTTTGTCACCGTCGATTACTGCTGGCTGCACACCGATATAGCAGACCCAATGGAGCGTCTACACGCCAGCCACAAGGCGGCCAATGAGATGAAAGTGCACCTGAATCAGATGGTCGAGATGAACGCTGACTTCAGCGCGGTGATGAAAATTTTGCCTCCATGGGCGGTAAAAGCGCTCACCTGGTGGCTGCGTGAAAAAAAGCAGGGCAGCCTTAGCCTGTTCGGCAACATCGCTCTGTCTAACGTCCCCGGCCCGCGTAAACCGCTCTACTGGGATAAATACAAGTTGGACAACTGGTTTTCTACAGGCCAGATCATAGATGGCACCTGCATCAACATGACCATGTGGAGCTACTGCCAGAACGTTAACTTATGCATTTTGGCCGATAAGAAAGTTCTGCCCGATGGCTGGAAATTGTTTACTTATTTCACCCAGGAGTTGGAGGCACTGGTGTCTCTGGTTCCAAAAAACAATACACAGGAAAAAGTCGAAGCATGAGCAAATTAAAACCACTTGATATGGCCTTCCTGCTACTGGAAAACAGTAGTCGACAAATGCATATGACCGCCTACCAGATGTTCAAGATGCCGGCGCGCCAGAAGCACAGTTTTGTCGCCAAGGTACTCAAGACATTTCGCAACAGTGAAATTGCGGCACCCTTCAACCAGAAGCTCAAGTGGCTGGGCAAGGATGTTGCTTCCTGGCAAACCACAGAACCCGACCTGAATTACCACGTCAGGCATGTGGCAGTGCCCGCACCGGGCACACTACCGAAATTTTATGAACTGGTATCTTTCCTCAACACACCGCTGCTGGATCGCGATCAGCCCTTGTGGGAGTGCTACATTATTGATGGCATTGAGGACAACCATTTTGCCATCATGATCAAGGTACACCATGCGCTGATTGATGGCGGCGGCGCTTTGAAACTGTTTCGCGCGGCCATGAGTGATAAGGCCAGTGACAAAACCATACGCGCGGTATGGATGCCGAACCAGAAAAAAGAACGAAAGAAGCGCCGCTCCAGCTCAAAACAACCACAATTAAAGCAATTGCTCTCGCGTTTCTCAAAACTGCCCGCAGACGTAATGGGTACCGGAACACAGTTAGCGAAAATGGGCGCGCAATCACTGCGGCTGAGCCCCAGGGAGTCCGCCCTGCCCTTCGGCGCCCCCAAGACACTGTTCAATAACATGGCCCAGTCTTCGGCCAGGCGCTACGCCAACTGTCAACTGCCGTTGGCAGACATTAAACGCATCGCAAAAAAGACCGGGACCACGGTTAACGATGTCGTAACCACAGTCATAGACGACGCACTGCACCATTATCTGCAGGATCATCAAGCCAGTATTGACGAACCTCTGGTGAGTCTGATGGCCATGTCACTGCGCACAGACGAACATGATGCAGGCGGCAACCAGGTCAGCGTGGAGTTGGTCCCCATGGGAGAACCCGGCGCAAGCGTAAGCCAGCGCCTGCAGCAGGTCCACGACTCTATTGCCAAAGTAAAAGAAAAGAGCCGTAAGCTACCCAATTCGGTGCGTCAATTCTACTCGCTCTTTGTATTTGGCAGTGCTGCTATTTCGGATTTCTCGTCCACATTTGAATCCATACCCAGTGCCAACCTGCTGATTTCCAATATGGTGGGTCCGCAGGAACAACTGTATTTGGCGGGGGTACCCATGGTGGCCTTCCAGGGACTGCCCATTGTACCGCCCGGTTGCGGCCTGAACGTTACCTTTGCCAGTTTCAAAAAAGACATTTGCCTCGCTGTTGGAGCTGCACCAGAAGCGGTAGATGACCCCTATTTATTAATACAGTTCATCCAGAAAAGTTTCGACAAACTGAACAAAGCTACCCGCCCCACCAGAAAGGCGCCCGCGAAAAAATAGCGCCACAAATTATCACGCGATTTTGGAGAGTTCACTATGCAGAAAAATGTCGGCCTGATGCTGAAACAACGCTCAGTAGTATCAACCCACCTGGAAGGCTTTGTAGAGCCCTCAACCAATGTCAGGGCGACCTATGCCGATATGAACCGGCTCGCCAACCGCTGCTCCAGCGTACTGCACGACCTCAGTCTGGACAAAGGTGACAGGGTCGGCTTGCTCATGCACAACAGTATCGAATTTGCCTGCATGTTCTATGGTGCGGCCAAACTGGGCCTGGTGGTGGTACCACTGAATACCCGACTCACCGCCAGCGAGCTCAGCTTCATACTTTCTGATAGCGGTACCAAAGCCCTGCTCTACGACCCCGAGTTTGCTGCAACAGCCGCTGGCATCAAGGCCAGTGACGAGCACCCACTGATTATTGCCAGTTACATCAACACCACTGATGGCGGCTTGTCAGGCGAAGCGAGCCTGCAAGCCTTGCTGGCGGATGCCAGTGAAGACGAACCCGAGATCGTCGGCGGCGATCAGGACGATATGTTTATCATGTACACCTCAGGTACCACCGGCCTTCCCAAGGGCGTGGTGCACACGCACGACTCCATCATGTGGGCAGCACAGTGCTGGGCCAATACCGTTGACGCTCGCTATAAAGACCGACTGCTACTGCCTCTACCTATGTTCCACGTAGCGGCGCTGACCGGGGTACTGTTCTGTGCCACGCGCGGTGTAACGCTGGTATCCATGCCCAATTTCGACCCCTCCGAGGTATGGAAACTCATTGTGGATGAAAAGATCTGCATTGGCGCTTCTGTCCCGGCGATACTCAACTTTATGCGTCAGGTGCCTGAATTCGCCGAGTTGAATGCGCCTGACTTCCGTTTCTTTATCACCGGTGCCGCGCCGATGCCTGAAACGCTGACAAAACTTTATAATGACAAAAATATGGAAGTTATACAGGGTTACGCTTTGACCGAGTCAGGCGGTGGCGGCTGCATGTTGATGAACGAAGATGCCCTGCGCAAGATAGGCTCAGCGGGCAAAGCCACTATGTTTACTGAGGTATGCATACGCGACGCATCGGGCAATCGCGCCAGTGCGGGCACCGGCGAGATCCTGCTACGCGCACCGCATATGATGAAAGAGTACTGGAACCGCCCGGATGCCACGGCGGATTCCTATGATGACGGCTGGTTCTGTACCGGCGACATCGCGGAAATCGACGATGAGGGTTTTATCTTTATCAAGGACCGCATCAAGGACATGATCATCTCCGGTGGTGAAAACATTTATCCGGCGGAAGTCGAAAATGTGATTCTGGCACACGCCTCAGTAAACGAGGTGGCCGTCATAGGTTTGCCCGATGAAAAATGGGGCGAAACGGTGTGCGCCGTCGTAGCGTGCAGCGACAGTGATACTGACGAGCAAGCTATTATCAGTCACTGTGAAGAAAAGCTGTCGCGCTATAAATTACCGCGCAAAGTGTTTTTTGTTGAGACAATCCCACGCAACCCGTCGGGCAAAATCCTCAAGCGTGTATTGCGGGACCAGTTCGCCTAAGCATCGCTTATATTGCGTTCCACGCGATAAGCCCGGGGGGACTGGCCAAACCAGCGGCGGAACGCCCGGGTAAAATTACTGGCATCGGAGAATCCCAGTAGATACGCGATTTCAGTAATCGCCAGATGACTCTGCTGCATATAGCCAGTGGCGAGATTGCGACGCGTAGTGTCCAGGGTATCCTGAAAAGTCGTGTTCTCACCCGCCAGTTTCAATTGCAGGTTGCGCGGACTCATGTGCATTTTATCTGCTACCGCCTGCTTGCTCAGCTTACCTGATGCCAAGTCTTCGATAATGTGCCGCCGTACCCGATTAACAATATCGTTGCGATCCATCTTTTCCAGATACTGCATCACTATCTGATCATTGTGCTGTGCCATATCGGGACTCGCCCCGGGCACAGGGTCATCCATCAGCGAGCTGTTCATAGCAATACGCTCCTCGCTGCAACCAAAGCGCACAGGACAATTAAAATAATCCTGGTAAGGCTGTGCCCCTTGCTCTGGCATAGGTCGTGACATCTCTATCCATACGGGATCAATATCACGCTGATAGAGAAACCGCAGAAAGCGCACCATCATAGTCAGCCAGGCATCGCGGGTCTCCCAGCAAACGGAAGACGCCACATTTTTTGCCGCCAGAACGGATTGCTCGCCCTGTTCGTAGCTGTAGAAATCTGCGCTTTGCGTCACCACATGATAATAATTACTGATGCGATTATAGAAATCGCGCAGGCTGCTACTGGATAGCAGGCCGAACCCGAGAGCATGCAGGTTTCCGGGTTGCATCCGTTTACCCACGGCGATACCAAAGTACGGGTCGCCTGTGGCCGCGATGGACTCCTGGAACAGGCGCGCCACCTCTATCTCGCTGATACGCTTTAAAGGATCGGATGATGTCTGTACCGAGATACCTGCGGCGTCGAATACGGATTGCGGATCAATGCCGCGCGAGTCCAGTGCCGAAGCGAAGGCCTGCACGTAGGAAGCAATGGTGGTTTCAGAAACCTGTTGTGTCATGGATTATCGCTTGATCCAGCCAAAACTTAGCCGGTGTATTGCCCGCGAAGACAAACACCGCTGCAAACGATAAAAAATATCACCAATCCGCGAAGGTTACAACGCTGGCAGTCCTACCTATGCGAACACACGGTATACCCCTGGCAGCCAACAGCCAGGTTACATCAGCCTAGTTAACCGCACGCCCCTGGTCACTCCAGTAGGTTTTACGCAAATCGGTTTTCAACACTTTACCGGCGGGACTGCGCGGCAAATCATCAATGAAATCCACGCTTTTGGGTGCTTTTACACTGCCCAATGCCTGCTTACACAATTCCACCAGGGATTGCTCGGAACATTCCTGCCCAGGTAACAGCTGTACAATCGCCTTAACTGCTTCACCCCATTTCTCATCGGGCACACCAATTACGGCACAGTCCTGCACGGCAGAATGGGTGCTCAACACCTGCTCCACCTCATTGGGAAATACGTTGAAACCACCGGTGATGATCATGTCCTTCTTGCGATCAACGATGGTGATAAAACCCTCCTCATCCATCACCCCGATATCGCCAGTGTGATGCCAGCCGAATTCACGCACTTCAGCAGTTGCTTGCGGGTTCTTGTAGTAACCCGGCGTTACCAACTCGCCGCGTAAGCAGATTTCGCCAGGCTCGCCCCGGGGTACTTCAGCGCCCTGCTCATCCAGGATGGCGACAATATTGTTCACGCACGGCCGGCCAATAGAAGCCAGACGCCTCTCATTGATCTGTCCGTCCTTATCCATATAGTCCCAGGGTGCCTTCGCCGTAATGGCCGCCGGTGCCTCGGATTGCCCGAAGGCCTCGGTCATCACCGGTCCAAACACCGCAATGGCTTCTTTGAGTTTGCCCAGTGACGTGGGCGCGGCGCCCACCAGAAAGTGTTGCAAGGAACTGTAATCGCGCTCCTTGACATCCGGTAGGGCCAGCATCATATACACCACCGTGGGCGGTAAAAACAGGTGTGTTACGCTGTACTTCGCGATCGCATCACAGATTAAGTCCGGTGCTGCCTTGCTCATAATGGCATTGGTACCACCACGCGCAAAGTGCATACAACCCAGCAACCCCGCAGAGTGGGTCATCGGCGCCACTACCAGGTGCGTGGTGTTGTCGTGGTAATTAAAATGGCTGTAACAGTTCTGGAACATGGTATGGATACAGCGGTGATTCATCACCACACCCTTGGATTTACCCGTGGTACCGCCGGTGGGAAAAATGGCAAAGGTAGCATCCATATCCACGCTGCCTGACTCATACCGTGCCGGACAACCCTGCGACCAGGCGTCCAGCGACTTACCTACACCGCCGTTACCGTTAATGCACACCGCCTCGCGAATTCCCGGCACCGCCGCCAGTATCTGCCGTGCTTCGTCTTCAAATTCAGTGTGATAAAACAGTAATTCACCGTCGAAGCGCGTCAGCAGATCAACATTAGTGGCCACCGCATTACGCGGATTGATAGGCAACCAGACGCCCTCAGCGCGAAACAGGCCCAGTAAGGTGAGAAACGCAATACTCGAATTTGGCGCCAGGATGCCCACGTGAGCACCCTGCTCGTAGCCATTAGCATGCATGGCTGCGGCGATCCGATGGGTTTGCGGCAGGGCCTGTGCATAGCTCATGCCAGCACCATCATCCTCGATATCGACAAAGGCGATATTTTCCGGATAGTATTTAGCGCCATTATCAAAATAATCAATAATTCTCATAACTTACAGACCTTTTCTAATAAACAACATTGACTTGATGATCAGTAAATATCGACCTGAACCGGCAGGAATTTCTTGATTGAGCCAAGCATATACTCGTGCCCCGCTGCCTGACAGGAAGACACAAACCCAGCCTTGCGCGGCTGCTCGTCGAGCAGGTACACCGCCAGGGCCGCCTGCACCAGACCGGTCAGCTGATAGGGCACGGTGGTGTGGATAGCGCAGGTGCGGCGCGTGCCGCTACCGATACCGTGTACGAAATCTGTACTACGATGCACCAGCTTGTTCTCACGCGGCGGCATGCCGGGCTGCATGCCCTCGGCAATCTCCTTCAGCGCTTTTTCCTGCTCATCTTTAGGCAGCGGCTTCAGGTTTTGCTCATAGTGCTGCTGTAGCTCTATCAGTTGCTCAAACATGGGACGATTGGTGAAGGCCGTCAACTGACGGACACTGTGTACGCGGTGATCATGCTGCAGCCACAAAGGCAGGCTACCACCACCCCAGGGGTGTGCCAGTTGAGTCATCATTTTGCCCGGCGCACAGACTTCCCAGCCGCGGCCTTTTTCCCAGGGCACAAGCTGATTGTTTTCCAGGTACAAGTGCTCTGCCTGGAACATCGAGAAAATGGTCTGGGTAGAACCGTAAGTAGGAATACCTGCAGCGATACAACCCGCCTCAATCGCGTCAATGCTGTTATCTTCCAGCACGATGTGTGCCGCGATATCCAGCGGTGTGTACATATACGCGGTACTCGGGGCAAGAATTTTGCCGTTAGCCTTGTACACATCAGCATACTTCTCGCGCATTTCCAGCATAAACGCTTGCTCGCCGGTGGTGTCCATATAGTGACAGTTAGCATTCGCAGCAGCCTGCACCACCGCGTCGCCGAAATAGTCGAAGGGGCCCACGGTGTTGCACACCACCTGGCGGCCAGTGAACAGTTCGGTCAAGGCCTCCACCGAATGTTCTACCTGCACGATCTCATAGTCCGCTGTTTCGATACCGGGCACTTTCGCCAGCGCCTCTTCAATCCGCTGTTGGTTGCGACCAGCAGCGATAAATGGAACCTGGTACTCGCGTAAAAACTCACAAACCAGCCTGCCGGTGTATCCGCTGGCGCCATAAACGACCACTTGTTTATTTGACATGGGTATTCTCCTGATAACTTTTGGTTAACTATCAATAATCGGTTTTTTAAACGTCCAGGCCGTGCTGATCCTGGTACCAGCGACTAAGCCAGCGCATACCTTTTATACACAGAATATTGTTCTCACCGTCTTCGATCATGGAAGCACGCGCATCGCGCATGATCTTTTCTATGGGGTACTCTCGGGTCAGCCCGTTGCCACCAAACAGCTGCAGCGCTTCGCTGGCCACCTCAAAAGCAGTTTTGGTCACATAAGTCTTGGAGGTAACAGACGCCAACAGATGTGGGCCGCTGTCACTGTAGTTGTAGTTGAATACGCGTTGGGTCAGGCCACGTGCCGCTTCAACACGCTGCCACAGGTCAAAAGTGCGCACCTGCACACTCTGGTGATTGATAATGGCTGTGCCGCCCTGCTTACGCTCATGCACGTATTCCAGCGCCAGATCGAAGGCTGAACGGGCCACACCAGTGAAAGTTGCCGCCATTTCCATATTGGCAAAGGTCAGGGTTGCCATCATTTGCGGAATCGCGGCATCGCCGGTGGCAATCGCGTATTTCGCCGGCACCCGCACCTCATCAAAGAAAACCTCTCCCTGCGGCAGTGGCCGCTGGCCAATCTTGTCCAGAGGCTTACCTCTGGATACGCCAGGAAGGTCAAGCGGGATGAGGATGCCCACATGGTGCATACCCTGCTCGCCTTCCTTATAAAAACCGTCACCGTAATCGCAGGGTAAGTAAGCCATCGCCGTATGGGCCAAGGGCGCATAAGAGACCCAGGCAGAAGACTGACCGCTAATCACATACTCATCACCGTCCTTGCGCGCCAGCAGGTTGCCTTTACTTTGCTGCGTGGTCTCATGCACTTCACTTGCATCCATATCAACCACGTCGCTGCCCCGCTCCGGCTGAGTGGCCAACCAGCAACCTGGCAGGCTACCAAAACGTTCAATAATCTCTGGATCACCAGTGGAGTGCGCCGTAAAGGCGGGAATGGAAGACGCCAGGGTGGCGATAGCCAGACCAGAATCACCCCAGCCCAGCTCTTCGAATATTAAGGGAAATACGCGGGCCTTCTGCTCATTGCTCATCTCGGCCAACGCGCCCAGGTCGAGGATCCCGGCTGCGTTCATCTGCGCCATGTAATCGTGCAATGGCGACCCCTCCGCGACCACCTCTTCGGGCGTCATGCGATCGAGTTTCCTGCCTATGGGGCGCATCACCTCCAGCGCAAAGCGATGGGTTGCATCCTGAATGGCCTGCTCTTCTTCGCTCAGGCCAGCTTCCAGGCCACGCAGGCCAAGACGGGGTAATTCGAGTTTTTCATAGGTGAACATGGCGCATCCTCACATTGTATTTATTGCCCGCATGTAGCAGGCCCCAGACAGTCAAACCATACTAAATCAAGCCTGGGGCCAGGCGCCTGTCGCTACCAGAAGAAGGCTTGTCCCAGAGGTCAAAACCAGTGATAAGTGGTCTTCTCTCTGTGACAGGCCAAATCAGTGTGCACAGGTTACTGTGCATCCTCGATTAGCCAAAAGGCTGGCAGCTTTGCCACTGCCCGCGAAACATTTCGGAGATGCGAGCCATGAAGTTTGAACAGAGATACCCGCAAAAGCGTGCATTTATAACCGGTGCCGCCAGCGGACTGGGGCTGGCGATCGGTAAACGCCTGGCGGCCAGGGGGTGGCGCTTGTGTATTGCAGATATCAATAGCCAGAGGCTGGCCACGGCGGACGAACAACTGCGCGCTGCTGGTGCCGAAACGTTACCAATTGAACTGGATGTCACTGACTATTCAGCACAGGAGGCAGCTGCAGCGGCCATCATTGAAAAATGGGGCGGGGTTGACCTGGTATTCAACAACGCAGGTATCGCCACTGCCGGGGCGATCGATGAGTTGAGCCTGGAAGACTGGCAACGAACTGTCGACGTCGACCTGTGGAGCGTGATTTACGGCTGCAGAATATTCACACCCATACTGAAACGCCAGGGTGGAGGCTACATCATCAATACCGCCTCCAGCGCTGGCACTCTCGCCAGCCCGGAAATGTCTGCCTACAATGTCGCCAAAGCCGGTGTGGTGTCGCTGTCAGAAACCTTGAAAATTGAACTGGACAAAGACAACATCGGCGTTACCGTGATCTGCCCCACAGTGTTCGTAACCTCACTGGAGGAATCTCTGGGTACCGAGCGACAGATGGAAGCCAATCTGATTCGCCAATTGCAGCGCTCCAAGGTCACTCCCGACGACATTGTGGACCACCTGATATCTACTATAGAAAAAAACCGTCTCTACGTGATCACCCAGGCGGATGCCAAGTGGGGCTGGCGCTTCAAACGCTGCTTTCCCGAGTTATATCCGCGTGTCGTCGCCTACTTCTACCGCAACAAGAAATGGCTCTACGCGGAGTAAATCCCGAACTGAAATTACAGGGCATAGTATGGGCATAGTATGGGCGTAGCGCCCATGCTATGCTGTTCTCACCTTTTCCCTGCTATCGACACACTGCCGTGAGGGTCACCCGCACCCTGAAGACGCCAGCGTTGATGCCACTGAGTAAACACCACAAGAAGTCTACATGAAGCAACGTTTTGCTCGCTGGCTGCTGCGCCTGCTTGGATGGCAGATTGAAGGCATTCGCCCTGAACACCCGCGTTTTGTGCTGATAGCCGCACCGCATACCTCAAACTGGGATTTACCCCTGATGCTGGCTTTCGCTGCAGCGTTTAATCTCAAAATTAGCTGGATGGCAAAACACAGCCTGTTTTTTCCACCTATGGGCTGGTTGATGCGCGCGATGGGCGGCATGCCGATAGTACGCCACGAAAACAGAAACGTGGTAGATGAGATGGTGGACACAATGCAAAGCGCGCAGGCGCTAATACTGGTAGTACCCACTGAAGGCACGCGCGAGCACGCGCAATACTGGAAATCGGGTTTTTATCACATCGCTCGCAAAGCCGAGGTACCCATCGTGCCCTCCTTCCTGGATTTTTCGCAAAAGCGCGGCGGATTTGGCCCCGCCCTGGTGCCCACAGGCAACATCAGCCAGGATATGCAATATTTCCGCGATTTCTACCAGGGAATGGAAGGTAAGTTTCCCGGACAATTCGGTCCCATTCGGCTCAAAGAAGAAGATAACCCTACCCCATAGCTACTACTCTTTGCGAAATACACCCCGGACATGATCAACTATCGCCGCCTTACCGTATTGTTTATTGCACTGTTACTCAACGGCTGCAGCCGACAGGCTGAACCCCCGCAGGCCGCCACCGAGTCTTTGCGACAGCTCAACAACGGTGCCGTAGTGGGATTCGCCGATCGTTACGACACCTGGAGCTGGCTGGGTATCCCCTTCGCCCAACCCCCCTCAGGCGATTTACGCTGGCGCGCACCCAGGCCCGCATCCAACTGGGATGGCACACTGCAGGCGCTGAGTTTTTCACAGATGTGTCCGCAAATGCCCATCCCTATTGTGAATGACACCGATGAGGAAGGGCTGGGAGATGAGGACTGCCTGTACCTTAATGTCTCCGCTCCAATGTCCTGGTCAGCGGGTGACAGAGAGTTGCCGGTGATGGTGTGGATGCACGGAGGTGGCAATACCGTGGGCTCTGCGGATCTATACAGTGCGCTGCGCAACCTGGCCGCACGCGAGCAAGTGGTGGTTGTCAGTATCCATTACCGCCT
>JAIBDN010000044.1 GCA_024686215.1 Gammaproteobacteria bacterium | reverse complement strand
CTGATCGTGTATGCCGGCAGCGCGCACACCGTACTGACCCTCACCGCGGACCAGGACATCCTGCAACAGTACCTGGCCGCCATTCGACCGGAAATAATGCCGCGCAGCGGCAAGTTCCCCGAATACACACTGCCGCTCATAGACCAGGTGCTGCGCGATACTGCAGCTCCCGCGAGTATCGTATTATTTACTGACGGCCTGGGTGCAGACAGCAAAGCCGCCTTTGAAAATTACTTCAATAGCCGCCCGCACCAATTACTGGTAGTCGGTGTCGGCACACAGGACACCAGCGAAGGGCTGGTGCCGCTGGAACGTAAATCCCTCGAAAAACTGGCCAGCGACAGCAATGGCAGCTTTATCAAGTTGAGCGTCGATGATGGCGACGTACGCCGTATCAACCGCCGCATCGACAGCCATTACATCGTCGTTGAAGACAGCGCCCTGCCCTGGCTGGACAGCGGTTACCCACTGGTTTTTCCGTTAATGGCGCTATTCCTTATGTGGTTCCGCCGCGGTTGGACACTGACCTGGTGCTGGTTGTTGTTGCCGGTAGTACTGGCTTCTCACCCGACCCCGGCGCAGGCTGAAGAACAACCCGATGCCGCGCCGTCGACCCTGGCAGTCGCCGGAAATTGGTTTGCCGGCCTATGGCTGACCGGCAACCAACAGGGCCGCTTACTGATGCAACTGGGTCACTATGAGCAGGCAGCAACGCGCTTCGAAGACCCCATGTGGCAGGGCATGGCCCTCTATTATGCCGAAGATTTCATGAGCGCCGCTGAGTACTTCTCGCGCAGGGACAGCGACGATGCATTATTTAACGAGGCCAATGCCCGGGCCCATGCAAGAGACTACCTGCGTGCGGTACACCGCTATGAACGCCTGCTCGTGCGCACCCCCGACTACCCTGGAGCCAGGCAAAATCGCGACCGTGTGCAGGCCCTGATCGACGAAATAAACCGCTTGAGCGAAAGCCAACAGCAAGAGGCGGGAGTGGGCAGCGAAGAAAAACAACTGGGGGGCGACGATGCCATACCTGCAGAGGGCGCCGACGAAATGTCCTGGGAGCAAGCTGCAATCGTGCAGCTTAGCGCCGACGACATTCTGCAGAATCCGGCTACCCAGGACATGTGGCTGCGCGGGGTACAACAGGATCCGTCCCAGTTCCTGGCCATCAAGTTCAGCATGCAATTGCGCAATGCAGAATCACCCGCAGGGGAACAGCCATGAAAAATCTGCTGCGCCAACTGCATTTAGGTGTGCTGCTATTTGCCTGCTGTATGACAGTGGCAGCCAATCCGCTGCAACAGCAATTGACCGACGGACACCTGCAGATCGATGCTGCGCTAAGCCCCAGCGATAATCTGGTACCCGGGCAAAAAGTAACCATGACGCTGAAAATTGCTACCGACCGGTGGTTCAGCGGTGGCACCCGTATCAGTATTCCCGAGGTACCCGGGCTGGTCATTCTACAGACTGATGAGTTCGCCAGTAATGCGAGTGAAACCCGCGGTTCCCAGAGCTGGGTTATACAGCGCTGGGCACTGGACGTGTATGCACAGCGCGCTGGCGAGTTCACCATTCCTCCGATCAAGTTGCGACTGAAGGTCAACGCGGGGGACGCCGGCAACCTTGAAGGCGAGCTTTACAGCCCCGCCACAAACTTCGCCGCCAGGGTTCCAGAAGCGCTGGCGCAGGCACCGCATTGGGTCGCCTCCCCCGAGTTCAGCGTAAGCCAGTATTTTGACCGCGACCTGGAAACCTTGCAGGTGGGTGACGCCGTTGAGAGAGAGGTGCGCTTTGAAGCCAGCGATGTCATGGCGATGATGCTACCGGATTTCAGCGCCGAGGCGCCGAGCGGGCTGGCTGTTTATCCGTCGCCTCCAACCCTGCAAAACAACAATAACCGTGGAGTGAGCCGCGCCACACGCAGCCAGCGCATCAGTTATGTCATAGAGCAAGAGGGGCAATATCGGCTGCCGTCTCAGGACTTCTTCTGGTGGAATACAGACAAGGCAGAGCTGCAGTTGCTGTCCATTCCGGAAACGGTATTTTCCGTAGGCAGCGCAGTGCCGGGAAGCGCTGTCAGCAGAGTAAAGGTCGATCCACGCCTGCTGCTTTCCTGCGTTGCAGCTTTACTTATCCTGGCCGCCGCGCTGTGGTTTGGGTGGAAATATCTGTCCACCCTGCCCGGCACAAAAGTAGCAAGCTGGCTTACAACACGGCGACAACAGCTGCGCAGGATGCGCGAGCCCGCTCTGCCTCAAGCACTTAACCCCGGTAGTAGCGCTGCGGAGTAAAAGGCATACGGGTAACTGTGACCGGTACCCGTTTATCGCGCGCCGCGACCTGCAGACGGGTACCCGGCTCACCCAGTTCGCGCTCTATATAGGCCATGGCAATCGGTCTACCAACGCTGGCGCCATAGCAGGCGGAGCAAATGGTACCGACCGCCCTGCCCTGCTCGTCGAATACCTGCTGGTCGTCGCGCACGGGACGCCTACCTTCAACCGCCAGACCTACCCGACGCAGGGGTGGCTTATGCGCGATGCTGCGAAATATCACCTCGGCACCGGGAAATCCCCCCGGACGCTCACCCTCGGGGCGTCTTGCCTTGCTGATAGACCATAACAACCCCGCCTGAACGGGATCAATCG
Source organism: Gammaproteobacteria bacterium (assembly GCA_024686215.1). GTDB lineage: Bacteria > Pseudomonadota > Gammaproteobacteria > Pseudomonadales > Halieaceae > JAACFI01. The sequence continues at coordinate 15,977 of JAIBDN010000044.1, read as the reverse complement.
TGGTATTCAGTTCGTGCCCGTAAAGGCATAGACCCGACTCCAGGCGCAGGGAATCACGGGCACCCAACCCGATGGCCTGCACCGACTCGGCGGCCAGCAGGGTTCGCGCCAGCGCTTGCGCCTGCTGAGCCGGCACCGATATCTCAAATCCGTCTTCGCCGGTATAGCCAGAGCATGTGATATACACTTCTACCCCTTCCAGTTCAGCTGTGCAGCCCTGCATGAATACAAGGTCAGCGGCAGCGGGACATAGTTCACGCATGACAGCGCGCGCGCCGGGACCCTGCAAAGCGAGCAAACCCTGGTCTTCCAGCACGGTCAGCGACTGCCCGCTGAGGTGCGCGCGCAAGTGGCCGATATCCTGTTCCTTACAGGCGGCATTGACCACCAGGAAGAATCGGTCCTGATCCCAGCGAGTGATGATCAAATCGTCCAGCACTCCACCCTGCTCATTGGTAAACAGGGCATAGGTCTGGCGGTTTTCCCCCAGGCCCTCGATATCCACAGGCACTAGTGTTTCCAGCATGGCCGCAGTGCCCGCACCCTCGATAATAACCTGCCCCATATGGGAGACATCAAATAAGCCGGCAGCTTCCCGTGTCTGCAAATGTTCCTTGATGATGCCGCTGGGGTATTGCACCGGCATGTCGTAACCGGCAAATGGCACCATCTTGGCACCCAATTCACGATGCAGCGCATCCAGTGGTGTTTTTAGCAGGGTCATTGCTGAGCTCCAGGCCCGTCGGGCGCGCGTGAGAAGCGTCACTCTAACCAGCCCTGCAGGTCCACGCAAGCCGTATCAAAGCTTGTTGCACAGGCGTTTAAGGGGATAATGGCGGTCTTGCAAACCTACTGAGGCTAGCGCAATGGCCAGCGCCCACAATCTGCCCGTAACCATTAACCTGATAGGTATGCCAGGAGCTGGGAAAAGCACTGTGGGCGTGATTCTCGCCAAGCGCACCGGGTTGCGGTTTAGTGATACTGACCTGGATATCCAGGTGCGCGAGGACGCCACGCTACAGGATATTCTGGAACAACACGGCTATGAATACCTGCGTGATGTCGAACGGGAGGTACTGCTGACAATAGACCTGGAGCGAGCCATCATTGCCACCGGGGGCAGCGTGGTTTACAGCCAGTCTGCCATAGAGCGCCTGCGCCAGGCTGGGCCCGTGGTATATCTGGCCGTGGACCTGGCCACCCTGGAACAAAGAGTCAACAGTGCCCCGCTGCGCGGCATCGCCAGTAGTAGCCAGCAAAGTTTTGCTGATGTCTATGCCGAGCGCACGCCCCTTTACCAGCGCTATGCCGATATCACCGTGGACGCCACCAATGGCACTGCTGAACAAATCGCTACGCGCATTCTCCAGCAGCTGGGCATCGCCGCCTGAATTATCGAGTGGACATGTCCGGACGTGTCCAAATGCACGCCACTAGAGACTGGGAGGCTCCGAAGCCCCCATTGCAGCGGCCACACAAGTTGGCACGCCTCCTGCAAGTAACTGCCTGGGCAACCCGCCTGTGCACGTGCGGCCAGGGGCCAAGACAGGGACGTCACAGCCTGCACAACAGAAGCCAGGGATGGCGGCGGGTTGCCCATCTCGTAAACAGTGGTAATTTTCGTGCTGTTATTTCTATTGTTAAGTCAGGAAATATTTGATTTACTCCCTTCAATGCCGCTGACATTAGGGCGGTGAGTGATCTGTAGTAAATCATCGGGAGGTGATTTATGGGAGAGCGTAGTCAGGAAGTACCGTCGTCAGAGCCACTGGACGATTTGTTTGAACCCGGGATTGGGGAGCTGTCTGAGGAAGATTTCAGTGAGTTGGCGCCCATCTCATCTGAAAAGCAACGCCTGGCAGAGAAACGCCGCCGCGCCGAGCAACGTCTTGAGGAGAGACGCTTGCGAGACGAAATAGGCGACTACGACCTGGAACTGGACGATTACTAGCGGCCCCCGGGCCACTGCACCTGGTTTCACTCGGTCATACCACAGGCAGCCAGCGTACGATGGCAGCTGGAACCCAGTTGCCCCAGCTTAGTACCAATATCACCGCCTTTACACGGTAACGCATACCTTACCAGCAGCCTGCCACTCCACGCTAAAATTTGTCACTCCCGTGGCCGCAAAAGGTATGTGCAAACGGGCGGCAATTCGCTACATTGCCCCATGCTACCCCGCAATGGAGCCTAATCCTTTGAAGCGCCCTGTTTGGCTGCTGAGCATGGACTCAGACGAGTTCAATGCACCGCCGACTACTACTGCATCGCTAACCGCGTATTTTAACCGCTACGCCCAAAGCGCTACCGACACCCATATCGACCTGGTGCACTTTCAATGCGCTGCTAATATCGATGAGTGGCTGTCTGCCTGGCGTGAGGAACAACTCCCAATCGCTATCGATGCGCTGGAACAAGGCCTGCAGCCGGTGCTGGGTTTCAGTTTTTATACCTGGAACGCGGCTGAATTCCTTGCGCTGGCTGCACGACTCAAGAGCCTGCTACCCGGCCTGCTGATCATCGCGGGCGGCCCCCACGTGCAACAGGCTGAGGACTATCTGGGCGTAGAAGCCATCGATGTGGTATTTCTGGGGGAGGCCGAGGTGACCCTGCAGGAATTTCTGGACAGCCCGGATAGTAAGTGCTGGAGCGCCATTGACGGACTGGCGTATCTGGAAGGGGCCAGTATCACCACCACCAACAAACGCCAGCGCTGCCAGGAGCTGGAACGCTTTCCATCACCGCTGGAAGTACTGCAACTTACCGATGCACAGGGTCAGCCACGCTATGATTCCATAGCCTATGAGACCAGCCGTGGCTGCCCGTTCAAATGCGCGTTTTGTGAATGGGGAACCGGTGCCATCGGTAGCAAAATGTACCAGTGGCCCCTGTCGCGCATTCGCCAGGACTGGGAACAGATAGTGGCGGCCGGGATCAAGGATATCTGGCTGGCAGATTCCAATTTCGGGGCCCTAAAGCAGGATCTGGAAAAAGCACAGTTTATCGTGGAGCTGAAAGACCGTGTCGGCCTGCCCCTGTCTTTTGCCACGTCCTGGTCGAAGAAGCATAGTCGCCAGGTACAGGAAATCGCGCTGCTACTGCACCGCAACGGCCTGCTGCCCCATTATCAGCTGGCACTGCAAACCCTTACCCCGGAAGCCCTGCGCCTCAGCAACCGGCAGAACATGAGCTCCAACGAGTACGAACCCATCGCCAAGCGCATGTCGGAGCAGGGCGTACCCGTAGCCGCAGAGCTGATCTGGGGTCTACCGGGTGATAATCTGCCGGACTTCGAACGCAATTTGGACACTTTGCTGGCAACCTTCCCCAATATCAATATATTCGGCTATACCCTGCTTCCGGGTACCGAGTTTTATGCCCGGCGCGAGGAATACCAGATCGAGGCCATCCCTGTCGCCGGTTATGGTAAAGCCAAGGGTGAGTACGTGGTGGGCTGCCACAGCTTCGACCGCGACCAGGGTGAAGAGGGTTACTTCCTGATCAGCGCCCATATATTGCTGGTACACGGGCATATCATGCCACTGACCACGCGCCTGCTGGCGCTGAATAAAGAAGTACCGGTGTCACCGCTGTTGCGCGATATCTTGCGCAAACTATTACACCGTCTGCAGAGCGAGTTTCCCGAGATGGATCGCGAAAATCGCATGGCCATTTACGAAAGCCGGGATGACATTTACCTGAAAGCGTTGGCACAGCGGGAAAAATTGTACCAAACTATTGCGAGTACTCTAGAGGAGCACCACCTGGCATGCGGCGCAGACCCGCGCCCGGCCCTGCGCATACTGCAGTTGGACAAAGCACTAAGCCCGAGAATTGGTGGCGAACATAGCCTGGAGCAGGACTTTAAGTTCAACGCAAGAGCCGCATTCCATGCACTCTCAGCGATGGAGTTACCCGCTACCACAGCGGAAAATGACCGCCACCAGACCCTGGAAATTCATCACCCTGGGGGTGTGGGGGAAATACTGCATGTCGCCGACGGCGGCAGCTGGCTGCGGGGCATTATCTTAGCGCCACAAAGTAGTGCTACAGACGTTCAGTTCGTCGCGATAGCATAGAAACAGATTCAGCAGGAGGCCGATTCAGCCATGCCAGAAATGAAACGTGAAGTGCGCCCGGTAGAGGTTACCTACATGTGTGACGCCTGCGGGCAGGGGATGATGTCGCGCCATGGCGAAATGGACCCCGCCACCGGCGACATCGAACACCGTTGCGTGATCTGCGATCACCAGCAAACTTTCCAGTGGCGTGAATACCCGCGTATCGATCATATCGGGCTGGACGAGGAAATATGAGCACCCTGGACGGGCACTGGCTGATCAGGCGAAATTAAGGCCGGCCAGGGATTCACTGTTTGCTTCGAGCACTCCCTGCTCAGTTATTAGCGCGCTAACCAACCGGGCTGGCGTAATATCGAAGGCGGGATTCGCTGCACGCGTACCGGCGGCGGCAAGGTTCACTGCGTGCCCCTCTCCTGCTGCATCCACTCCGTATACGCTGAGTACCTCTGCCCCATCACGCTCTTCTATGGGTATATCCGCGCCACTTGCACAGTCCATATCCACGGTCGACAGCGGCAGGGCAACATAGAACGGCACAGCGTGGTCATGTGCCGCCAGCGCTTTGAGATAGGTCCCAATTTTATTGCAGACATCGCCATTGGCGGCGGTGCGATCAGTGCCCACCAGCACGCAGTCGACATCACCGCGCCGCATTAATTCGCCGCAGCTGTTGTCAGCCACCACCGTGCAAGGCACCCCCGCGCGCTGCAACTCCCAGGCGGTCAGATTCATACCCTGGTTGCGCGGCCGCGTCTCAGAAACCCACACATGCACCGGTAAGCCCGCAGCCTGCGCTTTATAGATTGGCGCCAGGGCAGTACCCCATTGAATAGTGGCAAGCCAACCGGCATTGCAGTGGGTCATGATATTGAGCGTCTTTCCTACAGGCAGTGCCTGCAGCAACCGCAAACCCTGCTCACCTATTTGCGCGCAGTTGACGATGTCTTCCTCGCGCAGGCGGTGCGCGCAGGCCAGGGCCCGCTGCGCGCGGTCTTCAGGCGGCAATGCTGCCACTGCCTGCACTACCCGTTGCAGAGCCCAGTGCAGATTGATGGCAGTGGGACGCGTCGCCAACAAAGTCGCACGCGCTCGCTCCAGGTTCTCGGATGAAGAATCGGACTGCAACGCATGCGCCAAACCGTAAGCCGCGGTGATACCGATTAACGGCGCGCCGCGCACCTGCATACTGGTGATGGCATGGCAAAAAGAGTCCATCGAATCCAGGTGACACCAGCGCAGCGTATGCGGCAATAGTGTCTGGTCAATGACTTCGACCGTCTGCCGGGTGGGGTCCCAGCGCAGGCTACACAGTTCGTCAGTGCTAAACATAGGCGTTGTACTCAGGTTGCTTCGGCTTGCTGCGAGGTTTCACTTTGCCATTCAAAGACATTCAGCTCGATAAAGATAAAGGCAAATAGCCACAAAGCGGCATCCCAAAAGTCAAGAAAGTCACTGGCATAGCCCCAGTAGGCGGCAGCTGCGAACAAAATAGCGTATAGGAACAGCTTTATGTACTTGGAAAAGCCCATTACGCGATCAGAGAGCTTGCCACGCAGTTGCATACGCACCTCGATTTCCAGCACCAGGCAAACCAGTATCCAGGTGGCCGAATTGATCAAGTCAGTCCAGCCAATCCAGCGCACTGACTGCAAAGTCTCTGCGTCGGCGATAATGGCAAACCCGGAAAGTTGGTACAGCTGCGTGCCCATGGCCTGGCAATTACTGGCATCCAGTGCCGCGTAATCATCCATATCCAGCAACACGGAATATTCCTGGCCCAAAAGTGAGCAGGCATCATTCACCAAGAGCGAATCCAGCTGATAGAGCGTCACCAGTTCCGCGTAGTAACCAGTAAAGGCATACACTATTGCGACATAACAAAGACCACGGATACCGTGCAGGCTCCACTTGATCGGGCCGTGAATTCTACTGTCGTCCAGCACCGAGGTCTCCAGCTCGAACAGCAGCAGCAAAATAACCCAGGCGGCGGTATCAATAGTAGCGGCGAATGCCTGGATGATATCGCCCAACTCAAAGCTGTCAACGAAGGTATGCTCCAGCGCGCCCAGCTCTTCTTGCAGAAACAGGTAAACATTAAGACTGAGCAGTACATACACCAGGTACTTAATCCAGACAAACAGGCGGTAACTCGCCTGGCTGGTACCTAACACACCATCGGTATCCTTGCTGCTCATACTGTTGCTACAACTCCAGTCATCATACCTGCAACAGCAGGTGTTCCCGCTCCCAGGAGCTGATGACTCGATTGAACTCCTCGAACTCGTCGAGCTTCACTGAGGTATAAGCGCGCAGGAAAAGTTCACCAAAAACGTCCTTCACCTCTGGGGAATCCTGCAGGTGGCGCACGGCTTCCTCAAGGGTGCGGGCTACCTCAACTACCTCCATATTGGCGGTGCCCAGATGCGGCTCGGAAGGCTTGAGTTTCTGCTTCATGCCCAGATAACCACTGGCCAGGGTAGCGGCAAACGCCAGGTAGGGGTTTACATCAGCGCCAGGGAAGCGGTTTTCCACGCGAGTCGCTGCGGCATCGCTATGCGGCACTCGAAATGCCGTGGTGCGGTTGTCGTAGCCCCAGTTGAGGTTGATGGGCGCCGCAATCTCCGGTGCCAGCCGGCGATAGGAATTAACATTGGGCGCGTACAAGCTGATCAACTCCGGTGTATAGCGTTGTAAGCCGGCAATGTACGCCATCAATTCGGGGGTGTGTTCGCCCTTGCTGTCGACAAAGATATTCTCGCCGGAATCGCTGCGCACCAGGCTCTGGTGAATATGCATGGCGCTACCCGCCTCGCTCTGCATCGGTTTGGCCATAAAGGTGGCGTAAATACCGTGCTTATGCGCCGTTTCCCGCACTGTACGCTTAAAGGTAAACACCTGGTCGGCCAGGCTCATGGCATCGCCGTGATCGAAATTAATCTCCATCTGCGCGGCGCCATTTTCATGTATCAACGCATCGACCTGCAGCTCCTGCAGCTCTGCAAAATCATACATGTCCTCGACGAAGTCCTCGAACTCGGATACCGCATCAATACTGTAGGATTGTCGGGAGGTTTCTTTGCGCCCGGAACGCCCTTCGGGCGGCTCCAGCTCATTATCCGGATCGATATTTCTGGCGACCAGGTAAAACTCCACTTCCGGCGCAACCACCGGTGTCAGCCCCTCGGCTGCATAGAGATCAAGAACATTGCGCAATACCGAGCGTGTTGACAGTGGATGGGGCTTCCCGTCCATGGTGTGACAGTCATGAATAATCTGCGCGGTGGGTTCGCGTGCCCATGGCACCAGCCGCATGGTGGAGGCATCCGGGACCAACATCATGTCGGCGTCGGTAGGCTCCACAAAGTCCCAGTGATCATCCGCATATTCGCCGGTCACTGACTGGATCAGGACACTCTCCGGGAGACGCGGATCACCGCGAGACAGAAAGTGGTCGGCCGGAATGAACTTTCCGCGGGCATTACCCGTCATATCCGGTACCAGGCACTCCACTTCGGAGATCTGGTGTTTCTTAAGCCAGTCCTTAATGGCCTGTGTGTCGGTGCTCATAAAATATCCAGGTTGCCCAAAGCCCCGAGTATCGCAATAGACTAGCTGCAGATTCAAGGCTTTTCACTTACTCTACCCCTAACGTGTTATGCCTGAAGATAGGGCCCTGACGGTATAGTTATAGTATGCAAAATCAAGCTCATGTCGAATCCTGGTATGCGGCCTCGGTGTTACCGATGGCGGACTTCCCCTCATTACAAGGCGAGCAGGTGGCCGATGTCTGTGTCATCGGAGGAGGCTATACCGGTCTTTCCACCGCCATTCACCTGAGGCAGTTAGGCTATAGCGTCACCGTGCTGGAGGCGAACAAGGTCGGCTGGGGCGCCTCTGGCAGGAACGGTGGCCACGTGGGGACCGGACAACGCGCCGACCAGGATCAGCTGGAGAAGCTGGTAGGAATGGAGCATGCCAAGGCTCTCTGGGATCTTGGCCTGGAGGCTGTGGACACCGTCTGCCAACTGATCGAACAGCACGCTATCCAATGTGAGCTGAAACACGGCAACCTGCACGTGGCATCCAAAGCCAAGGAAGCACCCGGGCTGGAAGAAGAAGTCGAACACCTGTCCAACGTGTACGGCTACCAGCAAATACGTTATGTAGACCCCGTTGAGCTCGGGGAAATGACCTCCGGGCAGGGCTTCCATGGCGGCACACTGGACAGCGGCTGTCGGCACTTGCATCCGCTGAAGTACGCGCAGGGCCTGGCGCGTGTTGCCCGGGAATCTGGCGCCACTATCTACGAAGGCAGCCGCGTATTATCTTATTCCGAAGGCGAAAAGGTCACAGTCAAAACTGACCAGGGGGTGGTTAGTGCACGCTACCTGGTACTGGCCTGCAACGGCTACCTGGAAAAACTCGAGCCACGCACCGCCGGGCGTATCATGCCCATCAACAACTATATGCTGGCCACTGAACCACTGCCCGAAGAGTTGGCACGCAGTCTGATTCGCGATGACTCCTCAATGTCCGACAGCCTGTTTGTGATCGATTACTGGAAGCTGTCCCAGGACAATCGCCTGCTGTTCGGCGGCGGGGAATCCTATTCAAGGCGTTTCCCCGCGGATATGGGCGCATTTGTGCGCAAGTACATGCTGCGTATCTACCCGGAACTGGCCAACACCCGCATCGATTACGGTTGGGGAGGCACCCTGGCCATCACCATGAACCGCATGCCAGATTTCGGGCGCCTGTCTGCCAGCGTATTCTATGCACACGGCTACTCCGGCCACGGAGTACCCATCGCCACACTCGCGGGCAAGCTGCTGGCTGAAGTGATCAGCGGCAGTGCGGAACGTTTTGATGTAATGGCCTCAGTGCCATCGCAGACCTTCCCCGGTGGCACGCTGTTGCGCTGGCCAGGCCTGGTCGCTGGCATGCTGTTTTATAGCCTGCGTGATCGCCTGGGCTAGATTCACTGTTAGACTGGGCCTTCCAATGCAATACGGTGCCTAGCCCGAATGCCCGAAAGCCTGCCCCTATATTCCGCCGATGACTGGCAAACCCAACTGCGTGAGGTGATTACATCACCGCAGCAACTACTGGAACTACTGGGTTTGCGGGCGGACCAGGTGGATTACAGCGCAAGCGCCAGTGCCCAATTTGCCTTAAAGGTACCCCTGGCATTTGCGCACCGCATGGAAAAGGGCAACCCCCGCGACCCGCTGCTATTGCAGGTGCTGGCGAGCGCTGCAGAGACACTCCAGGTACCCGGTTACGGGCATGACCCGGTGGGAGAGACGGGTACAGCCAATCCGCAAAAAGGCATTATCCACAAGTATCAGGGACGGGCCCTACTAATAGTAAGCAGTGGCTGCGCCATTAATTGCCGCTACTGTTTTCGCCGGCACTTCCCCTACAGTGACAATCAGAACAGCCGCCAGCAATGGCGCGATACTCTGCAGTACATAGGCGACGACACCAGCATTGCAGAGGTCATTCTCAGTGGTGGCGACCCACTGATCGCCAACGATCGTTTATTACAGGAACTGGTCACCGAACTCGGCAGCTTTACCCACCTGCGCCGGCTGCGCATCCATAGCCGCCTGCCCGTGGTACTACCCGACCGGGTAACGCCGGGTCTACTCGATGCGATTACCCACAGCAGCCTGCAAACCGTAATGGTCATCCACAGTAATCACGCCAATGAAATAGACCAACATGTAGCCGCAGCAATCAACGCCATGCGGCAACGTGACATCACCGTTCTCAACCAGTCGGTACTGCTAAAAGGTATCAACGACAACGCGCAGGCACTGTCAAACTTGAGCGAAAGCCTGTTCGCCGCCGGTGCCCTGCCCTATTACCTGCACTTGCTGGACAAGGTGGCCGGGGCAGCACATTTTGACACTGCGGAACAGCGCGCCAGGCAGCTGATGGGTGAGGTAGCAGCGCTATTACCCGGTTACCTGGTGCCCAGACTGGTGCGTGAAGACGCTGGCGCCAGTGCCAAAACGGGGGTGGAATTTCTTTATTGAGGGAGAAAAACTGGCCCGGGAGGCGGGCTTTAAAGCAGCCAGACGCTCTCACTGCCTTTGATCCATAGAAGTGGCAGTGGGTACTCACCCAGCGGTCGCTCATCACTAAATACAACGCAGAATACCTTGGTCGGTGCCCGCTTGGTTGCCCTGGCATGGATGACCGCATCCACAGGCAGTCCGTTGATCGCCGTGGACTCTATGAGCAGAGAGATGCGCAGTTCCATAATCGCACCTTTGCGGGTGGGCACAGATATACGCTGTCTGGCCTTCCATGTGGCGATGTGTTCAGCGACGGAGAAGGGCTGTTGGTGGGCTGGTATTTCAGGCAAAGTTGGATGCCCTCATCTACGCACAGGGGAAGGCGTCGGCAATGTAATTAGCGCAGCCCATGGCAGCTACGTTATCTTCACTTGTGCAAAGCTCATAGAGGTAGCGTGTTTGCCGGAATTGCTCAGCTTCATCATCGGCCAACGCACTTAAAGGTAACGCGGCCAACAAAATGGCGAAGATTATTTTACGCATTATTATCACCTAATCCCGATAGAGTACCTGGCAGAACCCGGTTGTTCCAACACGACACGTGCTACCCCATAAAGAACTGCCCTGACCTGCAGGGCGGCATAGAATCCCGGGTACAGCGCGACAGTGTCGCCATTGGCTACACTGCGTTAATTGTCGATAAGGAATTGATATCAAAGGGAAATATTGGTCGGTGTGAGAGGATTCGAACCTCCGACCCCTTCGTCCCGAACGAAGTGCGCTACCAGGCTGCGCCACACACCGAGGATCTGAGGTGGGCTACTATAGCAAAACAGCGTATCACCGCCAATCCTGCTGCACCGCATGCCAGCCACTGCAACAGGCCAGGGGGAGCTGGTCAGTAAACACCTGCCCAGCGCGCCAATAACTGGCTAAAGATACTCAAAGCAAACACCACCGCCATCAGCATAAGCAGCAAACGCCCGGGACGAAACGGTTTACGTTCCACGGAGTTAATCCCGCGCGCTATGAACTCATCTACCTTTTTCTGATCTTCAGGGTATAGGCGGTTCTGGTAGCTCTTGTCGGTTTCTTGCTGGTCTTTTTCACTCATGATTTCACTATCGCGCGATGTTAATGCAAGGGGCCGCCCGCAAAAAAAGGGGGAGAGAACGATAGTGACCATTCTCTCCCCACAAGACAGGAAAGTCACCTACAAGCGGTGAATTTCCTGAGCAGCAACTTTTGCTTGTAGCTTGCCCTAGACGGCAAACATTTCCTCGGGCATCTGCATCAGGTTTTCAGCACCTGACAACATGGTCTTCTTCAGGCTCTCGGTACGCGGCAGCAGGCGCTCGAAGTAGAACTGCGCTGTCATCAGCTTGCTCTGGTAGAAAGACGTGTCGCCATCGGCTTCCGCAATCTTCTTGCGTGCGATAACGGCCATACGCGCCCAGAAATAGGCCAGGGTCACGTAGCCGCTGTACATCAGGTAATCTACTGCGGCGGCGCCGGCCTCGTCAGGGTTGTCCATCGCGGACTTGCCGATTTCCATGGACAGACCCAGCCACTCATCTTTGTAGGCTTTCAAGGTTGCCACAAACTGGGCATCTTCTGCGCCGCTGTTCTCCTCACAGAATTCATCAATCATTCCGGCGAAGCCCAACAACAGCTTGCCACCGCTACCCAGAACCTTACGGCCTATCAGGTCCATGGCCTGGATACCCGTGGTGCCTTCATAGAGCATGGCGATACGGCTGTCGCGTACAATCTGCTCCATCCCCCATTCGCGGATAAAGCCGTGGCCACCGAATACCTGAACACCGTGGTTGGCGGCTTCAAAACCCAGCTCTGTTACAAATGCTTTGGCGATAGGCGTCAGTAACGCCATCATGTCATCAGCGGCTTTGGCGTCTTCTTCGCTGCCACGGGACACGACATCGCCCTGCTGCGCGAGGAAGTAGATAAAGGCACGACTACCTTCGGCCAGCGCTTTCTGCGTCAGCAACATGCGGCGTACATCGGGGTGCACGATGATTGGATCAGCCGGCCCGTCGGGGTTTTTAGGCCCGGTCAGGCTGCGCATTGCCAGGCGCTCTTTGGCATAGGCCAGGGCGCCCTGGTAGGACTGCTCCATGTGGGAAAGACCCTGCATCGCAGTACCGATTCGGGCGGTGTTCATAAAGGTGAACATGCAGTTCAGGCCCTTGTTAGGCGGCCCGATCAAGAAACCACGGGCTCCGTCGAAATTGAGCACGCAGGTTGCGTTGCCGTGAATACCCATCTTTTCTTCGATAGAAGCACAGTGCATGGTATTGCGTTCACCCAGGCTACCGTCAGCATTAACGTTCACCTTGGGCACGATAAACAGCGAGATTCCGGCGGTACCGGCAGGCGCGTCCGGTAGACGTGCTAAAACGATATGCACGATGTTGTCGGTCATATCGTGCTCACCGGCACTGATGAAGATTTTCTGGCCGGTAACGGCGTAGGAGCCATCAGCCTGGGGCTCGGCTTTGGTGCGCAGCATACCCAGGTCGGTGCCACAGTGAGATTCCGTCAGGCACATGGTGCCGGTCCACTCACCGGCTACCAGTTTAGTCAGGTACTGCTCTTTCTGTTCGGCAGAGCCGTGAGCATCCACCGTATTCACTGCACCATGGCTCAACCCGGGGTACATACCCCATGACCAGTTGGCGGAACCAACCATTTCCGTCATGCAGATACCCAGCATGTTGGGCATACCCTGCCCACCATCTTCAACATCGGCAGCCAGTGCGGGCCAGCCGTTTTCTACGTATTTCTGGTAAGCCGCGGGAAAACCCTCGGGGGTTTTTACGCCATCTTCGCTCCAGGTACAGCCTTCCTCGTCACCAATGCGGTTCAATGGCGCCAGCTCGTTTTCGGCAAATTTGGCGCCCTCTTCGATAATCGCACTCATCAGGTCGGCGGTCGCTTCTTCGAAGCCGGGGAGGGTCTGATACAGCGCCTCCGACCCAAGCAGTTCGTTGATGACAAAATTGATATCGCGCACTGGCGCCTTGTAGTCTGGCATGGTGTTACCTCTTCATTGTGTTGGCCGGGTTGCTGGCTATATGCTGCACCCCGACGTCCATGTGTTCGGCGCACACATTCTGCTTGAATTGAGCCTGAAGTCAAATATCTTTTTAAGCTTGACCGGCACGAAAGTGGTGAGGGAAAGTTATAACGCGATGCTAAAATCCAGAAATAAGCAAGTACTTACTTATCTATAAACCCCTGATATCCAAGCTTTCCGCTGCAGCAGTTGCTGAAAACGGCGTTATCCGGGGGACCTCCCCCAGCATTGGGGCGGGCAGTAAGTTCCGTAAAGTGTCCAGGTTTTCATCGTGGCAAGTCATGCGCTCGCCCGGTTGGTTGGCCACCCAGCCCACCAAAGTCAGGCCGTCACGACGTATGGCCTCGGCGCTCAACAGCGCGTGATTAATGCAGCCCAGGCGCATACCCACCACCAGGATCACTCCCAATTGCAAGTGCACAGCAACATCAGCCAGGGTCTCGCGGGGATTAATGGGCACGCGCCAGCCACCAGCCCCCTCGATCAGGGTGAAATCTGCGCCTCCAAGCATGACCCCGCGGCACAAGCCGGCAATGCGTGCCGCCTGCATCCGGCGGCCCTCCTGCTCGGCAGCAATATGTGGGGCAATGGCCGCTCGCAGTGCAACAGGGTTCACCTGCGCATAATCCATGGATTCGGTCATGCACTCCATTAGCTGCAGGGCATCATCATTGTGGCCTTGCGCGTCGCACCCAGCCGCTACCGGCTTAACGGCCGCGGTCCGCAAACCCTGCGCTGCAGCCGCTTTGAGCAAAGCACAGCTGATCGCCGTTTTTCCCACCTCGGTATCTGTTCCTGTTACAAACCACGCCTTGCCCATTATTTCTCCTCTAGCTCTGCACAACACCAAAGATTACGTCATACGTTGCCGGCAACAAGCCCTGCTCACGCCACTGCTCATATGCCTGCAGCATTCCCTGCAGGGCCCGGCGACTGGTAAGGCCACTGGGTCGATGATGATTCATATTGTGTGCACCCAGCGTTTTTAATTCCCTCAGCAGGTCTCGCACTGCTTGATACTGCATACAAAACTGGCTGGACTGCAGCGACAACTTCACTCCAGGGATTTCCCGCGCGGCCGACGCCAACACAGCAGTGGGCAGAAATTCATTCACGTGCTGGTGCTTGTCCACTGTGGCCCAGGCGGCGCGCAGCTCCTGCAGGGTTCCCGGTCCCAGCGAGGAAAACACGCAATAACCGCCGGGACGCAGCACCCGCGCTAATTCCGCGAACAATAACTGCGGTCGATAGCACCACTGAATCGCCAGGCTACTGAACACCAGGTCGACAGAATTATTGGCCAGCGGCAATGCTTCTGCATCGCCCACCAGCCAGCCCTGGGCGCGCGGCTGACCCTCCCGCGCGTACTCGACCATACCCTGGGCAATGTCCAGCCCGTAATAGTCCGCCTGCGGGAAACGCTGTTTGAGTCCTGCGCAGAAGTAGCCGGTGCCGCAGCCCAGATCAAGTACGCTATCAGGTTCAGTGCCAAGCGCATCCAGCCTTGTCAGTAGCTGCTCGCCAACATCGCGCTGCAATTGCGCCACCGAGTCGTATAGCTGCGCGGCACGGCTAAATGAGTCAGCCACTTCCCGCTTGGCCAGCTGCTCGGGCTGACCCACCGCAGGGCCTAATAGACCGGCCTCACTAACAAAGCCATGAATTTTACTGACCAGCGCCGCGGGTGCATCCAAGGTGGCCACATGGCTGCACTGTTCCAGTAAGGCGACCCGGGCGCCGCTGGTTTGTGCCAGCAGGACACGCAGTTGGTCAGCCAGCGCAGGGGGAACCAGCTCGTCCCGGTCACCCAAGAGATGCAACTGCGGCTGTTGTAAACGCGGCAGCAACTGGCGCTGATCCAGACTCCCCAACCAATTCAGGCCTTGCAACAAGTGAACAGTAGCCGGCTTTCTGGCGCAGCTCTGCAATTGCCGCAGACACTGCCGGGCTTGCGGCGACCCACTGACCTGTAGACTGTCGAAACGGCGCAAGGCGGCTTCGAGGTCAGCACTGGCTGCGGCGCCGAAGGCAGCGAACGCCTGCTGCTGCATGCCCGGCCAGCCCTCTTCCGCGACAAAGCGGGGGTTACTGCAGACTGTAACCAGCGCAGCAACACGCTGTGGATAGCGCGCAGCCAATTCCAGCGCCAACTGTCCGCCCAGGGACCAGCCAACATAGACAGCTTGTGGCGGGCTCACCTGCAGTATCGCCAGCAGGACCTCTTCCAGGGCCGCTTCCTCACCGCTGCAATGCGCCCCGGGCGCGCAGCCGGGCACTTCCAACAGGCGAATATTCGCCCACGGTCGCATGCCGGCAAGCAAGGTGCGCCACACCGCTGGACTGGATCCCCAGCCATGCAGCAGTACCAACTCCTGGCGCGCGTTATCGGTTGCTGGCAGGTATTCGCAATTCAGTTCCACCTCAGGGCTGCCCCCAGCACTGGGCCACCGAGTCCAATAACTGATCCACCTGCTGTTCACTGTGCGCTGCGCTCAAGGTAATGCGCAGGCGCGAGGTGCCTGCAGGGACGGTAGGGGGACGAATGGCTCCGATCAACGTGCCCTTCTCGCGCAACATTGAACTCAGCCGCATGGCGCGCCCCGCATCCCCTACCAACAGCGGCTGGATAGCGCTTTGCGAGTCCAGCAATGGCAGCTCCAATTGCCGGGCAGCAGTGCGAAAGCGCTGGATCAGGGCGGCCAGATGCTCGCGCCGCCAGGATTCATCATGCAGTAACTGCAGGGATACCAGGCTGGCCGCGGCTACTGCAGGCGG
>JAIBDN010000077.1 GCA_024686215.1 Gammaproteobacteria bacterium | reverse complement strand
AGCGCCCAACCCTACCGGCACCATGATCATTGGCACACTCAAAGGGCAAATGAAGAACTACTGGGATGGCGGAGTGTGCCCGGTGGATGTCCGGGATGTGGCCGCTGGTCACGTGCTGGCAATGGATAAGGGGCGTATTGGCGAGTCCTATATACTGGCTAACAAAGAAGCCAATATGAGTAACCAGAAATTCCTCAGCCTGATCGGCAGGATCGCCGGCGTAGACAAGGTTGCCAGTAAGGAGATCTCCGGCAAGACCATGTTGCGTGTGGCGCGTGTCGCCGAGTTCATCAGTAAAATTACTGGCCGGGCACCGATTACCACCTACAAGAACTCACTGTTTGTCATGCAGCACTGCTATGTAGATCCAAGCAAGGCGATTGCAGAGTTGGGTTTGCCGCAAACGCCTATAGAAGAGGCCGTGCGCGACTCCATAGAGTGGTTCCGGGCAAACGGCTACGCCTGATACAGGCGTGCAGCAAAAACGCATCAACTTTTGTCTTGGGCTTCGCGCGCCAGTTTTTCATAACTCTCACACTGGGCTGTTTGCATGCGCGCGGGGTCCTGCATGTCTTCACAGCTGAGTGCTTCCATGCTGCGCATACAGTCCACCGCCGGCTGATGCAGGGCATTACCCACCTCAACTTCCTGCACCTTGCTCTGCATATTGGCACACATGCTATCCAGCATGGGCTCCATCATCTGGCGCAATTCCGGGGTAAGGTCTTCCTTATCGATCTGTGCCATGGCGCAAGTCCTTACTTTCTCGCAAAGCCCACTGGCCGCCTCAACGATCTCCTGTGCGCCAACCGTTATTGGCATTAGCAGGGTCAGTGCAACCAGGGCACTGCGATATACACGAACTGACGACATAATCATTCTCCATCCGGGAAAAATTCGCTACAAGCTTACTATAGCAGTGATCAAAGCACCGCGAACACAGTGCTTATCAGGCGCTGATTTCCTCACCATCCAGGGTAAAGCGTACATCGTGTGCCCTGAGTTCTGCATGGCACTCACTACAACGTACCTGCGCCAGCAGTGGCTCGCCACAAGCGGTATGCGTCAATAGCACAGGTTTACCGCCCTGCTGAGGATCACACCATTTGTCTCCCCATTGCAGCATAGTGAGAAACCAGGGGAACAAGCCCTTACCTTTGCTCGTCAAATGGTATTCATAACGCAGGGGTCGCTGCTGATAGGCCACCGGCTCGAACACCCCCTCCTCCACCAGCAACTTGAGCCGGTCAGAGAGTATATTGGTGGCCACAGGCAGTTCCTGGTGAAACTGGTCGAAGCGCGTCAGCCCGTGGTAAGACAAGGCAATCAGGTTCGACGTCCAGCGATCGCCCACAATATTGATCAGGTTGCGATACAGTGCGCGCTCACTGGGTACCTCGGTAATCGCTATCGACGAACGGCGGCGCACTTTTTTCTCGCGCACATCTCGCGCCACCCCGGGACCGGACTGATAAGCAACCTCTTCCATCTGTACCAGGCCGTCACAACTGGCGCAGTGCATCTGCGCAACAAACGGCTTGCCGCAGCCCAGGTGTACCAACTCGACGCGATCCAATTCAGGCGTCTGGTACCAGTCACGCTCCCAGGCGATGGCCATCATGGCCGAGTCATAGAGTTCTATCGACTTCGCGGTGAGGTGATAACGCGGACGCGAAGATCCCGTGGGCCCTCGCTCCTTGCGCAGACAATCCACCGCCTGCAGCCACTTCAGGCGATTCGAGAGAACACCACGGGAAACGCCCATCGCCGCCATCATGTCATTGAAGGAATTAATACCCCACAGCACTTCCTGAATAATCAGCAGGCACCACTTATCGCCTATCTGGTCCAGCGCACGATTAATGGAACTGGCACGGGTAGTGAATTCTGTCGACACCCTAGAAAAGACCTTCTATTTCACCTTGCGCATTCACCGCAATGCTATTGGCCGCCGGCACCCTGGGCAGGCCCGGCATGCGCATGATTCCGCCACACACAACCACCAGGAATTCCGCTCCCGCCGCCAGCGACAGTTCACGTATTTTTACATTGTGGCTACTGGGCGCGCCCATCAGTGCGGGGTCGGTGGAAAAGCTGTACTGCGTTTTGGCCATGCAAATCGGGAAGTGGCCGTAGCCTTCTTTTTCATACTGTTTGAACTGGTCACGGATCTTCTGGTCTGCATTAATATCATCTGCGCCGTAAATAGCGCGGGCTATGGTGCGGGTCTTGTCCCATAAACTCATGTCGTCATCATACAGCGGGCGAAACTGGGAGGATCCGCTGTCTGCCAGCTCTATCACCGCCTGCGCCAACTCCTGCGCACCGGCGCCACCGTCTGCCCAGTGCGTGCAGACATGGGCTTTTAGCCCACGCTGCGCCACGTAAGTGCTGATTGCATCGAGCTCGGCCTGGGTATCGCCACTGAAATGATTGATAGCAACCGTCAGGGGCACGCCAAACTGGCCGGTATTACGGATATGCCGTCCCAGGTTTTCCAGACCGCGCTGCAGCGCCGCCACATCCTCGCGATCAAGATCTTCCCGGGACACACCGCCGTGCATTTTCAGGGCGCGAACGGTTGCCACAATCACCACCGCATCGGGTTTGAGGCCGGATTTTCGGCACTTGATATCAAAGAATTTCTCCGCGCCCAAATCAGCGCCAAAACCCGCTTCAGTGACCACATAATCCGACAACTTCAGCGCCGATTCGGTGGCGATAATGGAATTACAACCATGCGCAATATTGGCGAAGGGGCCACCATGGATGAAGGCGGGGTTATTTTCCAGGGTCTGCACCAGGTTAGGCGCCAGGGCGTCACGCAGTAGCGCTGTCATCGCACCGGGCGCCTCTACCTGCGCCGCGGTCACCGGTTCCAATTTACCGCGCGTGTAGCCGATCACAATATTACCCAGCCGCCGCTGCAGGTCTGCCAGGTCGCGTGACAGACAGAAAATCGCCATCACCTCAGAGGCCACGGTAATATCAAAGCCGTCTTCCCGGGGGAAGCCATTGGCCGGGCCACCCAGTCCAGTCGTAATCTGACGCAGCTGCCGGTCATTCATATCCACTACCCGGCGCCAGGTAATCCGGCGCAAATCCAGGCGTACCTCATTGCTCCAATGGATATAATTATCGATCAGCGCTGCCAGCAAGTTGTGCGCAGCGCCAATCGCGTGCATATCCCCGGTAAAATGCAGGTTGATGTCTTCCATGGGCACCACCTGGGCCATACCGCCGCCAGCGGCACCGCCTTTCATGCCAAAGCAGGGTCCCAGACTCGGTTCGCGCAGGCACACCGAAGCATTCTTACCCAGCCGGTTCATGGCGTCAGCCAGGCCAATCGCCGCGGTGGTTTTACCTTCCCCCGCAGGCGTCGGGCTCATTGCGGTTACCAGTATCAGTTTGCCGTTGGGTTGCGACTGCAATGACTGTAGATAGTCGAGGTTAATCTTGGCCTTGGTATGCCCGTAGGGGATCAGTTGCGACTCAGGTATTCCCAGTTTCTCTGCCACCTGGACAATGGGCTGCATCTTCGCGTCCCGTGCGATTTCAATATCAGACTTCATGGATCCCCCCAGAGGATTGCTGTTCAGTATGAAAATGTTCCTTCAAATAGTGTAGCCTAAACCGCATGCAAGCTTACCAGAGGAGTCGGCCATGGCCACCCCCACCAGCGGCGACACGCAAAACCTGCTGGACGACCTCCAACAGCAGGGCTACGCAGTGCTTCCTGAGTTTCTATCCAGCGCACAACTGCAACAGGTCAATCAATGCTACGACGAGATGCTTGGCAGCCACAGCGGGCGCAATAACTTCGAGGGCATGCAGACCGAGCGCATCTACACCCTGGTAGCACGGCACCGGATTTTCCAGGACATCGCCGAAGACCCGCGCATCATGGCCCTGTGTGACGCACTGCTCATGCCCAACTATCAACTTACTGCCAACCAGGCAATTGTCATCGGCCCCGGTGAGACACCACAGCCGTGGCATACCGATGATTCTTTCTACCCTATTCCCCGGCCGCGGCCCATGATCAGCCTGTCTACCATCGTGGCGGTAGAGGATTTCACAGCAGAGAACGGCGGTACCCAGATCATTCCCGGCAGCCACTTATGGAGCGACGAGGAAATCGCTGGCGACTATCACGCCGGCGACAACGAGCGCGACCCGCAATTTTCTGCGCGACTCAGTGGCATGTCGCTAAGCGTAGCTATGCCCGCCGGGAGTTGCCTGGTATTCGCAGGCACCTTGCTGCACCGCGGCGGGGAAAACAACAGCAAGGCAACCCGCAGGGCTTTCTCCAACCAGTATTGCGAGCCCTGGGCCAGGCCACAGGAAAACTTCTTCCTCGCTATCCCGCCCGCCGAAGTCGCAAAGATGTCGGCTAAAATACAGTCGCTGCTGGGTTATTCAATACACCCCCCATTCATGGGGCAGGTCAGTGCTTCACACCCATTAAAGGCATTGGCCGCCGATTTTGTACCACCGGCCTACCGTCGCTAGCGCCCTGCAGGCTGTGAACTTTTTCACAGTCTGCATTCTTTGATTGACCCCAACAGTAGCGCAGGCGCACTATAGTCACCTGCCTGAGGGCACCCGCAACTATTTTATCAGCGCAACTAGAGAGACACATGACCACGTTAAACCTTAAACAGGTAAGTATGTACCTACGACACGGCTCGATTGCCGTGTCATCGGTCTGCCTGTGGGTAGGCGACGTGGTTTGAGGATGCGCTGAAGTAAACAAACGTTAACAGCAAGCCTCCGAGAACCCAGTTTCCGGAGGCTTTTTTCGTTCTACTAAAAAATTCTTCTTTGAAACCAGGGTTCCCGGACTATAGGGACGAGAACCGTGAACAGGTCACTGCACAACAATATCCGTACCATTTTTCTGATGGGATTTTTCCATAGCTTCATGGTGGTCATACCCGTATTCGTGCCGTTGCTGCAGGGTCACGGCCTGTCCATGAGCCAGGTTCTACAGACCCAGGCCATGTTCGCCCTGACCATAGCCCTGTGCGAGGTGCCCTCCGGATATATTGCAGACGTCTGGGGCAGACGGCAGGCAATAATGATCGGCTCGGCCCTGAATGCGCTGGGATTTTTATCCCTGTTGTGGGCAGACACCTTCCTGGATTTTCTGTTGTATGAATTGATCCTGGGTGTCGGCTTCAGCCTGATCTCTGGCGCCGACCTGGCCTTGCTTTACGACACAGAGGTGTATCTGCAGGAGCAGGGTTTACCCGGCGGGGCGGGTCCCGGTAAATCCCTGAGCCGGCTGATTGCAGTGGAGGCCGCAGCCTCCGGTATCGCCGGGATCGTGGCCAGCGTGCTGTTGCTTTGGTCGCTGGATGGCGTAGTCCTGGTACAGGCGTTTACCGGACTGATGCCGCTGTTGCTGGTATTCACGCTCGCGGAAGTACCGCGCCCGCCCAGCGACAATGACCACCGTGAAAATGCCCGGCAGGTTGTCGAGTTGCTGTTATTTGGCAAGCCGGTGCTGCTGTGGACAGCCTTTGCCATCGCCGTGTTCGGCCTGCTGGCTGTCTACGTGTTCTGGATCTACCAGAAGTATTGGGAGATGCAGAGTGTGCCACTGGGCTACTTTGGCTACATATGGGCGGCGTTTGCCCTGACGGTGAGCGTAAGCGCCCGCTATAGCGCGGCACTGGAGCAGCGCCTGGGAACCCGCGGTGTATTGTGCCTTATCGCGATATTGCCGCTGCTCGGCCTGTTGGGCATGGCCCTGGGCTCCGGGTGGGTTGGGGTGATGTTTGGCTTTGCCATTCAGTTCTCTCGCGGGCTGAGCATGAGCCTGTTTTACGAGGCCCTGAATCGCCGGGTACCCGGCGATTTCCGCGCCACGGTAAATTCGCTGGTCAGCCTCGGGGTTCGCGCGGTATTCATTGTTACCGGCCCCCTGTTGGGTTTCGCCCTGGATCACTACGGCGTGCGCTCCACCCTGCTGATAATGCTCGCGGTGTTTACTCCCTTAATGGGACTGGTGCTGGTGCCGTTGGTGTTGCGTATCCGCCGCGAGGTAAGCGCCCGGGAAAGGGCGGCGATCGTTGCGGCCTGAGGCGGCCAGCAGGCAAATTATCGGTTACACTGCCTGCCGGAGGAGTACGCCATGCCAGGCCCCGCAAAACCATTTGCGCTATCTGCTCCCGCCGTTTTCGACGGCGGGAGCTTTCTGCGTGATCACTGTGTCGTTATCGAAGGCGATAGCATCAAGCACGTGCTACCCACGGCTGATTGCCCCGCCGGGCTGGAAACCTTGGCGCTAACAAAAGGTACGCTGGCACCGGGTTTTATTGATTTGCAGGTAAACGGTGGCGGCGGCGTACTGTTCAATAATACACCCGAGCGCGACACCCTCCGCACTATGCAGGCAGCACACCGTTGCTGTGGCACTACCGGCATCGTGCCAACATTACTCAGCGACACGCCGGAGATGCAACAACGTGCGGTAGCAGCGGTACGCGAAGCGCTGCAAGCGGGCGACGCTGGAATCCTCGGCCTGCACCTGGAGGGGCCCTTTTTTAATCCGGCGCGGTGCGGGGCGCACAGCACCGCAATGGTAAGGGGGCCAACGGATGATGATATTGCGTGGTTGTGCTCACTACAGGACGTGCCGCTACTGCTCACCCTGGCCCCGGAGCAATTATCCCTGGAAAGACTCACGCTACTCGCCAACAGCGGGATTATTGTGTGTGCCGGGCATACTCAGGCAAACTTTGAGCAAATGAATGCAGCATGCAGCGCTGGCCTCAGCGGCGTCACCCACCTGTTCAATGCGATGCAGGCAAGTTCGGCTAGAGAACCGGGGACCGTGGGCGCGGCACTGGGTAATGATCAACTATGGGCAGGTATTATTGCCGACGGACACCACGTGCATCCCGAGAACATTCGCCAGGCACACGCCGCCAAGCCCGCAGGTAAACTGCTGCTGGTCAGTGATGCCATGGCCACGGTAGGCAGCAACGAGAGCGCCTTTGAGCTCTACGGAGAAACCATCCACGCAAGCAATGGCTGCCTGGTTAACGCCGAGGGCAAACTCGCTGGCAGCGCCATAGGGCTGATACAGGCGGTTGCCTTTGCCCATAGCACCGTCAACTTGCCTTTAGAGGAATGCCTGCGCATGGCCTCGCTGTATCCGGCGAGCGTATTGGGGCTGCAGCACAAGCAGGGTAAAATCAAACCCGGGTACCGCGCCGACCTGGTGCACTTTGATGAACAATTCACGGTACACCACACCTGGCTGGCGGGTCAGCACCAGCAGCACTAGAACAACCGATTTTCGAGGAATCAACATTGAACAAATTTACCACTGCACTGGCAGCATTGATTGTGCTTACCGGCACGCCACTCAAGGCCAGCGAATCAGCACCTGTATCCACGGCCGCAGACGGTTGGAACTTCGCATTGCCGGCTGCACAACTGGAGCTGTTGTGTGACGCCACGATAAGCGCGGCAGCAGAAGCGTTTAGCGCGATAGAGAACGATACCGCCAGCGCTACCCTGCAGCGTGTTTATGGCGCCCACGATGCCATGCTGCTGGATCTGCAGGCCATACAACACGTGTGGTATTTAAAGTCAGTACACCCGGACCCGGACATCCAGGCAGCGGCGGAACGCTGTATAGAGAAATACACGGACTTTGCCGTGTCCATTAACCTGTCGCCAAAATTCTATCAGCGCGTAGCGGCCATTGATCTCACCCAGGCGAGTGCAGCCGAGCGCCTGATGGTCAGCCGCCGCTTGCGCGATTTTCGCCAGGCAGGCGTGGACCGGGATCAGGTGACCCGCGACAAAGTGCGCGCCCTGATTGCCGAAATCACCGAACTGGGCACACGTTTCGATCGCAATATACGCGAAGACAGGCAGGTGGTTAACGCCAGCGCCAGGCAGCTCGTCGGTCTGCCGCAGGATTTCCTGGACAGTCACCCGGCAGATAGCGCTGGCAATATAGCGATATCCACCGATTACCCCGACTACTTTCCGGTGATGAAATATGCCCAGGACGACGACCTGCGCCGGGAACTGCTTCTGGCGCGCCAGAATATTGCCACGCCGGACAATCAACCGGTGCTGCGCGAACTGATTGAGAAGCGCCACGAACTGGCGAAGCTACTGAACTATAACAGTTACGCGTCCATGGCCATGGACGGGCTGATGATAGGCAACCCCGTGCACGCTCAGACATTTCTGTCGGAAATAGGTGTTGCCGCTACACCCCCGGCTGCCAACGATATGGCAATACTGCTGCAACGCCTGCGCCAGATAGAACCGCAGGCTAAAACGGTGCAGGCCTGGCAGTCTTCCTATCTATCGAACCTGGTGCGCCAGGAGGACTACGCGCTGGATGCCCTGGAGGTGCGCAAGTACTTTCACTTCGACCAGGTACGCGCCGGTATTTTCCAACTGACGCAGGATCTTTTCGGCGTACAGATTATTCCCTGGCAGACCAACACCTGGCACGCGGATGTCACCGCCTGGGAAATTCGCGAGCAGGGTGTGGCCATAGGGCGTTTCTACCTGGACATGCACCCACGGGAGAACAAGTACAAACACGCCGCCCACTGGACGCTGCGCAGCGGCTTGCGCCAACGGCAACTGCCACTGTCGGGCATGGCCACCAATTTCCCGACGGGGTTAATGGAACACGCGCAGGTAAAAACCTTCCTGCATGAGTTTGGTCACCTGTTGCACAATATGTTCTCTGGCACCCAGGACTGGGTGGATATCTCCGGCATGTCCATGGAACGGGATTTTGTAGAAGCCCCCTCGCAGATGCTGGAGGAATGGGTGTGGGACTACGACACCCTGAGCCATTTCGCGCGCAATGCCCAGGGCGAGACTATTCCCCGCGAACTGGTAGCAAAGATGAATCGTTCACGGCATTTTGGTGAAGCCGCAGGTACCGCAGGGCAATTGTTCTATGCCAACCTGTCGCTCAACTACTACCAGCGGGAACCCGACAGTTTCGAGCTGCTGCCGCTGCTGCAGCAACTGCAGGCGCAATACTCACCACTGCCCTATGTAGAGGGCACCCATTTCTATAACAACTTCGGCCACCTCAACGGCTATTCTTCCAATTACTATATTTACCAATGGTCCAGAGCTATTTCCACTGACATGTTCAGTCAGTTTCGCAAGGCGGGCCTGCGCGACCGAACTACGGCCAACGCCTACCGGCAAAAGGTACTGGCACCGGGCGGCAGCAAGCCAGCCGCAGAGGCCATCGCAGACTTTCTGGGCAGGCCGTTTTCCACCCGCGCTTACCGCGAGTATGTGGACCAGCTGAAATAACAATTGCCACTT
Source organism: Gammaproteobacteria bacterium (assembly GCA_024686215.1). Lineage (GTDB taxonomy): Bacteria > Pseudomonadota > Gammaproteobacteria > Pseudomonadales > Halieaceae > JAACFI01. The sequence continues at coordinate 850 of JAIBDN010000077.1, read as the reverse complement.
TGGTCTAGAATGCTGTCTTGACGATCAAGGCGAATCAGGCAATTCTTGCGCCCACTCGATCGCACCTTTATAAGGAGCAGCACATGCAACAATTATCTGGCCAGGACGCTATGTTCCTGCACGCGGAGCTGGATGGATTACCGCAGCATATTGGCGGTGTCAGTATTTACGACCAGTCCACCGCCCCCGATGGCAAAGTACGCTTTAAAGAAATTCTGGCGATGCTGGAAAGCCGCGTACACCTGTCACCCATATTCCGCCGCAAGCTGGCGTTCGTCCCCTACGGCCTGGGTCGGCCCTACTGGGTTGAAGACCCGGATTTCGACATGGAATACCATGTGCGACACATTGCCCTGCCCAAGCCAGGTGACTGGCGTCAGTTGTGCATCCTGGCTGCGCGGATTCACTCGCAGCCACTGCGTCGCGACAAGCCGATGTGGGAAATGTATGTCATCGAAGGACTCAACGACATCGAGGGCTATCCGCCCAACTGCTTTGCCCTGTTACTAAAAGTACATCACTGCGCCATGGATGGGGCCACTGGCACCCAGTTTATGAATATCGTACACGACCTGTCTCCGGAAAACCGCGACGTGGGCAAGGCGCCGCCATGGATAGTACGGCCCCCGTCCAAGGCACGCATGCTGGGCCAGGCTTATGTCGACGCCTGGCGCAAGCCCGGCCAGGTGATCGATATGCTCAAGCAGGCCGGGCCGGCATTTATGCGTATTCGCCAGGGCCGCAAGGACGAACATTTCCACACCCTGGAAGACAAGCAGAAAACCCGTTTCCAGGGCAAGATATCCCGACACCGGGTGGTGGAGGCGTGCAAGTTTGATTTCGGTGAAGT
>JAIBDN010000033.1 GCA_024686215.1 Gammaproteobacteria bacterium | reverse complement strand
GGTGCTGAAAAAGCCATCAATCGCTATATGAACCGCGCAGCCAGTTCAGCCATCAAGGATGTCGATCTGGTAGTGTTTGTGGTGGATCGCACCGCCTGGACGGATGAAGACCAGATGGTATTGGAACAGATCCAAAGCGCCGGGATACCGGCGATACTGGCGGTCAACAAGGTGGACTTGCTGGCGGATAAAACCGCATTGCTGCCGCAGCTACAAATACTCGCGGGTATGGCTGATTTCGCCGCGGTCATGCCGCTGTCGGCTCTGCAGCAGCACAATGTGGCGCAGCTGGAGCATGAAATACTCAAGTTCCTGCCAGAATCCGAGCACTTTTTCCCTGAGGACCAGATTACCGATCGCAGCCAGCGCTTTTTGGCAGCAGAAATTGTGCGTGAGAAAATCATGCGGCAGCTCGGCGAAGAGCTGCCCTATGCGGTAACCGTGGAAATCGAGGAGTTTTCCATGGAGGCGGCGGTATTACATATTTCGGCAGTCATCCTGGTGGAACGCAAGGGCCAGAAGAAGATACTTATAGGCGACAAAGGTGCGCGTCTGCGCTCTATCGGTACGGATGCACGACACGATATGGAGCGCTTGTTTGACAACAAAGTGATGCTGCGCCTGTGGGTCAAGGTGAAGTCTGGCTGGTCTGACGACGAGCGGGCGCTGCGTAGCCTGGGCTATGACGATCGCTAGGTGCCCGGCCATGTCTACATGGCAACTAAAAGATCTCTGTGACCGTGCGCGTTAACCTGCAGCCGGCTTATATACTGCATGCCAGGCCCTATCGCGATACCAGCTCTATACTGGAGGCGATGACCCCCGAGCACGGGCGTATCAGTCTGGTAGCGCGCGGTGCCAGGCGGACCACGCGCGGCGGCAGCAATGCAGCATTACTGCAGGTTTTTACGCCGCTGTTACTGTCCTTTTCAGGCCGCGGTGAACTCAGGACACTGTGTGGGACTGAAGCGGCCGGGCCCGCTAAATCACTGCGCGGTGAGAAGTTGTTCAGTGCCTTGTACGTTAATGAATTACTGGTGCGCCTGCTGCACCGCCACGACCCCCACCCGTTATTATTTGCCGCTTACGGTAATACCCTTGACGACCTGGTCGATGCGGCACAGGTAGAGACAGCCTTGCGCCGCTTTGAACTCACCTTGCTGGATGAGCTGGGCTACAGTTTTGACTTGTGTATAGATGGCCATAGTGGTGAAGCGGTGCATCCCGAGAATTGGTATCACCTGCACAGCGAGTACGGCCTTATCGCCAGGGGCGACGAACTGGATGCCCGTCGACCGGCGTTTGTCGGCGCTGATTTACTCGCCATGGACGCGGGGCAGTGGGGGCAGGGCAGTGTGCTAAAGACCGCAAAAAGGCTGTTGCGGCTGGCCCTGGCGGCGCATCTAGGCGATGCTCCACTAAAAAGTCGTGACCTGTTCCGCACCCGCCCCGGTCGTGGAAAATCGAGGGCTGGCGCGTGATCGCTGTAGGTACCGACATCCTCAAAGTGCAACGCATAGAAGAGGTGTTGGTCCGTCTGGGTGAACGCTTCGCACGGCGTATCCTTACCGAAAAGGAGCTGGGTGAGTACCACAGCAGTGCACAGGCTGCGCGTCTTTTAGCCAAGCGTTTTGCCGCCAAAGAGGCCATCGCAAAATCCCTGGGTACCGGTATCGGCCGCGGGGTCAGCTGGCAGGACATGCAGATCGAACACGATGAGCATGGTGCACCGGTGGTGGTGCTGACGGGTGGTGCGTTGTTGGCGGCACAACGCAGAGGTGGCGCGCGGGTGGCGTTAAGTATCGCCGATGAACAAGACTATGTGGTAGCGTTTGCGGTACTGGCCAGCTGAATGTCCTCAGGGAATTTCTAGTACCGCCGAACTTCTATATACTGCGCATCACAGTATGCGGTAAAACATTTATGCCTGACTATCCCACTATAGAAGCCTGTATTGGAAATACTCCGTTGGTGCGTTTACAGCGCCTCCCGGGGGATACCAGTAATACCATCCTGGCCAAGCTGGAAGGTAATAATCCTGCTGGATCGGTAAAGGATAGGCCGGCTCTGAGTATGATTGCCCAGGCCGAAGCCCGCGGGGAAATTACCCCCGGGGATACCCTTATTGAAGCAACCAGTGGCAATACCGGTATTGCCCTGGCCATGGCGGCGGCTATTCGCGGCTATCGCCTGATACTCATCATGCCGTCTCATATGAGCGATGAACGCAAGCTGGCGATGTCTGCATATGGTGCACAGTTGCTGGAGGTGACCCAGGAGCAGGGGATGGAGGCAGCCAGGGATCTGGCGCAGGCCATGCAGGAGAGGGGCGAAGGACGGGTACTCGATCAGTTTGCCAATCCCGACAACCCGCGCGCCCATCTGGAAGGAACCGGGCCTGAAATTTGGCAGCAGACCGCCGGAAGCATCACCCACTTTGTGAGCTCTATGGGTACCACTGGCACGATTATGGGTTGCTCTACCTACCTCAAAACGCAAAACCCCGACGTACAGATCGTTGGCCTGCAGCCCCTCGAAGGTTCCAGTATCCCTGGTATCAGGCGCTGGCCCGAGGCTTATTTACCAAAGATTTATGAGGCGCCCAAAGTGGACCGGGTGATCGATATTTCACAGCAGGAATCAGAGCACACCATGCGCCGCCTTGCGTCCCGGGAGGGCATATTCTGTGGTGTGTCATCGGGAGGTTCGATTGCCGCAGCACTGCGCCTTTCTGCAGAGGTTGAAAATGCGGTTATCGTAGCCATTATCTGTGATCGCGGTGATCGCTACCTCTCTACTGGCGTGTTCGCCGGTAGCTAGCGGACGTTCTGCGATAATGGTGCAGGTACGCCAACAGGCCCACATTACCCCGTCCGGGGATATCGATCTGGAGCGCTGGTTGCAACAGTTGCCACTGTCGTTGGCCGATGTCGATGCGCGGCTGTTGTTGCAGGCCTGCCACATGGCTCAAGCCGCGATGGATATCCCCGGGGTAGACTCAGGGGACTGGGCGGTCGACCAGAACTGCTTTGTTGCTGGTCTGGATATGGCGATGATCCTCGCTGAACTGCAAGTGGGCTTTGACTGCCTGGTTGCTGGCATATTGTACCGGGCAGTGCTTGAGCAGCGCGTTGCAGCACAGCTTGTCGCAGCAGAATTCGGCCAGGGAGTCGTGGACCTGATCTCCGGGGTCACGCGAATGGCGGCCATAGGCGATCTCAGCAAGCAGCCGGACCATCCGGTCCTGGGGCAGGCCCACGGGCAAAAGGATAATATCCGTAAGATGTTGATCGCCTTGGTGGACGATGTTCGCGTGGCCCTGATCAAATTGGCTGAGCGTACTTGTGCCATACGCGCTGTGAAAGATGATGAGCAGCGTCGACAACGGGTTGCACAGGAGGTTTTTGACGTCTATGCACCACTCGCGCACAGGCTGGGTATAGGGCATCTGAAATGGGAGCTGGAGGACTTGTCCTTCCGTTATATCTATGCGGACGCCTATCGCAAGATCGCGCGTCTACTAGATGGTAAGCGGCTGGAGCGTGATCTGTTTATCTTGCGGGTCACAGAGGAACTGACCAAGGCATTATCCGCCGCAGAGCTGGAGTTCGATATTGGCGGTAGGGCCAAGCATATTTACAGTATTTGGCGGAAAATGCAGCGCAAGGGCATAGGTTTTTCTCAGGTATACGATATTCGTGCGGTGCGCATTCTGGTGCCTGACATCAAGGATTGTTACGCCACCCTGGGCCTGGTGCATGGACAGTGGCGCAACATCCCCAATGAGTTCGATGACTATATTGCCAATCCCAAAGAGAATGGCTACCGCTCACTGCACACGGCGGTGATCGGCCCGGAAGGACAAATACTGGAAGTGCAGATCCGCACCCACCAGATGCATGAGGAAGCGGAGTTGGGCGTTTGTGCCCATTGGCGTTACAAAGGCTCGGATTCCGAGAATGGAATGGCCAGTACCTACGAAGAAAAAATTGCCTGGTTGCGGCAAGTGCTGGATTGGCATGAGGAAACTGGCGATTCCGGGGGTGTAGCCGAACAGTTCAGCTTTGATGTTGCTCAGGATCGAATCTACGTGTTTACCCCGGGCGGCGATGTGGTCAATCTCGCGCAGGGCGCAACGCCATTGGATTTTGCCTTTCATGTACATACTGAGGTCGGGCATCGTTGCCGTGGTGCCAAGGTCAACGGTTCGATTGTGCCTCTGACCTACGCTCTGCACACCGGTGAGCGCGTGGAAATATTGACCAATAAAGAGGGCAAACCCAAGCGCGACTGGCTGCAACCTGGTTTGGGATACCTGAAGACCTCTCGCGCCCGGGCCAAGGTCCAGCACTGGTTTAAATCTCAGGCCAGGGAAGACAATATCGATGCCGGCCGGCACTTGCTGGAACGTGAATTCAAAAGGCTGGCACTGACCAGCATTGACTACCAGCGCATAGCAAAAAAAGTCCAGATGAGCACAGTGGAAGACATGTATGCGGCAGTTGGATCTGGGGATGTCTCCTCTGCCCAGGTGTTGAACGCAGCCCAGGGTCTCGTGGAGAGCCAGCCCGAACCGCAGTTGCGGCTGGGGCGATCAGGTGACAGCTACCGCGGGCAAGTCCAGGTAAGAGGCGTGGGTAATTTACTCATCCATATGGCGGGCTGCTGTAAGCCGTTGCCCGGGGACAGTATCACTGGCTTTATTACCCAGGGGCGGGGTGTGAGCATCCACCGTAGTGACTGCGCTCGGCTGGTGGCCTTGCAGGATTCAGTGCCGGAACGGGTAATTGAGGTGGAGTGGGGTGCAGGCCCCAGTGAGAATTATGAAGTAGATGTAGCAATAGAAGCATATGACAGGCAGGGGTTGCTGCGCGATATTACCGGCTTGTTTGCCAATGCCAGACTCAACGTCCTGTCTATTAGTACGGAGACCAACAAGAAACGCAATACTGCCACCATGCGCTTGCGCGTAGAGGTGCCCAATCTTGGTGCGTTATCAAAACTGCTGGAACGCATCAATCGACTGAAAAATGTTGTATCCGCGGTGCGGATTTCAGAGTAGGAGCAGGTGTGAGTTACAACGTCGACGATCTTTTACGTGTTATGCAGCGGCTGCGCGACCCGGACACGGGTTGTCCCTGGGATTTACGCCAGGACTTTCAAAGTATAGTGCCCTCTACTTTGGAGGAGTGTTACGAATTGGCCCAGGCGATCGAGCACGCCGACTACCCGCACGTGGCGGAGGAGTTGGGCGATGTTCTCTTTCAGGTGATTTTTTATGCCCAACTGGGCACCGAACAGGGTCTGTTCTCTTTTTCCGGTATCGTCAATACGCTGGTAGAGAAACTACTCCGGCGGCATCCACACGTGTTTGCAGATGGGGCCATCGAGGGAGTTTTGGACAGCAGTACCACCGTAGCTGAAGTGAACGACAGCTGGGAGGCTATTAAGCAGCAGGAGCGCAACGCCAGGGCACAAACCAGTGCAATGGCCGATATACCGTTGGCTCTACCGGCTTTACCCAGGGCACAAAAGCTGCAAAAGCGGGCCGCCAGACGTCAGTTCGACTGGAGTGACACTGCCGGAGCGCTGGACAAGCTCGAAGAAGAAATTCACGAATTACGGCAGGCTATGCAAGCCGATGTCAGCGCCGAAATAGCTGAGGAAATGGGCGATGTACTGTTTAGTTGCGTCAATCTCTCGCGACACCTGGGGCTGGATGCCGAGGCCACTTTACGCGGCGCCTCGCACAAGTTCGAAGCACGTTTTCGTGCTATGGAAACAGCTGCAAATGAGTCCGGTAGGCAGTTTGAAGAGCTGGCAGCGGACGAAATGGATGCGCTCTGGGAGGCGGCAAAGCTTAGCCTAAGGTAGGGGTTGTATCGTTTTCACGTGCTGTGTATGGTTACTCCCCGTCAATATAGCTGAATCCAACGCGCGCCGGTTATTCCGAGCCGTTCGCCAAGACGACATTGAGGAATGTAATTAATGCGATTGATATTACTGGGCGCCCCTGGCGCCGGCAAAGGGACGCAAGCACAGTTCATTACAGAAAAATTTGGCATACCACAAATTTCCACGGGCGATATGCTGCGGGCCGCGGTTAAGGCCCAGACGGAACTGGGTTTAAAGGCTAAAGCCGTTATGGATGCGGGCGGCCTGGTTTCCGACGATATTATAATCGGATTAGTTAAAGAACGTATTACCCAGGAGGACTGTGACAACGGTTTCCTGTTCGACGGCTTTCCCCGCACCATCCCTCAGGCTGAAGCCATGGTGGATGCTGGCGTCAAAATTGATCACGTGGTGGAAATTTCCGTGGATGATAATGATATTGTAAAGCGTCTGAGCGGGCGCAGGGTGCATCCCGGCTCCGGTCGAATCTATCACCTGCAGCACAATCCGCCACAGCAAGAAGGTGTGGATGATGAAACCGGTGAGGCATTGGTGCAACGTGATGACGATGAGGAGGGGACCGTGCGCAAGCGACTGGAAATTTACCATTCTCAAACCAGTCCCTTGGTGGCCTTCTACCAGAGTATGAGCGGCGACGCAGCGCCTGCCTATCATAAAGTGGCTGGCGTTGGCGGCGTGAATGATATTCGCGATAAGGTTTTTGCTGCACTCGGCTAGGTCTTGAACGCATAAAAAAAGGGGAGCTTAGCTCCCCTTTTTTTATGCGTTCTGGAATTGTGTTGTTATCAGGTTTTTTGTTCATTTAGCGCTAGTGAGACCTGGAAGTCCTTATTTTGACACTGTTTGGTAATTAATTTCTAAAAAAAAAGGCGTCAGTAAAAGCACTTGCTTGGCGACTTTTTGCTGGCGTTATCTGTGTCGGAAAGCTACGGCAAAGAGCTAAAAGGCTATAAATATAGTGTTATTGTCAAGATATTTTATAAGTACTGAGATTTTTTCTTGCTGTTAAGTGCTGGGGAGTTGGCCAAGTCCTTTGATTTTTAAGTGTTTTTAGGCGCTTCCAGCTATTGTTTAAAAATTATTTTGTTGCTATTTTCAACCTGCGTTAACCTAAAATAACTTTGGAGATGTGCGTAATGGCAACTGCTAAGAAAAAACCTGTCGTAAAAAAGGCAGCCGCGGCTACTCGCAAGAAGGCCCCGGCTAAAAAAACTGTAGCGAAGAAAGCACCGGCAAAAAGAAAGTCGCCGGTTAAAAAAGCCCCGGCTAAAAAAGCCCCGGCTAAAAAAGCGGTGAAAAAGCCTGCTGCACGCAAAGCTAGTCCCAAGCCTGCAGTAACATCTCCTGCATTAGCCAAGGCGCAGGAAGCCCTGGCAAAAGTGCAAAAAGCGGTAGAGGTTGAGAAGAAGTCACTCGCGGCTGCGCGCAAAAAAGTAGAGGCTGCGCGTAAGCAAGCAAAGAAAAATGCCAGTGCCGCGAATAAGCGTGCTGCGAAGGCTGCAGCATCTGCATCGGCAAAAAGCTCAGCCAAGCTCAAGACCTTGCGTGCAAAACTGACCGATGTGCGAGGGCGTACTGACGGACTGGCAGAGGCGGCCAGGCACAAAGCTAATCAATTAGCTGCCCAGGAAAAGCTGCTGGCGAAAAAAGCCGAGCTGGCCACTAAGGCAGAAATTGAAAAAGCTCGTCATTTGGCCAAGCAGGCTGAAAAGTGGATGAAAGCGCGCTCCGCTGCTGACGCCAAGAAACTGGCTGCCATAGAGAAGAAACTGAGCAAGCAGTTACGTGACGCCGAAAAGAAAGCCATGGGTAAAGCAAAAGCGGCTGAAAAGAAAGCCGAAGCCAAGGTCAAGGCGGCCGCTAAGAAGCTAAAGGCTAGAGCTAAAGCAGCGATGAAGAAAGCCAAGCCCAAAGCAGCATCCAAAGGCAAGAGCACCGGGAAGAAAAAGGCTGCGTCTAAGGGCAAGGGTCGCGCTGCTAAAAAATAGCCCTGCTTTATTGCTAAATAAAAGCCCGCTGGTGTATTCCAGCGGGCTTTTTACTGTGTGGCCAGAATTTATTCCAGTTGATTATAGTTTTCGAATGCCTCGGCCTTATCGGAAAAATCCACGGTGACAATTTTTTGTAATGCATACCAGTGGCGCACTGCTCTCTGGCCGCTGGCCAGGTAGCCAGAAAGGCTGTTCAGGCAACTGCGGCGTAAGATGGCGCAGAGATATTGTTCGCGTACACCGTCGTGGGCAATACTCACATCCAGAGTTGGATTGCTGCTTGGTAATAGCGGATGCAATAGCCGTTCAACTAAATCCTCAGGCAAAAACGGCATGTCGCAGGCCGTTATCAACAGAAAATCACTGTGGATATGCTTAGTCGCGGCCTCAATGCCAGCCAGGGGACCCTGGTAATCAGGTCGGTGATCCACCACCAGGCTGAATCCGTAGGCCTGGTATTGATCGACGTTGCGATTGCAGCTGATGAGCAGTGTGTCTACTTGTGGCTTAATTCGCGGTAGCAGATGCTCCACCAGCGGCTTGCCTTGCCATTGAATTAGCCCTTTATCACGCCCTTGAACACGACGGCCAGCGCCCCCGGCGAGAACCAGTCCCGTCACCTGTTGTTTGTCAGTCATATTGATTTCTATGGGCCCCGGGTATGCCTACAGTGGTCTCGCTGTGTGATAATGTCAGTCTAACAGTTCGGCTTCATGCGGGCGTAAGGATTTACACAACTATGACCACCATTTTGGCCATCGATACAGCCTCAGACGCTTGCTCGGTCGCACTGTATCGCGAAGGAGTGTATGAGCAGCGGTATGCAGTCGCACCGCGGCAGCACAGCCAGATTATATTTTCTATGCTCAGTGAGCTGCTGCCTGATGGAAGGCTGCGTCAACAGGGTGTAGAGGCCATTGCGTACGGCTGTGGCCCGGGTTCCTTTACCGGTTTGCGCATTGCTGCCAGTGCTGTGCAGGGCCTGGCCTTTGCCAATGACCTTCCAGCTATACCCGTATCCACTTTGGCTTGCCAGGCTGTCGGCGCGGTGCGCTTGGGCCTGATTGATGAGAGCACCCCAATTCTCAGTGTGCTGGATGCGCGTATTAATGAGATATACGCCGCTGTTTATACTATTAGTAACGGTGTGCCGCGATTGCACCACGGTCCCGTCGTGTGTGCCCCCGAGGAGCTACAAATTGACGGCGAGAATGCATTGCAGGCAGTCGGTAGCGGTTGTGTTTTTGTAGATAAATTTCCGGCAGCGCTGCGCCATAGATTGGTCACGGTGGTACCCGAAGCTTTGCCACAAGCGATGGACCTGGTGCCGACAGCGCTGGATAGATTGGCGACGGGAGACGTACAGAGCGCCGCACAGGTGCAGCCTGTGTATGTGCGCGATGAAATCTCATGGAAAAAAATATCTGAACAGGGGAAGCGGCCGTGATCGAGTGGTATCAGGCTCTATTACTTGCACTCTTGCAGGGGCTGACTGAATTTCTGCCGATCTCCAGTTCGGCCCATCTGGTTATCCCATCGTTGGCCCTGGGCTGGCCAGACCAGGGATTGGCATTCGACGTGGCTGTTCATGTTGGCACGCTGGCAGCTGTATTGTGGTACTACCGCGGAGACCTGCTGCAGATGTCCAGTGCCTGGCTGTCTTCACTAAGCGGGGGAGCGAGCAGCGCTGACAGTCGTCTGGTGTGGTACCTGGGGTTGGCCACCATTCCGGCAGGGCTCGTGGGCTTGTTGGGGGGTGACTATATCGAAAACAACTTGCGGACACTTCCGGTAATCGCCACCACTACGCTGGTATTCGGCTTGTTGCTTGGAGTAGCTGACCGACGGGGTCCGGCATCCGGCGGCGCAAAGCTGATAACCCTGCCGCTGGCACTATTGATTGGTCTGGCGCAGGCCCTGGCTCCGGTGCCGGGTGTCTCACGTTCAGGAATTACCATCACCGCGGCGTTGTTGCTGGGCATGGACCGTCAGGGGGCGGCGCGTTTTTCCTTCCTGTTGTCTATTCCAATCATCGCCAGTGCCGGTGCATTAAAGCTGCTGGACTTGATTCAGAGTCCCCAGTTTGTGGACTGGTGGTTACTGGGGCTTGGTACGTTAGTGTCTGGAATCACCGCGTATTTGTGCATTGCACTATTCCTGCGCTTGCTGGACCGGGTTGGGCTGATGCCGTTTGTGTACTACCGCATAGGGCTGGCAGCAGTATTGTATTTACTGTGGCTGGTATAGCGCGTTAGCAATGAGGAGCAGTAGATGAAACTTGGTTTTGTCGGTTTAGGTGTTATGGGTTTTCCCATGGCTGGGCATCTGCAAGCTGCCGGCCATGCAGTCACCGTCTATAACCGTACGGCGGCAAAAGCCCAGCAGTGGGCGCAGGCCTACAACGGTCAACAAGCAGCTTCGCCAAGAGAGGCAGCGGCAGGTGCACAGGTGGTTTTCCTCTGTGTGGGTGACGACGACGATGTGCGCAGCGTGGTGCTGGGAGAAGACGGCATATTTGCCGGCGCAGCAGCAGGCAGCATAGTGGTCGATCACACTACCGCGTCTGCAGACCTGGCCAGACACTTGCAAACCCAGGCGGCGGAGCGAGGGCTGGGTTTTCTTGACGCGCCAGTCTCCGGTGGGCAGGCAGGAGCCGACAATGGCGCGTTAACCATTATGGTAGGGGGCGAGCAGGCCACTTACGACGCCGCCTTGCCTTTATTGCAGGTGTATGCCCGGCGGGTGAGCCTGCTGGGTCCAGCCGGTAGCGGGCAGCTGGCCAAGATGGTTAATCAAATTTGTATCGCCGGGGTGGTGCAAGGGCTGGCAGAAGCCCTGCAGTTTGCGCAACAGGCCGGACTGGATTCGGCCGCTGTAGTTGAGGTGATCTCCCAGGGAGCGGCTCAATCCTGGCAGATGGAGAATCGCTACGAGACCATGCTGGCCGCCGAGTATCAGCACGGTTTCGCGGTGGACTGGATGCGTAAGGACCTGGCCATGGTGCTCAGAGAGGCTGCTGGCATGCATCTCGATTTGCCGGTAACACAGCTGGTCGATAGCTTTTACGCTGAAATACAGGCCATGGGTGGTGGACGCTGGGATACTTCCAGCTTGTTTGCGCGCATGCAGAAGCTGGCAAACGCGAATGAATCGAATGACGATGGGCGGGAGAACGACCGATGAGCACGCAGCAGGAACAATTCAATGAGCAACTGTGTGAGTTTATAGGCGCGGCCACCACGCCGTTTCACGCTGTGGAACAAATGGCGCTGCGTCTGGATGCGGCAGGGTTCACTCCTTTGCTGGAGGACGCCAGTTGGGATTTGCAGTCCGGAGGTCGCCATTACGTTATTCGCAATGGCAGTTCTATTGTTGCTTTTGTCATCGGCACAGAGGTGGCACCTGACCAGGGTATACGTATGGTCGGGGCACATACCGACAGCCCTTGCCTGATGGTAAAACCGGTCCCGGAGAAACTGCGCCATGGCTATTTTCAGCTCGGTGTTGAAGTTTATGGGGGCGCCTTGCTGAATCCCTGGTTTGACCGGGATTTGTCTCTGGCCGGCCGCGTCAGCTACCAGTGTCAGGACGGGCACTTGCGTAGCGGCCTGGTGGATTTCCGTGAGCCGCTTGCCAGTATTCCCAGTCTTGCTATTCACCTGGATCGGGAGGCCAACAAAAGCCGCAGCATCAATCCACAGCGGGACATCTTGCCGATACTTTGTCAGGTGAAAGACCCGGAGAAACCCGAATTTCGCGAGTTGCTTAAAACCCGGCTGTTACACGAGCAACCTGATTGTGCGGTAAACAAGGTACTGGACTATGAGCTGTGTTTTTATGACACACAAAAACCTGCGCTGATTGGCTTGAATGGTGATTTCCTGGCCAGTGCCAGGCTGGACAACCTGCTTAGCTGCTATACCGGCCTGCAGGCGCTGTTGCACAGTGATGGTGCCTGTAGTGCACTGCTGGTATGTAATGATCATGAGGAAGTCGGTAGCCTGTCAGCTGCGGGAGCACAGGGAACCCTGCTGCCTTCGGTATTGCAGCGCCTGGCTGCCGGCGGTGATCGCTATGCCGCTCTGGCCGAGCGCTCCATGATGATTTCAGCGGATAATGCCCATGGCATTCATCCCAATTACGCTGACCGCCATGATGACAACCATGGTCCCTTACTGAACAATGGCCCGGTTATAAAAATCAATGCCAACCAGCGCTATGCGTCCAACAGTGAGACCTCCGGTCTGTTTCGCATCCTGGCGGAAGCCGAGGGCGTGGCGGTGCAATCTTTCGTGGTGCGAACAGATATGGGCTGTGGCAGCACCATAGGCCCGATTACCGCCGGTGAAACGGGGATACGCACGCTGGATATAGGAGTGCCCACGTTCGCCATGCACTCGATACGCGAGTTGGCAGGTACCCAGGACGCCTGGGATCTGTGCCGTGTGCTGCGGCGTTTTTATGACTATTCAGGGCCACTGGCGGCAAGTTGCTAGTGCAGCAGTGAACATCCTGCTGCTATCTGCGTATGCAGCGCAAAGCCATGTGCACTGGCAGCACAGCTTGCGCAGCATGTTGAGCGAATGTCGCTGGGAGGTGCTGGAATTACCGCCGCGACACTTTAGTTGGCGGGTACGTGGAAACCCCTTGTACTGGGCGCTGCAGGAGCGCGATGTGCTGGTCAGGCAATATGACCTGGTGCTGGCAACCTCTATGGTTGATCTCGCCACACTGCGTGGCCTGGTGCCATCACTGGCGGCTGTTCCCACAGTGGTTTACTTCCATGAAAATCAGTTTGCTTACCCACAGCAAAACCAGCAACACAACTTGCTGGAGGCACAGATGGTCAGTATTTACTCGGCACTGGCCGCCGATTCGTTAATGTTCAATTCGGCTTATAACTGCGAATCCTTTCTGTCGGGGTGTGAGCAACTACTGCGTCGACTCCCGGACAAAGTGCCCCCTGGCGTGGTCGATCTGTTGCGCGGCAAGGCAGTAGTGGTGCCCGTGCCGGTGGCGACAGTAGTATCTGCCGAGGGCGTTGGTCGCTGGCCCGAAGCAGATAGCCTGACCAGCGGACGAGCGCTGCGCTTGCTGTGGACGGGTCGTTTCGAATATGACAAGGGCGGTGAAGGGCTGCTGGCCATCCTGCAGCAACTGGAAAGTGATGGATTTGACTATACGTTGGCGGTAGTGGGTCAGCAGTTTCGCAATTCGCCGGCGGTGTTTGAGCAAATTCGTGAAGACTATAGTCACCGTTTGATACAGTTTGGCTATATAGAGGCGCTGGACGACTACCGTGCACTGTTGCGCGGGGCTGATATTGCCTTATCCACCGCGCTACATGAATTCCAGGGTCTGGCGCTGCTGGAGGCGGTGGCCGCGCAGTGTATCCCGGCGGTGCCCGACCGCCTGGCTTATCGGGAAATTTATCCTCAGCAGTTCCGTTATCGCAGTAGTGCGGATGGTGATCCGCAAGCCGAGGCACGCAGCGGCGCTGAACTGGTACAACGGCTGGCGCTACAACTGCAGCAGGGTAGGGTGACACCGCCCGACATCAGTGCTTTTGATCCGCAGCAACTGGCGGCGCGCTATCGCAATTTGTTCGCCACCCTGGTCGGCGCGTCAGGATAGCCAGTCGGCACCAATCCCAGTATCATTGGCGGCTTTTTGCGGACGGGCAATTATCATGGCCAAACAACGCGTATTGACCGGCATTACCACCACCGGCACGCCGCACCTGGGTAATTATGTGGGTGCAATTCGCCCGGCAATAGAGGCCTCCCGGGACGACAGCATTGATTCGTTTTTCTTCCTGGCGGACTATCACGCGCTGATCAAGTGTCAGGAACCCGCGCTGGTGCGCCAATCCAGCAAGGAAATAGCCGCCACCTGGCTGGCGCTGGGTCTGGATACAGACAAGGCCCTGTTCTATCGTCAGTCGGACATCCCTGAGATCACCGAGCTTACCTGGGTACTTTGCTGTAATGCCGCCAAGGGCCTGATGAACCGTGCGCATGCCTACAAGGCGGCGGTACAGGCAAATGAAGAGGGCGGCGAAGACCCGGATTATGCCGTTACTATGGGGTTGTTCAGCTACCCGGTATTGATGGCTGCGGATATCCTGATGTTCAATGCCGGTAAGATCCCCGTGGGTCGCGACCAGATACAGCATGTTGAAATGGCACGTGATATCGCGCAGCGTTTCAATCACAATTTCGCGGATGTGTTCACTCTGCCAGAAGCGGTTGTTGACGATAATGTAGCGGTGCTGCAGGGCCTGGATGGCCGCAAGATGAGCAAAAGCTATAACAACACCATTCCGCTGTTTTTGCCGGAAAAGAAATTGCGCAAAGCCATTAATAAAATCAAGACCAATCTGCTGGAGCCGGGAGAGCCCAAGGACGCCGATGACTCTACCGTATTCCAGGTATGGTCAGCCTTTGCCTCGGAAGCCGAAATCCAGCGTATGCGTGGTGAGTTTGCCAATGGTATTGCCTGGGGAGAGGCGAAAAAACAGCTCTTCGAGCTGGTCAATGCAGAGTTGGCAGACGCGCGGGAGCGCTACAATTTGTTGATGGAAGAACCTCAGCACATCGAAAAAGTGCTGCAACAGGGCGCTGAACGGGCGCGTGACCACAGTGCTGCGTTAATGCGCAAAGTGCGTGACGCAGTGGGTATCGGCCCGATCAGCTAAGCCTGATCCGCGTGGCGTTAATCCAGTAGGCTCTTGGGCAGCAGATGCCCCAGACTCTTGCGTGCCGCCGCGGCTTTACCTACCCGCTTGATCGCCAGTACAAAAGCCGCCGTGCGTAAGTCCAGGCCGTTATTTTTCGCCAGCAGTGCAACGTCTGCATAAGAACGACGCATGATTCGCTCCAATTCCTGGTTGACGCGTTCCAGCTCCCAGCGAAATTGCTGGATGTTCTGGCTCCATTCGAAGTAGCTCACTGTGACCCCGCCGGCATTCGCGAGAATATCAGGGATCACGGTAATGTCACGTCGGTGCAGGATGTCGTGTGCATCAGGAGTGGTGGGTCCGTTGGCCGCCTCCACCACAACCTCTGCCTGAACCTGCTCGGCATTGTCTGCGGTGATCGCATCTTCCAGGGCAGCGGGAATCAGTACATCGGCTTTGTAGGTGAGTACCTCGGCACCGTCAATTTGGTCAGCGCCAGGGAAGCCCTGCACCACCTGGTTTTCGCCAATCCATGTAAGTAACGCCGGTACATCGATACCCTTGTCATTTGCAATGCCGCCGCTGATGTCCGATACGGCGACGATACGACCGCCGCGCTCGGCGATCAGGCGTGCCGCATGGCTGCCAACGTTACCAAAGCCCTGGATCGCCACGGAAACATCAGCAAGCGTGCGCTCATCCTGTTTCAGGTATTCCTCAAGTGCGTACATTACGCCGCGGCCAGTAGCCTCTTCTCTTCCCAGTGAGCCAAACAAGTCTACTGGTTTACCGGTTACCACTGCCGGGCTGAAACCGTAGTACTTGGAGTACTCATCCATTATCCAGGCCATGATTTCGCCATTGGTATTGACGTCAGGGGCGGGAATATCGATGGTGGGGCCGATGATCTCCCTGATCAACTCCACGAAGGTGGTGGTAATGCGATGCAGTTCGGCCTTGCTCAGCTTACTGGGATCACAGTTGATGCCGCCTTTGGCACCGCCATAAGGTATATCTACCACCGCGGTCTTCCAGGTCATCAGGCTGGCCAGACTCGCGGCATGGTCCTCATCCATGGAGGGATGAAAGCGCAGGCCGCCTTTCATCGGCCCGCGAATGGTGTTGTGTTGCACCCGGTAGCCGAGATGGTGCAGTATTTCGCCCTCATCACTTTCGGTGACAATTTCCACGCGCACTACACGACGTGGCGTTTGCAACACGGTGCGCAGCTTGTCTGATAGTTCCAGGTGATCTGCGGCGCGGTTAAAAAACAGATTAGTGGCTTCCAGCATGCTTTTTTATCTCCATATGTAGTGTCGTTTGCTCTTGCAGTCTTCGCTGAACGCTACTGATTCTAATGCAGTGTTTGCTAAAGGCAAGTTCAGGCGTCAACGACTTATTCCGCTTGCTGGGGCCACTGCGCTCCGGTTACGAAAAAGCGCCTATTTTCCTGCCCTTTACTATCCAGGGCGGCTATTAACTGCGGTCGATTGTGCGCTCCAAAATGCTGCTCCAGATGCAGTAATAGCTCGCTTGCGGTGACGTGCTCTTCAGTAACCTGGCCCATTGCAGGCGATAACCATAGTGCTCTGGGCAATACCCGGTACGTAGAGGCTGAAGACTGCTGTAGATAGTCGCCCAGTGCGGTGACAGGTAGCCACTGTTGCATCTGGCAATCTTCATTGAAACCGTGCGGGGCGGGTAGGGGATTGGCTAGAGAGTTAAACAGATAGCCCTTAACCTCTACCTCCTGCTGGAGGTCGCTGATACCCAGATCACCTAGCAGCTCTATCGCTGGTGCTGTCAGGCCCAGCTTTATCTGCCGCAGCAGTAAATGGTCAACCTTGAGGTCCAGACGGTCCCGGGCGTTGGGGCCTATCCATGCCTGCCTGGGAGTATTCGGGTCACCCTGGCCCGGTTGCTCATACCCCAGAAAATATTTGACTGCCAACTCAAGATGGATGTTTTTCTGACGTTGCTTGCAGTGATAAATGATATCAAATTCGCCCAGCGTCTTGCCTTGGTGGCGTACCGGCAGATTGTGTGTCAGCAGTTCGACGGCGGGATCCTCATCCAGGAAGAAGTGCCAAAGCTGCTCAAAATACAGGCCCAATCGACCTGTGGGGCGCTGCGCCAGGTGTTGCAGCAGGCGGGTGGGGTCACGGTCTAGCGACTCAAGCCATGTGCACCGCCCAGGGGTCAGTGCCAGGGCGCAGTTGCTCACAGACTCTTCGACTTTGGCTAATTGTTGGGTATGTAACAGTGGTGGCGAGAAGCAGGCCCAGGCCAGGTCTCGCAGCTGTTGTGTTCGGTAGGGATAAATTGACATCACTGCGCTACACTGTGGTTTCGTGTTTATAATACCAGTCCTCGAGGGGCAAGGCCCAATAACGATGCAATCGTCCTTTAACAAGATAGGCGTGATAGGCCGCGAGCAACAACGCGGCATACAGGAAGTGTTACAGCAATTGTTGCCGCTGCTACTGGCACGCGACCTGGAAGTGCTGGTGGAAGATCGCCTGGATGAACAGGTAGTTGATCACGGTTGCTTGTTGGCCACACGGGATGAGATCGGCGAGCAGGCGGATCTGGTTATTGTTGTGGGTGGCGATGGCAGTTTGCTTAGCGCAGCCCGGACTTTGGCAAAGTACGAGACGCCGGTACTGGGAATTAATCGCGGTCGACTGGGCTTTCTCACTGACATTACGCCCGACCAGATAGAAAAGCAGGTGCCCGCAGTGCTGGATGGCCTGTTTGTCACGGAGAACCGTTTTCTTCTGGATGCTACCGTATACCGCGACGACCACGTGGTGGGTCGCGCCGATGCTCTGAATGACGTGGTGGTCAATTCGGGCACCTCGGCGCAGATGATCGAGTTTGAACTGTATATTGATGACAGCTTTGTCTATCGCCAGCGCGCTGACGGTTTGATTGTGTCAACCCCCACTGGTTCAACTGCCTATTCCCTGTCTGGCGGGGGACCTATCATGCACCCTACCCTGGATGCGATGGTGCTTGTGCCCATGTTTCCGCACGCGCTGAGCAGTCGCCCCATTGTCGTGGATGGTAATTCAAAAATTCGCATCGATATTCTTGAACGCAACCGCATTCATCCGCCGGTTACCTGTGATGGCCAGGTCAATATGACCGCCAGACCCGGCGATTCCGTGCTGGTGTATAAGAAACAACACGCGCTGACCCTGCTGCACCCCATGGGTCACAGTTTTTACTCCAGTTGCAGGGACAAACTGCGCTGGGGCGATGCACTGGTTAATTGATAGTGGATATGTACACGGCCCTCAAGGTTGACCTTGAGGAAGACTTGCTGCCTCTGAGTGCGCTTTTGCACCAGCGTGGCGTGGTGCATCGCATCTTTGAAGAAGGCGGGGTGCAGGTTCTCAAGGTGGCCGGTGGGCAGAGCCAGGCACAACAGGTGGTGACGCTTTATCGCGACTGGCGCGCGGGAAAGCTGCGCATTGAGCTATCTCGCAGTGCAGTCTCCGACCAGGCGAATAATCGGGCTGGCGGCCGCTGGCGACACTGCCCGGTCACAGCAGTACTGATCGTATTGAGCATTGCCGGATTTTTACTGGTCTATCTGGGTGCTCCGCTGTCCTGGCTGGCGCAGTTAACCTTCTCCCCGTTTGGCATTGTTGGTGAGCAATTGCAGTTTACTGAGATGGGCGCGCAGTACTGGCGCCTGGTAACCCCCGCTTTTATTCACTTTGGCTGGCTGCACATTGTATTCAACAGCCTGTGGCTGTGGGACCTGGGTTCCAGGGTGGAGCAGGTGATGGGTTCAATGAACATGCTGCTGCTATTTTTGGTCATTGCGCTGGTGTCCAACAGTTGTCAATTTATTTTTGGTGGCCCCGGACTGTTTGGTGGTATGTCTGGTGTAGTTTATGGACTTCTGGGGTTTTCATGGGTGGCGCCGTTGTTGCAGCCGCGTTGGCGTATCCAGCCGGCTCCAGCGATTATGCTATTCATGGTGGGCTGGCTGGTGGTGTGTATGTTAGGTCTGGTTGAAGTGCTCGGCTTTGGCGCCATAGCCAATGCAGCCCATCTGGGAGGGCTGGTCAGTGGCGCTCTGCTGGGAGCGGCTTTTGCTGGAATGTCACGTATGACCGGGGGTAACAATGAGTAAGCCTGCGTTTTCTGCTGTTACCCATTTGACTATCGTGTGGGCGGTAACCCTGGCCGTCATTACGATTATAGAGTGGCGCAATCTGGAGCTGGATCCCCTGAACAGGGAAATTCTCAGTCCATTTATCCAGCGCGAAATCACCGTGCTCAACACGCAACCAGAGCCCTATGACACGGCTACTAAACCATTGGCTGAGCGTGTAGCAGGCGACAGCCTGCGTTATGAAGTGGAATTCCACTTCAACGGCCCATTGTTTTTGCTGTGCTTTTTTGGCCCGGTACTGGTGTTTCTTGGTATTGGGCGCTTATGGAACATGCGCAAGGATAATCGCTCCTAGATTCTAGCCCCCAGGGTGCGCTTGCGGCATTGTCGCGGGTATAATCCGGCATCCTTTCCCAACATTGGTAAACGCCATGGATTATCAAAAAATGATCGAATCCATGTCAGCAGAAACGTTTCACAACCTGCGACATGCGGTAGAGGTGGGCAAGTGGCCAGATGGCAAGGTGCTCAGCCCTGAACAGCGGCATAATGCACTGCAGGCTGTTATCGCCTGGGGCGAGCAGCACCTGCCCGCACATGAACGTGTGGGTTTTATCGACAAGGGACGCAAGGCGGATGCTAGCGGTGATGATGCGCAGCCGCAAGCACTGAACTGGAAGGACTAGGAGAATATTTTGGTACAAATACTGGGCGCCGGAAACGCGCGAAAAATGCGCACGTCACTGGAGCAGCAAGTGGCTTACACCGTGTTGCTGGGTAATGATGAGGTCCCTCTTAATCAGTACCTGGGGCGTCATTTGCAACTGGACTACCAGGGCGTGATCAATTGTATTGCGTGTGAGCGCAAAACTAGCAAAAGCTTCAGCCAGGGTTACTGTTACCCCTGTTTCAGACGCCTGGCACAGTGTGATACCTGTATTGTAAGCCCTGAAAAGTGTCATTATGCGGCGGGTACTTGCCGTGAACCGCAATGGGGTGAAGAGCACTGTATGGTTGATCATGTGGTGTACCTGGCGAATACCTCTGGTCTCAAAGTGGGTATTACACGTGGCACTCAGGTGCCTACCCGCTGGATGGACCAGGGGGCCACGCAGGCGCAGCCTATCTTTCGTGTGAGTACCCGGTTGCAATCGGGTCTGGTAGAAACGCTGTTTAAAAATCATGTCGCCGATAAGACCAATTGGCAGGCGATGTTAAAGGGCGACGCTGAGCCCAAGGACCTGGAACAACAGCGCCAGGATTTGATGGCCTCCTGCGCCACGGAACTTGCCAGCCTGCAACAGCAACATGGTCTGCAGGCTATATCAGTACTGGAGCAGGCACCAGAGACCCGTATCAGCTACCCGGTACTGGAATACCCGGAGAAAGTTAAATCATTCAATCTGGATAAAACCCCCGCCGTTGGCGGCACATTAATGGGCATCAAGGGTCAGTATCTGATCTTCGATAGTGGCGTCATTAATATGCGTAAGTACGGCGGCTATCACCTGACATTGACATTGCACTGAGAGGCACCATGCGCGACGCACAACCCGGCACCGTCTATTTGCGGGATTACCAACCCCCGGCCTACCTGATCAATCGCACTGAGTTACATTTTCAGCTCTATGAAGATTACGCCCTGGTGACTTCCAGGCTGTATATGCTGCGTACCGGCGAAGTTCCCGGGTCATCTTTGCAATTGCACGGACAGCAATTGGAACTGCTCTCGGTGGCCGTCGATGGCCTGGACCTGGAGGAGGGCGAATACCGCAGCGATGCGGATTTCCTGTTTATTGAAGAGGTACCTGAGCAGTTTGTGCTGAGCTGTAAAACGCGTATTCTCCCGCAGGAAAATACCTCGCTGGAAGGATTGTATAAATCCCGCACGATGTTTTGTACACAGTGTGAGGCGGAGGGTTTTCGCAAAATCACCTATTACCTGGATCGCCCGGATGTGATGTCGGTGTTTACCGTCACCGTGGAGGCCGATCAGCAACGCTACCCGGTGTTGCTCAGTAACGGTAACCTGGTGGAGCAGCAGACACTGGATGAAGGCCGTCACAGCGCTACCTGGCATGATCCCTTTCCCAAGCCCGCGTACCTGTTTGCACTGGTTGCTGGAGACCTGGCGTATCTGCAGGACAGCTTTCAAACCTGCAGTCAGCGCGATGTTACGCTGCGTATCTATGTGGAGCCCAAAGACCTGGATAAGTGCCATCATGCCATGCTCTCGCTGAAAAATTCCATGCGTTGGGATGAGCAGGCATACGGGAGAGAATATGACCTGGACATATTCAATATCGTCGCGGTGGATGATTTTAATATGGGGGCCATGGAAAACAAGAGCCTTAATATATTCAACACGTCCTGTGTGCTATGTAGCTCCGAGACCACTACCGACCAGGGGTTCCAGCGCGTAGAAGCAATCGTTGCCCATGAGTATTTCCACAACTGGAGTGGTAATCGGGTTACCTGTAGAGACTGGTTTCAGCTCAGTTTGAAAGAGGGCTTTACGGTGTTTCGTGATGCTGAATTTTCCTCTGATATGGGCTCGCGTACAGTCAAACGCATCGAAGACGTCACGCTGTTACGCACCGCCCAGTTCGCCGAAGACGCCGGGCCCATGGCGCATCCGGTGCGGCCTGATGCCTATATGGAAATCAATAACTTCTACACACTGACAGTGTACGAAAAAGGCGCTGAAGTGGTGCGGATGATACACACACTACTTGGCCCCGAGGCTTTTCGCCGCGGCTCGGACCTGTATTTTGATCGCCATGACGGCCAGGCAGTCACCTGTGACGATTTTGTCGCAGCCATGGAGGAGGCCGGTGCTACAGACCTGTCGCAGTTCAGCAACTGGTATTCCCAGGCGGGGACTCCGCAATTGCAGGTGCGCGATGACTACGATACTGATGCGCAGACTTATACTCTGCATATAGAGCAATCCTGTCCGGCAACACCGGGTCAGGCCGAGAAACCTCCCTTTGTTATTCCGCTGGCTATGGGGTTGTTGGGCGAGGCCGGTAATTTGCCGCTGCGCATCGCCGGCGTGGTAGCCGACCCCGAGACGGCCGATAACACGCACATGGTGCTGAGCGTGGATCAGGTTTCCCAGAGCTTTGTATTTGAGGCTGTGGCGGAGCGGCCGGTACCCTCGCTGCTGCGCGGTTTGTCCGCCCCTGTGCGCCTGGAGTACGCGTATAGCAAACAGGATTTATACGCTCTTATGACCCGTGATGACGACGGCTTTGTACGCTGGGACAGTGCCCAGTCATTGACGGTGCGGGTGATCACAGAAGTAGAGCAACAGCTGCGTGAGGATACATCAGTTCAGGTAGATCCGCTGTTGGTGGAGGCTTGTAGCGGTCTGCTCAGTGACTACTCATTGGATAGCGCGATGGTGGCAGCGATGCTGCAATTGCCCAGTGAAAACTATCTTGCCGAAATCGCCAGTCAACACGCGGGTGCCAATGTTGAAACTATTCATGCCGCGCGCAACAGCGTGCGTCAGGCTATCGGTGAGGGCTGTCAGGAGGCCTTTCTGCACACCTACCAGCGCCTTGCATCTGATCAGCCCTATGCGCCAGATTCGGCACAGATTGCCGCGCGTAGCTTACGTAATGTGTGCCTGGATTATCTGGTAAGTGCAGATTCACAGCACTTGCAGCTGGCGCTGCAGCAGTTTGAGTCTGCTGGGAATATGACCGATCGGCTGGCCGCCATGCGTATTATCGCCTTTGCCGGGGATGCGTCCTTAACTGCTACCGTGCTGGGTAAATTCCACCAGGACTGGCGGGAAGAGACGCTGGTGGTTAATCAATGGCTGCAGGTTCAGGCAGCCATGCCCGATGCCGGCGCTCTGGACAGGGTGCGTGAATTAATGGCGGCGGAAGATTTCGATTTACGTAACCCCAAC
This sequence comes from Gammaproteobacteria bacterium, assembly GCA_024686215.1. Taxonomy (GTDB): domain Bacteria; phylum Pseudomonadota; class Gammaproteobacteria; order Pseudomonadales; family Halieaceae; genus JAACFI01. The sequence goes on along the minus strand of JAIBDN010000033.1, from coordinate 2,019 downwards.
AAAATACGCGCACTCGTGGGCGTATTTGCCAGCCAGAATCCGCTTAACTTTCACCGCGCGGACGGTGCCGGTTATCGTTTCCTGGCAGATATTATCGCCGAGCTAAATACGCTTAACCCACAGATTGCTGCGCGCCTGCTTACACCATTGACCAAGTGGCGCAGCTATCAGGGCAGGGCGCAGCTGATGTGCGAACAGCTGCGGCGTCTGCTGGCATTGCCCGAAGTATCTGCGGATGTCTATGAAGTGGTGTCCAAGTCACTGGAGGGCGCTCCCGGCGATTAATCAGGCCGGGTACAGCTGTAGTTGTTGCTCGGGCTTGCGCGTGGTGCTGGCGTGCTGCTTGCGCAATCGACGTACCGTGCTCGCCAGCTCGCTACCGCGCCATTGCTGCTGTCCCTCACGATAGAGCGCGGCGTCCAGTCGTGCCAATTCCGCATCCAGCTCAACGTCGCTGAACAGGCCGGTTAGCTGCGTCGCAGACACCACGCTTTGCTCGGTGAACAGGGCGTTGGCCCAGGTAACCAGCCACTGACGGGCGCTACCCGGACTGTCTGCGACACACGCGGCGAGCAGTTGCTTGAGCGCCTGTTTTTCTCCGGGGTTTTCCACGGCCTCTGCTGAGGGCTCTGCAACATGCCTGCGCCTTAGCCACAGCCGCAGCAGTGCCAGTAGAGTGAGCAGCCAACCCAGGGAACTGATGGACGCGATAATTTTCCATGGCCCGCTATCGCGGGGAAGTGTGCTGTCCCCCTGGATCGTTATGGCGGCCTGCTCACTCGCGGATTGTGGCATAACCAGTGGGCGTGTAATGCCCTGTGGGTCTGCGGCCGCCACATTGAGAGTTCGTTGTGGCAATACCGCGTAGCGCAGTTTGCGGGCCTGAGTATCCCACCAGGGGATGCGCACTTCAGCAATCGTCCAGTTTCCTGCCCGGGTGGGCACGACCGCGGCGCTGTCCTGCCGTGAGCCGAGCAGACCGCTATCTACTTCTGCCTCACTGATCACCGGTTGGTCCGGGTAAAACTTGAGTCCGTCCGTGGGCGGTAACAGAATGGGCGGCAACTGGGCTCCCTGCAGTCCCTCACCTTTGATCAGAATGGTGCGCGTGGCCGACTCTCCAGCGCGCAGCTGTTCAGGCGGGGTAGACCAACTTTCCTCTAGAGTAATCGATCTGGCGGGCAGCCAGATATCGCCTGAAAACTCAGTGGTTCTGGGTAATACCTCAATTTGCAGCGCATCGGTGCTACGGCGCAATTGCCTGCCACCTCTGTTGCTGTCGAATAAACTGCGTCGGGGGCTGCTCTCCCGGGCGGAAAATGTCTGCTCGGGTATTTCCAGGGTGCCACTCTGCTCGGGAAATATGGCGTAGCGCAATTCGTGAACCAGCCATGGGCGTCCGTCGATAGTGCGCTGAAAGGACTGTTGCTCCAGCGGCTTGACGAAGGCGTTGTCCAATTGCAGCTCGGTGATACTGCGATTATCGAGATTAATCGCCTGCTGTATGCGCAGCGTTAGAATAACCTGGCCCTGGACATACACGCTGTCGGTGTCCAGCTCTGCCTGAAATACTACCGTTTGATCTGCGCCCTGGCTGGCGGGAGCGGGAGCCACGGCGATTAGTAGCATATTGGTGTTGGTGTTACCTACGCGCATGGGTGGAATTTTCAGGGTACCTTCGCGACGTGGGCTGATATCGATAAGTATTTGTCGCGTGTGGGTGCGACGTCCGTTGACAATGCTGGTATTACTGCTGGTGGAGCGTTGCAGGACTTCAAAGTCAGCCAGCAGCGGGCGCAGGTCGGTGTTGCTGGTTTCTTCGTTCTCGGTGGCGGTAATTGTCAGGCGCACGGTATCACCCATGGCGACGCGATCCCGGTCAACGCTGGCCGTCACTGCTGCCAGTGTGCTCGCAGTGCTGAACACGCAAGCTAGTAACACTAGTGCGCCAATGTATTTACCAATAGGTTTCATCGTCTCTCCTGGCCCCTTGTTGCTGTCGCTGCTGACTTTCGTATC
>JAIBDN010000041.1 GCA_024686215.1 Gammaproteobacteria bacterium | reverse complement strand
GGGCTACTTACGCAGCCAGTTGTGCACCGTAGTTGTCGTCATTGGCAACTAATAGTTTGCAGCTTTTGATTAACGTGATTGGCTACCATCACGACATGCACACTAAGTTTTGTAACCGTCGTCGAATCCAAATCGCCCCCAGTTAGTACTTGCAAAGTACCTGCGCAGTATAGCGCAAGTTGACCTCTGGTATTGAAGCTTTTACCAGAAGCTGCATAAGTAGACAGAATATGGCCGGAAAAGTTCCATTTGGATGCTGGCTTAGCGTGGCCCTGACGGGCTATGGTGGCGGTTACCACTGATTAGGGAATGACCCCATTAGCATGCTTGCAGAGATACTGGCAGAGGTTGGTGCCGTGCACCTGGTCCTGCTGTGGCTGGGTGTGATGGCCGCAGCGATCCTGCGTTCCTTTACCGGCTTTGGCTTCGGGCTGGCGGCAGTGCCGGTATTTTCGCTGTTCATGGCCCCCACCCAGGCGGTGGTGTTGAGCTCCAGTCTTACCTTTACTATCAGCCTGCTGACCCTGAAAACCTACTGGGGCGGCTACCCGCTCAAACCCATGCTGCCCATGCTGGCGATGGCCTGGCTGGGTACGGTGCTGGGCGTGCTGCTGTTGGGTTCGCTGAGCGTGCCGCAGTTCCAGTTGTTGATTGGTATTGCGGTGATCGCGGCCTGCCTGGCTTTGAGTCGCTACCACCCGCGCAAGCGGAGTCCGGGGCTGGCCGTTAACGGCATCACCGGGTTGGCCTCGGGGGTGCTCAATGGGGCGTTCGCCATCCCGGGCCCCCCGGTGATTATCTATGCCATGGCTACCGAGACGGAGCCCGCGCGCAGCCGTTCGCTGTTGATGACATTTTTTTTGTTCTCGGCGTTTTTGGCGCTGCTGTCCTACGCGGCAGCGGGCTTTGTAACACCCCGATCTCCCTGGATGTTTGCCCTGGCATTTCCTGCGATGTATGTGGGCGACAAACTGGGTTATTACCTGTTCCGTCGCTTTGGCACAGGCCTTTATCGCCGCATAGCCCTGGTGGTTTTGCTGGCTATAGGCCTGGCTATTACCGTTAAATCCTTACTTTAAGGCAACGTTTGCGGCACCTTGGGGCACGCCAATGGCGATGCGGCCAACAGTTGCTGTGTATCGCAAATGTCCTTGCGAATTTGTTTCTTGATAGTCAGGCACGGGTCTTCGCTGGACAGCGCGCGTTTGATGACGCTTTCACCCACCACTGAAAGCCCCGCCGTCATAAAGGCAGCCCATCCCCGCCACAAAATACTGGTCGTGTGAGGCACAATCTCCGGGTCGGTTAGCGGCCCTTTGATGCGCACGGTATTGGCAAATACGCTGCTTAGAGAGATGCCCACGCCTTCCCTGCTGCGCGAATCGATCTGCAGTTGCATCAGTTCTTTCTTCAGGTCGATTTCAATACGGCCTATCAGGTTTGCCTTGTCGGTGCGCAGGGCATAGCCGAAGGGTGTTACACCTGCCCCATCCTTGAACACAACCGCAGCCACTCCGCACTTCAGTTCGGGCTGCTTCTTGTCCACCCCGGGAATCAGTGTCTGCATCATGGTGGAAGCCACTTCGGCGGTTAGCAGTGAGTCGCGCGCGTAGTCAAAGGGTCCCCGGCCCAGCTCCAGATAAGCCTGCCCGGTTAAGTGCGAGGCCAGCTCTGCTGTACTCGCCCCGAAACTGCTCATATTGACGTAACCGCTGCTGGGGACCCCGGGGGCGTCGGGCGTGCCGTGGATGTTTGCAAAAGACCATTCCATGTTCGCGGTAGGCTTGGCTGGCCTGGTGTCCAGGGCTAACGTACCCGCGGCATTGCCGCGGTTGATGTTGCCTACCGCCATATCCACGTCGAGGCTGCCATCTTTAAGCTCCGCGGACAACGTCAGGTCCCTGGCAGTTCCCTCGTTGCTGTGAATGGCGTCGAGGTGTCCCTTGATCGTAGCGTTGTACTTTTGCAGTGTAGCCAGGGGCAGGGGTTCCTTGCTGAACATCTTGTCCCCGGGTGCCGATTCGCCGGGGCCGCTGAGCAAGCGAGCTGGCGAACGCAGTATAGAACCCAAAAACTCTGCACTTTTGGTGGCCGCTGCGGCGATAGTAGAGCTGTCTTTCTTTTCAGGCCCTTTGTTCTTTACCGCGGATGCGCTGTCCTCCCAGGCATTCAGCCAAATCTCGCCGCTGTCGATCTCCACCTCAAGCTTAGGGGGTGTGCCACGGTGGAACTCTATACTCCCGGCCAGCTCGTTACGCCCTAGTAGTAAAGTGTTGACCTGTGCGCGCATGCCGTTAGATATGCGGGTAATCTGCATATCCACCTGGCGGCGAGACTTCGCCGATTTATCCCCTGCTCCTTTAACCGCAGCCAGGCTGACATGCCCCTGCAGGTTGGCCAGTATATCAGCCGTCGTTTTGCCTTCGCTGTTAAGGCTTAATGATCCTGAAACAGGTACGTGGGTTAAGTCAGGGTTGTAGATCAGGAAGCGGTCCAGGTCGAAATCGCTGAGTTTAGCCTCTGCGCTAAAGGCCGCCTTGCTACCCTTCCAGCTCACCTTGGCGCTACTTTGGAATGGCTGCCCCCCCATGGCAAAATCCAGGCGGTCAATGCTGAACAGATCAGGCCCTGACGAAACCTGCAGGGCCAGGTTGGTCAGTGGGGCATCGCGCAGTTGTACCGCCTTGGCCTGCAATGAGAGTTTTGCCGCGCCAAGCTTCCTTGCGCTATCCAACAAATCGCTTTCGCTGGCCCCTTCGGGAGTGTCCGGGATCAGTGCCAGCAAGACATTGACGTCCAGTTTTTCCGCTTCAAAATCGGCCTCCAGCCAGGGCTTGCGCTCCGCTTCGATAGACAGGCTGCCGGTAATGTCCTGTTGGATGGAATCGATATCCAGGTTGTCGATTTTCAATCCCAGAATGCGCTCGTCGCGAATAATCAGTGCCCCATCTCCTGAGAACTTCAGCTCCTCCTCGTTATTGGTCGCGCGCTCCCAGTTATTGTCGCTGCGCAATTCCATGTCCAGTTGGGCCTTGCCACGCAGGGCACGGAAAATGTTGGCTAAGCCCTCGGCTTCGCTTTCGAAGTTAAAGGTGCCGGTACTGCGGGTGTTAAGCAAGGTGTCCTGCTGGAACAGTTCGGCGATGTCGACTTCCTCCAGTTGTGCAGACAGGCTCACCTTGCTGGGTTTACCCGGCGGTGTATCTGCTTGCAGTCGCAGACCGATCTTGCCCGCGTGTACGCCAGCGGCGTCGATCGTTAGCAGTCCACCTGTCAGGGCGCGTTGGAAGGTAATCTCAGCCTTTGCCAGCTGCACTGCCGGCATCAGCAGGTCAGTGACCACGATGTGGGCGTCGACATCCAGTTCTGGGAAAAACGCCAGGTATTCAGGAATCGCAATACCGGCGCGTGTGGTGTCGTCGGCTTCCTCAAACAGAAAGTCGAGATGCATGCCGCTGGCGGTAACATCCGCCTTGACCAGGCGACGCTCGCTGCCCGACAGTGAGGCGCTACCCTGTATGCTGTCATCGCCCAGTTGAATATTCAGCTGCTCGAGGGAAAACTGCCCCGGGCTATTATCGACCTGTGCAGAGATCTTCACCGCCGTCTTGAGCTTGCCCTGATGGTGACCTTCAATGTCAATATTGCCATGTATGGAATAAAGCAGTTCCCCCCAGGTGGTGCCCTTGCCATGCAGTTGCGCATCGCCGGCTTGCCATAGCCAGTCGGCGCCCGTGTATTGGGGGGCTATGCTGCTATCGGCTTGTGCTGCCTGTAGCTCAGCTGCCGAGGTTAAGGTCCAGCCCTGGTTGTCGCTGTGCAGGCTGACTTCGCCATGTAGTGTGGCCCTGGGCCCGTTACTGATGAGCTCAGAAACTTGTAGTCCCTGCGCATTGCTGGTGAATTTGAATGCCGTATCCTTGCCCAGTTCATCGCCCACCCGGATCTCGTCGATGGTGACTGTGCCGCGATGTTCGGGTAGTTGCAGTAGCGGTAATTCCTTGGCCAATGGCGCAAGGGAGGGCGCACCTTCCGCAGGCGCGCCATAGGATTGGTACAAAGCAACCACGTTGCCGGGTTCAAGTTTCGTGATATGCGTGGTCGATGCTTGCGGTAACTGCCACTCGGTGTCGTTGCCGGTGGTCACCTTGCCCTGGATGCCCAGTGCCTGAATATCCGCCTGCAACACATACCCCGAAGCAGTGCCAGGCTTGATAGTGGCCTGTGCCTGTATTTTCGATTCTGCCTGCCCCGGCGACTCCAGCGCGATATCCAGCGCGATCGGCTTGAGCCCCAGAAGTCCCTGTAATGAATCCAGCGTGGCGCTCTCGGAGATATCCCGCTGGTTATAGGTTTGCGACCACTGCACCTGTGCGCTGCCATCGCGCAACCGGCGCCACTGGGCGTTTTCTACAGCGAAGGTGAAGCCGCTTTCGGTAACATAGCGGCCAGTCTCCAGTGTCAGGTCTTGTGGCAGCCACTGATCCAGGAAATGGTAGTTTTCGGGTAAGGGGCCACCGCTGCTGGGCCAGCGCGAAATTTTCAACATCAGGTCGGCGCCACTGGCGGTTACCAGGCGAATCTCCCGATTAAACAGGTCCGACCAGGCCAGGGTTACAGAAACATCGGTAGCCACGACTGCCGGGTCATTGGGGTCGCCCATCACCAGTTTGGCGGTGCCGGCCCGCAGGCCCCATAAACGCGCGGTGATGGGTGCCAGGCTGACCGGCAGGCCTAGCTCACGGGTAAGCAGTGGGCCCAGTTGGTCGTCCAGCGCGCGGCCGGCTAAACGATCCCCCCAGATGGTCAGTATCAGTATGCAGATGAGAATAGTGGCGGCAATTATTGGTCTTTTCACGGGGCGCGGTCGTATAGGGTGGGGGGAGCATGTTAACAGCGGGGCGACAGACACGCCAAGTACCCTCGATAATGATGCCTGAGGGCGCCATAAAGCCGAGGCTTTTTGCCCCAGTGTCTGTATAATCCCCGCGTTCAAAAATTCACTAGAGGATTACGCGATGACGATCAGGCAAGGCCTTACACTTAGTGCGCTGGTGGCATTTACCACCGTAGCGAGTGCTGACGAGTTATTGATGAAAAATGGCTCTCGTCTGGTGGGGACATTGGTTAGTTCCAGCGACAGTGAAGTGGTATTTGATACACCTTTTGCTGGTGAGATCACGCTCAAGCAGGAGAATGTTGAGTCCTTGGTCACCACTGAAGACGTGACCCTGCTGATGCGGGATGGCCGCGTGTTCCGCGACAAAAAGATTATTGAACAGGAAGGCGAGCTGGTTGTTATCGACGAGAACCAGTCGCCCGTGGAGTTCGCTGTTGCCGATATCGAGTTTGTGAACCCTGCGCCCTGGTTGTTGGGGGAGGGGTACAATTGGTCCGGGCAGGTCAATGCGGCGCTCGAGTCGGAGCGGGGTAACAGTGATTCCGACGAGGTGGATATTGATTTCGAGTCCATCTGGCGCAGCCTCGAGGATCGTTTCACCATACGGGGGTTGGTTGAGACTGATCGCAGTAATGGCGATAAGACCAAGGATACCTGGTGGATTCGCAATAAATATGACCGCTTCAGCAGGTCTGATCCGGACAATTATTATGGCTACCAGCTCTACTTCGAGTATGACAAGTTTGCCGACCTGGATCTTCGCACCTTGACCGGTCCCTACATTGGCCGCCAGTTTTTCGATAATAATCTGCTGAACATGCACGCGGAAGTGGGTGTGGTCTATGTGGACGAACAGTTTGACGTGGCCGAAGACAGTGATTTTTGGGGCAGTAACTGGGAGGTGCGCCTGGTCAGCGGGATCATTCCCAAGCTGGAGCTCTATCTCAACCAGGACGGTGTACTGAACATTAACGACACCTCTGAAAGTATCGCCAATACGACATTCGGCATCCGCTTCCCCTTGATCTATGGCTTGCAGCTTGCCGCAGAGGCCAGGTGGGAGTATGACGGCGGTGCCGCCGACGACGTTGACGATACCGACGAAACCTATAACTTCAAGCTGGGCTATGCCTGGTAACGGCCTTGCCACGTTTCTCGCAGCAATGAAAAGGCCGCTTGTCACTGGCTGAAACGCCAGTAGGCAGCGGCCGTTTGCTGGTTAGCCGTTTGGGAGGGGATGGCATCGCGTCATTGCCCCTCGCCCGGCACTCTCCTCCATGGGAAAGTATGGCGGTTTAGAACCGTATTTCGTGAGGTATGTGCGCCGTTGCTGGCTGGGCTGTTCAGAGCCCTGTTCAACACGCTGCACACTCACGCTATTAACTATGGTCTCGATTGAGCGGTTATGCAAGGTTGGGGTTAGACCAAGAAAGTCTAAGATTGGGGCTGTTAATAAGTAGTGAGCTTACTGCTTCACATTGTCCCGTATCACCCGCTGTTTCTGGCGATTCCAGTCCCGTTCTTTTTCCGTGTCGCGCTTGTCGTGGGCCTTCTTACCGTGGGCCAGGGCGATACGTGCTTTCACCAGGTGCCCCTTCCAGTAAAGCTGGGTGCAAACGCAGGTCTGGCCTTTTTGGGTGATGGCGGTAAGAATTGTCCCCAGCTCCTTTTTGTGTAGCAGCAGTTTGCGGGTGCGCTGTGGGTCGGGGACATAGTGCGTGGAGGCGGTGTCCAGGGGGATGATATGTGCACCCAGCAGCCAGGCCTCGCCGTTTTTCATAATCACGTAGGAGTCGGCCAGGTCAGCCTTGCCCATGCGCAGACTCTTTACTTCCCAGCCAAACAGCGCCACGCCTGCCTCGAAGGTGTCGAGGAATTGATAATCAAAACTCGCTCGTTTGTTCTGGGCAATGACGTTGCTGGGTTTCTTGGATTTCTTTTTTGACATGGCGCGCATTATACGGACAAGCCCCCGGGGTTAAACGTGAATCTTTCCCTTTTCACACTGCATGGCCTGCGGCACTCTGATCTTATGAAAATTTTCGGATTGTGCAGGTGAGTATTGCCCGGGCCGGCGCGGTGCAGGGCTGGAACAGCCGCACTACCTTTGTGTTGGCGCTGTCAGCCTCAGCCGTAGGCTTGGGCAACCTGTGGCGTTTTTCCTACCTGGCGGGTGAATACGGTGGCGCACCCTTCGTGGTGACCTACATTGTTTGCCTGTTCCTGGTGGCGGTGCCGTTAATGGTGGCCGAAGTGGTCGTCGGCAGCCATGGCCGCGGCGGGCCTGTGGCTGCCCTGCGCTGGGCCAGCGACCGTTCACTGTTGTCTCGCGGTTGGACCGCGATAGGCTGGTTGGCCTGCCTCACCGGGGTGTTGATCCTGTCTTATTACGTGGTGGTGGCGGGCTGGGCCCTGGCCTATGCCCGATATATGCAAGCGGGCGTGTTCTCGGCCGCCAGTGCAGCGGTGGTGGGCGAGCAGTTCTCCGCTTTGCTGGCCGAGCCGCTGCGCCAGGTGTATTGGCAGAGCCTGTTTTTGTTGCTGGCGGCGGGTTTCGTGCTGTTTGGCGTGCGTCGCGGCCTGGGGTTGCTGGTGTGGCTGGCAGTGCCGGTATTGATCACCATGCTGGCGGTGCTGGTCAAATTCAGTTTCGATAACGGCGACATGGTGGCGGCGCGTGAATTCCTGTTTTCGGTGAAATGGATAGATTTCTCTCCCCGGGCGGTGCTGGTTGCCCTGGGACACGCCCTGTTTACCCTGGGTGTCGGGGTGGGTGCCGGTATCAGTTATGGCGCCTATGCGCCGGGGCGCATACCCATTGGCCGCTCGGTGATGGCGGTCGCGGTGTTCGACACCATGATCGCCCTGTTGGCCGGCCTGGCTATTTTCCCGCTGGTATTTGCCAATAATATGGCGCCGGCCATGGGGCCGGGGTTGCTGTTTGTCAGCGTACCCTATGCATTTGGTAACGTGGCCCAGGGCGAGCTATTCGGAGCAGTGTTTTTTCTGCTGGTGGTAGTGGCAGCCCTGGGTTCGGCAGTGGCGATGCTGGAGCCAGTGGTGCGCACCCTGATGCAGCAGTTGCGCTGGCGACGGGTAACGGCCGTGTTGCTGGTGACTGGCCTGGTATGGCTGCTGAGTCTGGGTGTTGTGTTGTCGTTGAGAACTGCCGAGAGTACTGCCTGGCTTGCCAATAGCAATCTGTTCAGTTTTTTCGATGCCGTGACTGCGCAATTCCTGCTGCCTCTGGTAGCCTTGTCAACGGCCGTTTTCGTTGGCTGGCGGCTGCGGCCAGAAATCCTGCGGGTTGAACTGTATCGAGAATCCGCGCTGTTTTTCTCGCTGTGGCGAGCGCTGTTACGCTATATTGCGCCCGCGGCGATAATGCTGATTATGTTGGCGAACCTGGTTACGCCTGGTTGAGTCGCTAATATGAGTCGCTAATATAATTAGGTAATAAACGAGCTGGTCGATGCCGTGGGTCGGTGCGCCAGTCAATGATATGGTTGAGATGATGAGCCAGAATGACGCGATAAAAGTAGAAGTAGCCTACGCATTGCCTGAACGCCAGGCGTTACTGGAGCTGACGGTGGAGCCTGGAACCACAGCCCTGGAAGCCGCCCGACAATCCGGTGTTACCGAGCAGTTTGCAGGGATAGACCTGGACAATTCCAAGTTCGGAATATTCGGTAAGGTGGTGTCGCCGCAACAGGTGTTACAGGAAGGTGATCGTGTCGAGGTGTACCGCCCGTTGATTGCCGACCCCAAGGAAGTGCGCAAGGCCAGGGCCGCCCGGGCCAAAGAGCGCAGGGCGCAAGACGCTGGCGACTAGCCCGCGTCCTCGGTAATCTCCGCAGGGGCAGGGTCTTCTGCTTCCGTAGCCGCATCTGTAGCAGTATCAGTAGTGGCATCAGGAGCAACGAATTCGCTCCATGCCGGTGGCAGGTAATCACCGCGGACATTCAGCAGCGCATCCCCGTCAAATACCACAGTCATTCTCGATTCACTGAGCACGTTGACGCCGTTACGTTTGACGTAGGGGTAGTCCCAGCGTTCCTGGTTAAAGGTGTCTTCCACCAGCGGTGTGCCAAGAATAAACCTTACCTGGCGGCGGCTCATCCCGGGTTTCAGCTGATCAGCCATTTCCTGGGTGACAATGTTGCCCTGCTCAACGTCAATCTTGTAGACGCCGGGAAATCCGACAAAGCTACAGGCGCTCAGGCAGCAGATGGTGAGGGTGATGAACAGGATCCGCATGGGGTAAAACTTCCACTTAGGTTACTGGGGTGGCATCATACCCGTACTCGACAGCACAGAGAAGCCCCTGAACCATGGCTGAGCAAAACCAGGAACTGCGCAAGGCGGGTTTGAAAGTGACCCTGCCGCGCGTCAAAATCCTGCAAATTCTGGAATCATCCCCGTCGGCAACTCAGCACATGAGCGCCGAGGATGTCTATCTTGCGCTGCGTACAGCCGGTGAAGATGTTGGCCTGGCTACCGTATACCGTGTGCTGACCCAGTTTGAGGGCGCAGGCCTGGTAACACGGCATAATTTTGAGAGTGGCCACTCAGTGTTTGAGCTGGCCAAGGGCGAGCATCATGACCACATGGTGTGTGTTGCTTCCGGTGACGTGGTGGAATTCCACGACGCGGTGATCGAGCAGCGGCAGCGGGAAATCGCCGCGGAGCATGGCTATGAACTGGTGGATCACTCCCTGGTGTTATACGTGCGTAAAAAAGAGCCTGCCGCCTAGCGCTAGGTTTCCAGCATTTCCCGGGCGTGAGCCAGCGTCTGTTCAGTAATTTTCACCCCTCCCAGCATACGCGCAATCTCATGGACTTTTTCCTCGTCCTGTAATTGCTGCAAGCGCGTCTCCACGGCTTTTTTGTCGCTGTTCTTGCTGACCAACAGGTGCTGCTGGCCCTGGGCGGCTACCTGCGGCAAATGTGTCACGCACAGTACCTGGGCCTGCTCAGCCAGGGTGCGCAGCAACTTGCCCACAACCTCGGCCACTGCGCCGCCTATGCCCACGTCTACCTCGTCAAATACCATGCTGGGCACCGTGCTGGTGCTCGCGGTCACCACCTGAATCGCCAGGCTGATACGCGATAATTCGCCCCCGGAGGCGATTTTTCCCAGTGGCTGGGTGGGTGCTCCCGGGTTGGTGCTGATCAGAAACTCCACGTCTTCGCCGCCGTGCGGGTGTGGGTCTGCCGAGTCGCGCGCGCTCAGCGAGATCTCCAGTAAGCATTGTTCCATGGCCAGTGAAGCCAGTACGCTGGATGCCTGCTTGACCAGTTTGCGCGCTGCACTGCGGCGCTGCTTACCCAGCTTGCCGGCATTGCCCTGGTATTCCGCAGCCAGTGTGTCCATGTTCGCCTGCAACTCGGCGATACGCTGCCCACCGTCGGCCAGACCCTGTAATTCCTCCTGCAGTCTGGCGTGTAAAGCGGCTATTTCCTCGGGTAGCACACGGTGTTTGCGTGCCACATCGTAAATTGTTTCCAGGCGTCGCTGCACCAGGGCCAGGCGCTCCGGGTCTATCTCGACTGAGTCAATGTAGTGCTGAATTTCGCCGCGCGCCTCGCTCAACTGGATAGCAGCGCTGTCCAGTAAGCTGCGTGCGTTGCCGGTGGCTTCGGCGCCGTGGGTATCCTCACTGATGAACTGCAGCGCCTGGCGCGTGCCACTTTCCTGTGATTCGCATAAATCCAGCGCCTGGTGGGCGCTGTGCAGAATGTCTTCGGCGTTAGCCAGTTGTTTCTGTTCCTGCTCCAGGGTTGCCAACTCGTTCTCGACCAGGCCCAGGTCATTCAATTCCTCCACCTGGTAGGCCAGTAATTGCGCCCGGGCGGTGTGCTCTTCGCGAGTGCCGGTGAGCAATTCCAGCTCGCGCCGCGTGCGCAGCCAGTCGGAGGCCGTCTGTTCTACCTTGCGTGCCAGCACCTGGTGCCCGGCAAAGGCATCCAGAAGTTCCCGTTGTACCGGCTTGCGCAGTAGTGACTGGTGGGCGTGCTGGCTGTGGATGTCGATCAACAGGGCGCCCAGCTCGGCGCAATCCTGCAGCGTTGTCGCGTTGCCGTTGATGTAGGCCCGGCTGCGGCCCTCGGTAGTGACCACCCGGCGCAGCAAACACTCATCCCCGGTGTGCAGGTCTCTCTCGCGCAGCCAGGCGTTGGCCTGCGGAATACTGCTGATATCAAAACTGGCGACAATCTGCGCGCGCTCGCAGCCGTGACGCACCGCTTTCGGGTCTGCCCGGTCGCCCATACACAGCCCCAGCGCGTCCAGCATGATGGACTTGCCGGCGCCGGTTTCCCCGGTAATCACCGTCATGCCACAGGCAAATTCGCGCTCAAGTTTTGAGACAATGGTGTAGTCGCTGATACTGATCTGGGTAAGCATGGCAGGCCATCTGGTGTTTTATCATTTATAACCCAGAATGGCCTGCGTATAAACATCTGCAGTGGCCAGGGCTTTATTTTGCACCGGTATTTTGTAATTGCCGGCCACTGTGATAAAACCGTGTATGTAAGAGGCATATTTGGTCAGTTATGGCATCAGGTGAAATATCAGAGCGCGGACGGGTCCTGTTAAAGACCCTTGTTGAGCGTCATATCAGGGACGGACAGCCGGTGGGGTCCGGGACCCTGCTGAAAGAGGCCGGCCTGCCGGTCAGCGCGGCAACGATTCGCAACGTTATGTCTGACCTGGAGGAGCAGGGCTATTTGCACTCGCCACATACCTCGGCGGGTCGCGTACCCACGGCGATGGGGTATCGCCTGTTTGTGGATAGCATGTTGCAGGTACAACCGCTTGAAGACCAGGCTGTGTTGGCGCTGAGGGCGCAGCTGAACCCGGATAAATCCTCCTCAGAGCTGGTGCAATCAGCCTCTTCGCTACTCGCCAGTATCAGCGCCCAGGCCGGTCTGGTCACAGTGCCGCGTCAGGAGGCGAACCAGTTGCGCCAGGTGGAGTTTTTGCCGCTGTCAGGAGACCGCGTGCTGGTGATCCTGGTGATCAACGAGCGCGAGGTGCAAAACCGTATTATTCATACCCAGCGCCAGTTCAGTGCAGAGCAGCTGCGCGAGGCCGCGGCGATGGTTAATCAGCGCTTTGCGGGGCAAGCCTTGCACCGGGTACAGGAGCGGATCCTGAGGGAGATGCAGGAGGCGCGCAGCCAGATAGATAGTTACCTGGAAGCGTCCCTGGACCTGGCCAGTCAAGCCCTGGATCAGGGTGACAGCCCCGATGAGTATGTGATGACTGGGGAATCCCGCATGCTGGGTAACGCCACGGCCGAGGAAATGCTCAAACTGCGCGAGCTGTTTGACGCCTTTGAGCAGAAAAAGGACTTGTTGCACCTGCTGGAACGCTGTACCCGGGCCCAGGGTGTGCAGATATTCATCGGTGAGGAAGCCGGTTATGAGGTATTTGGTGACTATAGCGTGGTCACAGCGCCGTATTCCGACGGTATCAGAACCCTCGGTGTGCTGGGGGTGATTGGTCCCACCCGTATGGCCTACGAGCGTGTTATACCCATCGTGGATGTAACCGCCAGGATGCTCAGTTCAGCGCTGTCTGGCTGATTTCTCCCTGACTAACCCCGGCCCGGGCAAAATCCTTGCTCCCGGGCCAAAATTCCTTAGCCTTGACCCTTGAAATACCCCCTGTAGACCCCATATTTGGCCATGATCACGTCGCTGCGGGCAAGCCTGGTAGCGATGGTGCTGAATTCAATCGGAAATAAGCCTTACGACGGAGTGATAGCGTGGCCGAAGAAGAGAACAAACAGCCCGAAGCAGAACAAGCCAATGAACAGCTCGAGCCGCAGGTCGAAGCGACTGCAGCGGGCGATGCGGATGCAGTAGAGGAGGCGGAACTGTCACTGGAAGATCTGGTGGCTCAGCTGCAGGACGAGGTTGCAGCGGCGAAAGACGCGGCCCTCAGAACCCACGCTGACGCTCAGAACTTCAAGCGTCGCGCGGAACAGGACGTGGAAAAGGCGCGCAAGTTTGCCCTGGAGCAATTTACCAAGGAACTATTGCCCGTCGTGGACAACCTGGAGCGAGCCCTGGAGTCGGCATCCGGTGACGAGGAGATAATCCAGCCCATTGCGGAGGGAGTGAAATTGACCCTCAAGAGCCTGCAGGACGCGCTGAAGAAATCCAACATTGAAGTAGTAGACCCCCAGGGCGAGCCCTTCGACCCCAACCTGCACCAGGCAATGAGCATGGTGGAAAGCAGTGAGGTCGAGCCAAATAGCGTAATCGCGGTGATGCAGAAGGGCTATACCCTGCACGGTCGCCTGGTGCGCCCGGCGATGGTAATGGTCAGTAAAAGCGCAAGTTAGCGCGATACTGGTCTTGAAATCGGCTCGATCGGGCCCATATAGAGACCAACGTAATTGAATTTGGTGGCCGCGAACCACCACAACAACTGGAGAGAAACAATGGGCAAGATAATTGGAATTGACCTGGGAACCACCAACTCCTGTGTATCGGTTTTGGATGGCGGTAAGCCCAGGGTCATAGAAAATGTTGAGGGTGATCGTACTACACCCTCTATCGTCGGTTACACCGAAGACGGAGAAATTCTGGTCGGTCAGAGCGCCAAGCGTCAGGCCGTGACTAATCCGCACAATACCGTGTATGCGGTGAAGCGCCTGATAGGCCGCAAGTTCAAGGACGATGTGGTGCAGAAAGATATCAAAATGGTGCCCTACAAAATTATCGCTGCAGACAATGGTGATGCCTGGGTAGAAGCCCGTGGTGAAAAAATGGCCCCGCCGCAGGTATCTGCGGAAGTGCTGCGCAAGATGAAGAAAACTGCAGAAGAGTTTCTGGGCGAGCCGGTTACCGAAGCGGTAATTACCGTGCCGGCCTACTTTAATGACTCCCAGCGCCAGGCGACCAAGGACGCGGGTAAAATTGCCGGCCTTGACGTTAAGCGCATCATCAACGAGCCCACCGCGGCTGCGTTGGCCTACGGTATGGACAAGGCCAAAGGCGATCACACCGTGGCAGTCTATGACCTGGGTGGTGGTACCTTCGATATCTCCATTATCGAAATTGCCGAGGTAGATGGCGAACACCAGTTTGAAGTGCTCTCTACCAACGGTGATACTTTCCTCGGTGGTGAAGACTTCGACATGCGCCTGATCGAGTATCTGGCGGCAGAATTCAAGAAAGAGAGCGGTATAGACGTGCACAACGATCCGCTGGCATTGCAGCGCCTGAAAGAGGCAGCTGAGAAAGCCAAGATCGAACTGTCCAGCGCACAGCAGACAGAGGTCAACCTGCCTTACATCACGGCTGACGCCACCGGGCCCAAGCACCTGGTGGTGAAGTTGTCACGCGCCAAGCTGGAGTCACTGGTGGAAGAACTGGTAGTGCGTTCCATGGAGCCGGTGAAAACTGCCCTGAAGGATGCCGGTCTCAGCCCCAGCGAGATTGATGATGTCATCCTGGTAGGTGGCCAGACGCGTATGCCTATGGTGCAGAAGCAGGTGGCTGATTACTTTGGCCAGGAGCCGCGCAAGGACGTAAACCCGGACGAAGCGGTAGCCATGGGCGCCTCTATTCAGGGTGCGGTACTGGCTGGCGACGTGAAAGACGTATTGTTGCTGGACGTGACACCGCTGACCCTGGGTATTGAGACCATGGGTGGCGTGGCCACACCGCTGATTGAGAAGAACACTACGATTCCAACCAAGAAATCGCAGATCTTCTCTACCGCGGACGACAATCAGATGGCGGTAACCATTCACGTGGTGCAGGGCGAACGCAAGCAGTCGTCGCAGAACAAGTCACTGGGTCGTTTTGATCTGGCTGACATTCCGCCGGCACCGCGCGGTATGCCGCAGATCGAAGTGACCTTCGACCTGGACGCCAACGGCATTTTGCACGTTGCCGCGCAGGACAAGGCCTCAGGTAAAGAGCAATCCATTCGCATCACTGCTTCCAGCGGATTGAGCGATGAAGAGATCGAGCAAATGGTTGTCGACGCGGAAGTCAACGCTGACGCGGATGCCAAGTTTGAGGAACTGATTACCTCGCGCAATACCTGTGACGGCCTGGTGCATGCAACCAAGAAGACCCTGGAAGAAGCGGGCGAGCACGCGACTGACGAAGAGAAAGCGGCAATTGAGGCGGCGATATCTGAAGCGGAGGAAGCGGTTAAAGGCGACGACAAGGAAGCCATCGATGCGGCGGCGACCAAGTTGACTGAGGCGAGTGGCCCCGTGGCGCAGAAGATGTATGCGGCGCAGGCGGCTGAAGCCGAAGGCGCCGAGGCCGGCGCGGATGCTGCACAGGCGGAGCCTGCGGGCGACGATGTGGTCGATGCTGAGTTCGAGGAAGTGAAAGACGACAAGCAGTAAGTCGACTGCCTGGCGCGGCGGGCCTTGGCTCGCTCCGTCATCGCAGCAGGAGATGTAGCTCAACCGTCATTCCCGCGAAGGGGGAAATTCAGTGCCTGGCACCGGGTTTTCAACTTCGCGGGATTGGTGGTTTAGACAGGTTGATAAAAACGCCGGATAATTTATGTCAAAACGCGATTATTATGAGGTCCTTGGAGTCAGCAAGAGCGCTGACGATAGGGAAGTCAAGAAGTCCTACCGCAGGGTAGCGATGAAGTATCACCCGGACCGTAATCCGGATGACCCTGACGCCGAGGATAAATTCAAGGAAGCTACCGAAGCCTACGATGTCCTGATGGACAGCGAAAAGCGCGCCGCCTATGACCAGTATGGTCACGCCGGTGTGGATCCCAATATGGGTGGTGGCGGTGCGGGCAACTTCAGCGATATTTTTGGTGATGTGTTTGGCGATATTTTCGGTGGGGGCGGTGGCGGCGGTGGTCGCGGCGGTCCGCAGCGTGGATCTGACTTACGCTATACCCTGGATATATCGCTGGAAGATGCAGTAAAGGGCGCTACCGTTGAAATCCGTGTGCCCACACTGTGCGCCTGCGATACCTGTTCCGGATCCGGCGCCAAGAAGGGCAGCAAGCCCACCACCTGCGGCACTTGCGGTGGCGCGGGTCAGGTGCGCATGCAGCAGGGCTTTTTTCAGGTGCAGCAGACTTGTCCTACCTGCCGCGGGCGCGGTAAGAGCATCAGCGACCCCTGTAATAGTTGCCACGGCCAGGGTCGGGTAGAAAAGACCAAGACCCTGTCGGTGAAGGTGCCACCGGGTGTGGATACCGGTGACCGTATACGTCTGTCCGGAGAGGGTGAAGCCGGGCCTGAAGGTGGGCCAGCGGGTGATCTGTTCGTGCAGATGTCGGTGAAGCAACATGGCATTTTTGAGCGCGATGGCAAGCATCTGTATTGTGAAGTCCCGATTACTTTTGTAGCCGCTGCGCTGGGTGGCGAGTTGGAAGTGCCTACCCTGGATGGGCGGGTTAAGCTTAAAATCCCCGCTGAGACTCAGACCGGTAAGCTGTTCCGCCTGCGCGGTAAGGGTGTAAAGCCGGTGCGTGGCGGCAGTGTTGGTGATTTACTGTGCCGGGCGGTAGTGGAAACGCCGGTCAAATTGAACAAGAAACAGAAAGAGTTACTTAAACAGTTCCAGGAAAGCCTGGGTGAGGGCGGGCACGCACAGTCGCCGCGCCAGACCAGCTGGTTCGAGGGTGTTAAGAGCTTTTTCGATGATATGAAAATATGAGTACACGAATCGCAATTACCGGTGCTGCCGGGCGCATGGGGCGAATCCTCATAGAGGCGATAGGCCTGGCGGGTGACGAGCTATCCCTGGCCGGCGCTGTTGAGCGACCCGAGAGCAGTTTGCTGGGCGCGGATTCCGGCGAATTGTCGGGGCAGGGCAGGAACGGCGTCCCCGTCGTTGGTTCCCTGGCAGAGGTCATTGGCGATATCGATGTACTGATAGATTTTACGGTGCCCGCTGCGACCCTGGAACATGTTGCGCTGTGCGCGCAGCACGCTGTGGCCATTGTCATTGGCACCACGGGTTTTACCCCGGCGGAACAGGCTGCGATAGAGCAGGCCGCTGGCCAGACTGCGGTGTGTAAGGCGACCAATTTCAGTACCGGCGTGAACCTGTGTTTCCGCCTACTGGATATGGCGGCGCGGGTACTGGGCGACGATGTGGATATTGAGATTTACGAGGCTCACCACCGGCATAAGATCGATGCACCTTCGGGTACTGCCCTGAGTATGGGTGAGGTAGTGGCGGATGCCCTGGGTCGGGATTTACAGCAAGTGGCTGTGTATGGCCGTGAAGGCCAGACCGGTGCACGCGAGCGCGACACCATCGGTTTCGCCACGGTGCGTGCTGGCGATATCGTCGGCGATCATACCGTCACCTTCGCTGCCGAGGGTGAGCGGGTGGAAATTACCCATAAAGCCTCCAGTCGTATGTCTTTTGGCCGCGGTGCAGTGCGCGCAGCGGGTTGGTTGGTTGAGCAACCGGTGGGCCTTTACGACATGCAGGATGTGCTGGGTTTAAGCAAGGCAAACTAATACTGAGTGGAGAATCCCTTGAGTGATTTTATCGTCAATATTGATGAAACCAATGCCGCCGCGCTACTGATTGAGGAATCCCACAAACGCCCCGTCGTGGTGGATTTCTGGGCGGACTGGTGCGAGCCCTGCAAGGTGCTGATGCCCCTGTTGGAAAAAATTGCTACCGAATATCAGGGTGCCTTCCTGTTGGCCAAGGTCAATGCCGATGATCAGCAGACGATCGCCCAGCAGTTCGGCGTGCGTAGCCTGCCCACGGTGATGGTGATCCAGGATGGCCAGCCGGTGGACGGCTTTGCTGGCGCCCAGCCAGAAGCCCAGGTACGTGAGATGCTGGAGAAGTACTTGCCCAAGCCATGGGATGGTTTGTTGCAATTGGCGCAAGAGGCGATGGAAAAGGGTGATTTTGCTGCTGCCCTGACACCGCTGCGCCAGGCCTGGGAGGAATCGGGGCAACTGCACGAAATAACCATCCCCCTGGCCCATGCACTGATCGAATGTCTGCGTCTGGATGAAGCTGAAAAGATTCTCGACGGTGTGCGCATGGCCGACCAGGATGCCGCCTATGAGCAATTGCGCGCCCAGTTGGAAATCAAACGCGAGGCCGCCAAGTCTCCCGAAATCGAAGCTCTGGTAGAAAAGCTGCAGGAAAACCCCGACGACCTGGATGTGCGTCACCAGCTGGCGGTGCAATACACCGACGCCGGCCAGTTCAAGGAAGGTATGGAGCACTTTATCCACATCCTGCAACGGCAGCTGGACCACGCAGATGGTGCCACCAAACGACTGCTGCTGGACACTATCGCCACCCTGGGCAAAGGCGACCCCCTGGCAGCCGAATACCAGCGCAAGTTGTACAGCCTCCTGTACTGATAGACTTTTGATGATGGAAACAGACTTGACTACCACTGTTGCTGATACCGCAGTCCCGTCTTTGTCGCTGTGTATGATCGTCAAGAATGAGGAGTTTTTTCTCGCCAGGTGCCTGGACGCGGTCAAGGGGCATGTGGACGAGATTATTATCGTCGACACAGGCTCTACAGATGCCACCAGGGATATAGCTGCCGACTTCACGGATAAGGTCTATGACTTCGAGTGGATCGATGACTTTGCGGCGGCCAGAAATTTCTCCGTAGAGCAGGCCAGTGGAGACTGGATATTGGTGCTGGATGCCGATGAACTGATCTCTGAGCAGGATCTGGACGTGGTTCGTGCGGAAATCAGGCAAACCTCCATGGATGCGTTTTTCCTGATTCAGTACAACTACAATAACGATAACCTGGTAAAGGGCTGGGTCCCGGTAGCCCAAAAGACGGTATATACCGGTGATTACGCTGGCTACCGCCGCAATCCCATAGGGCGCCTGTTTCGCAATAGGAAAAATATTTATTACGACGGGGCGGTGCACGAGGTTATTGATGCCGCGCTCGAGGGTCTGCGTTTTGCCACCCTTGAAATTCCCATCCATCATCATATGGATGACAACCCGCAAAAACGCAAAGAAGACCGCCAGCTGAACTATTTGCGCATGATCGAGCGCAAACTTGAGCAGGGGCCTGATGGTCGATTGGCCGCCAGTGCCGGCGCCGTCTGCATGTACTACAAGCACGACTATGCGCAGGCTATTAAGTACTTTCAGCAGGCAGTTGAACTGGAATACAACGTCGACGAAAGCCGGGAGGGCCTGGCGGAGGCGCATTACCGCCTGGAACAGTTCCCCGAGGCCAGCGCTATCTACACGCAGCTGTACCAAAGCGGATACGCCAGCTTCAGCCTGTGCACCAATCTGGCCAACCTGTCAGTCCGCGGGGGGCAGTACCATCAAGCTTCACAACTACTGAAACTGGCTCTCTCCCAAGGTGAACTGGGGGATGAGGTGGCGTCGCGAATTAAGCACAATATCAGCTATCTGGAAGCAAAAACGGATAGTTTTTGACAGTTCCGGGTCGGGCTTTTGGGCGCTGTAGCCATGCAGGTAGCGACTGGCCACTCTCTGGACCGAAAACAACCCACAAAACAACGCCCACTGTCAGTTATTCTGTAAGCAACAGTCCTTGTTTTGTGGCTGCGGAGTCGCTAAGGTACATGCCCGTAAAATTAAAAACATACCCAAAGGTCAAAACGCTTCGGGTCGGGAACTGAGGAGCCAGAGGCGGTGCGTATGCCGTGTCAATCTCCCCCTGTTCACGGCGTGGGCCTTTCATTCCAACGCAATCGAGAGGGAATATTGTGGATACATCATTTGCGGCTGAGGATCTCGCGTTTCGCGACGAGGTTCGTGACTTTTTTGCCC
>JAIBDN010000112.1 GCA_024686215.1 Gammaproteobacteria bacterium | reverse complement strand
TTCCTCGCCCGCAAGGACAGCCTGCACTGAAGGTGTAGTTGGCGTGCCCGGCGCTGCCGGGCTCGGCTCGAACCTCTGACACCCGGCTTCGGAAGCCATTTTCTGGCAGATACTTTTAGTTAAATCAATAGCTTATTAGCGCTGGCCCCGCGTAAACGTGACTGGAAGTGACCTGAATGGATGCACGGTGACTGGAGTGGGTCACGATTCGGTCACGTTGGCTACCATAAATCGGCATCTACGTGAGCCAATCTCACCCGGTCTCACGGTGTATTTGCACCCAACAGTGAAAGATCTGGTGATAACCGTGTACTGCCCCTTGTTTGCTAATTGTAAAAATGATTGACAATTAGCAAATTTCAACTATATTTCTATCATGTACATCCCGCGTTCCGCCGAATCCAGGCTACTGGACTTCGCTACCGGTTACCCGGTGTTAGTCGTGACCGGGCCGCGCCAGTCCGGTAAATCTACCCTGGTGCGTCATGCATTACCCAACCGCACCTACGTATCCCTCGAAGACCTCGATCAGCGCGAATTCGCTGAGACAGATCCGCGGGGATTCCTGGCCGGATTTCCCGAGGGCGCAATACTTGACGAGGTACAGCGCTGCCCGGCCCTATTCTCTTATATACAAACACGGGTCGACGAGATGCAGCGGCCCGGCGAGTTTATCTTGACAGGTTCGCAACAGTTTGGACTGCTATCAGGTATTACACAGAGCCTGGCAGGCAGGGCGGCATTGATCACCTTGTTGCCGTTGGCGCGTACGGAACTGCAACGCGCCGGAAAAGCAAGCATGGATCTGAATGAGACACTTTTTCGGGGTAGCTATCCACCAATCTACGACCGTGCGCTTGATCCGCATCCATGGTATGGCAATTATGTGAGTACCTATCTGGAGCGTGATGTTCGCCAGTTAATTAACGTGCAGGATCTGGATGCCTTTCAGCGTTTCCTGAGATTATGCGCAGCCCGTACCGGACAATTACTCAACCTCTCATCCCTGGCCAACGACTGTGGTATTACGCATAATACCGCCAAGGCATGGATCTCGGTGCTGGAGGCAAGCTACATCGTGCACCTGCTGGCGCCTCATCATCAGAACTTCAATAAGCGCCTGGTCAAGACACCCAAGCTGTATTTTCTCGATACCGGGCTCGCCATCTGGTTGCTGGGTATTCAGAATGTCGATCAACTTGGCATTCATTCCCAGCGTGGTGCTTTATTTGAGTCTTGGGTGATCAGCGAATTACTCAAATCCCGCTACAATGCAGGTGAGGTCTCAAACCTCTACTTCTGGCGTGATCGCTCGGGCCACGAAGTCGATGTACTTATTGATCGCGGCACCCACCTGTCTCCGTTGGAAATAAAGTCAGGCAGAACCATTAATCGTGACTATTTCAAGGGGATCGAGTTCTGGAGGAAACTTGCTGGCGAGTCTGCCGGGCAACCATGGCTGGTCTACGGAGGTGATGAACCCCAGAATCGTTCAGGTACCAATATATTGCCCTGGAGTGACTTTGACGCTGACCGGGTCGTCGGGTTTTAGCGGTGGGAACTTAGCGGTGTGCCCGGCTCACCACACGATTGTTTGATGCCAGAACTCGTCTCATTTTCCCCTGAACAGTGCAACACTGGATCGCGCCTGATACCCTCGGCTAAACACCTTATCGCAAGGACGCGATTATGTTGCAGTTGCCAGCGGGCAGGGAAGCCAGCCTGGGCGAGGCTGCGCCTCAATACGCGCGCCATCGCCCGGAGCGGACCCTTCTTTACCAACTTGTCGAAGAGTACTACCCGGTTTTTGAGGCGCAGTGGGCAGCTGAGGGCAGGGTGCTGCCGGACTACGTTCGCCAAGAGTTTGATGAATATTTAAAATGTGGCTGTCTTGAGCATGGATTTCTGCGCGTGCAATGTGGCACCTGCCATGCGGAACATCTGGTTGCCTTTAGCTGCAAGCGACGTGGGTTCTGTCCCAGCTGCGGTGCACGCCGCATGGCTGAAAGTGCAGCCTTGCTGGTGGATGAAGTGTTACCTCACAAACCTGTGCGTCAATGGGTGCTCAGCGTCCCATACCAGCTCCGTTTTCTGTTTGCCAGCCAGCCGCAAATCATGGGCAAAGCGCTGGGCATTGTTTATCGCACCATTGCCACACATCTGATCCGGAAAGCGGGTTACACGAGGACGACTGCCCACACAGGTGCTGTAACCCTGATTCAGCGCTTTGGCAGTGCGCTGAACCTGAATATCCATTTTCACATGCTGTTTCTCGATGGAGTGTACATAGATGATGCGGGGTCGGCACAGTTTCGGTGGGTCAAAGCCCCGACAAGCGGCGAGTTCAATCAGCTTGCGTACATCATAGCGCACCGTCTGGCCCGGTATCTCGAACGTCAGGGATTGCTGGAGCGAGATGCCGAGCACAGCTATTTGGCCTTGGAAAGCGCAGATGAAGACCCGATGGATCAGCTACGAGGGCATTCCATAACCTACCGTATCGCGGTGGGGTCGCAGCAAGGTCGTAAAGTATTCACCTTGAAAACGCTGCCTGACGAACGCGATGCCGCTGAATTAATGGTCGCTACGACCGGAAACGTTGCCGGGTTTTCCCTGCATGCCGGTGTGGCAGCCAAGGCCAGCCAGCGTGACAAGCTGGAACGGTTGTGCCGCTACATTGCCCGACCGGCCATATCCGAAAAGCGGCTGTCACTGACGAACCAGGGTAAGGTCAGATACGAGCTGAAAACGCCGTATCGGGATGGCACTACCCACGTCATCTTCGAGCCTGTAGATTTCATTGCCAAACTGGCCGCATTGGTGCCGAAGCCGAGAGTCAATCTGACACGTTTTCACGGTGTATTCGCCCCGAACAGCAAACACCGTGCGCTGGTGACACCGGCAAAGCGGGGCAAGGGTGGCAAGCCCGAAGCAGCGGATGGCCAGGATGAGCAACCCCCTGTTCAACGTCATGCGGCGATGACCTGGGCCCAGAGGCTCAAGCGGGTATTCAGCATTGATGTTGAGAGGTGCCGAATCTGTGGAGGCAGCGCCAGGGTCATTGCCTGCATTGAAGATCCAGTGGTCATTAAGAAGATACTGATGCACCTGGAGGAGAAAGCACCGACGCGAGCCACACCCCTGTTGCCAGACAGTCGAGCACCGCCGCAGTCCAGCCTGTTCGGCTGATTCAAGGAAGCATTCCCGCTCAACGAATGTTGCTGCATTGCGCAGGCGCAACAGGGTATCGATTGATCTGTAGACAGGAATTGGCTGAGGAAAGGGCAAAAGCGAGGGAACTCTCAGGCCAGCGAGGTAGATTTGGGTAAGATTAAGGTGTGATCAGTGAGATAAAACAGTGGCAGCGGTTGTTTGATGGACATGAGTCCAAGGGGAAAGGGTGTTAATTCGTCCTATACCCCGGAGGCAGCCGGTCACAATCGGTCACGTTACCGAATTGAAGGTAACCAAGGAGGTGAACTAACTTACTGAAAAATATGGCGCGCCCGAGAGGATTCGAACCTCTGACACCCGGCTTCGGAAGCCGGTACTCTATCCAGCTGAGCTACGGGCGCTGATTGCCCTGCACCAGGGCGGCTGAGAGGATAACGCTATCCGTTCTACGGGTCTATCTCTGATAAATGCGTAATTCATGCCGATTAGCCC
>JAIBDN010000062.1 GCA_024686215.1 Gammaproteobacteria bacterium | reverse complement strand
TAACTCGGATTCGCGCTTTTATGGTGGTAGTGACTTTGGCAACGGTCTGGCTATACACAGTGAGGAACAGCCATGGATGGGATTTGAAAACTCCCTGTCCCTCAGCCTGCCGCCACTGGCTGCCCTGGTGCTTAAGCTCTCGGGGGAGTTCTGATTGAAACTGCTGTTTGCTGCCAGTGAAGCCTATCCATTGCTAAAAACCGGTGGACTTGCCGATGTCGCTGGCAGTTTGCCCGAGGTAATACGTCAACAGGGCGTGGATGTGCGCCTGCTGTTGCCCGCCTATGGTGACGTTTTTGAGAGACTGGCATCGCCGCCCACAGTGGTTGCTGAGCTGGTACTGGCGGGTGAGCCGGTACGCATCCTGGAGACCCATCTTCCGGGCACGGCCTTACTGACCTGGCTGGTGGATCATCCGCTGTTTTCGCAGCGGCTCGGTAACCCCTATCTCGATCAGCAAGGTATACCCTGGGCAGATAATGCCCAGCGCTTTATGCTGCTGTCGCGTGCTGCCGCACACATCAGTACTGGCGACACTGTCCTGGATTGGCGCCCCGATGTGCTGCACTGTAACGACTGGCATACGGGGCCGGCTATTGCCCTGGTGCACCTGGAGGAGCAGCGCCCGCTCACCGTGTTTACCATCCACAACCTGGCACATATGGGGCTGTTTGACCGCGAGACTTTCACGCAACTGCAGTTACCGGAACACTTCTGGCAGGACAACGCCCTGGAGTTCTACGAGCAGTGCAGTTTTATCAAGGGCGGATTGGTGTATGCCGATTACATCACCACAGTGAGTCCCGGCTATGCCCGGGAAATCTGCGAATCACCCGGCGGCATGGGGCTGGAGGGATTGCTCCGGCAGCGCCAGGACTGCCTGGTCGGTATTCTCAACGGAATTGATGTGGACACCTGGAACCCGGCTACGGATCATTATATTGAGCAGCGTTACGACGCTGCATCACTACAGGATAAAGCCCTGAACAAAAAGTCCCTGCAGCAGACCCTGGGATTGGAGCAGCGCGATGACCGGCCACTGCTGGGCTTTGTTGGCCGCCTGGCGCAGCAGAAAGGCCTGGAGCTGGTGCTGCCGGTGCTGGATCAGATATTGGAGCTGCCGGCGCAGCTGGTGTTTCTGGGAACAGGCGATGCCGGCTATGAGCAACAGCTGCAGAGCCTGGCTGATATTCATCCGGGCTGCATGGCCGTGGTCTTGGCCTATAATGAATCTATGGCTCACCGAATTGAGGCGGCGGCAGATATATTCCTGATGCCCTCTCTGTTCGAACCCTGCGGGTTGAACCAGTTGTACAGCCTGCGTTATGGCACCTTGCCGTTGGTGCGCGCTGTGGGGGGTTTGGCGGACACTGTTGTCGATGCCACTCCAGCCTCTGTGGCCAACGCCAGCGCTACCGGATTCGTGTTCCGTGAGCCCACAGCCAATGATTTTCTGGCGGCGCTGCAGCGTGCCTGCCAGCAGTGGCAGAACAAGGAGACATGGCACGAATTGCAATTGTCGGCCATGGCTCAGGATTTTTCCTGGCAGCAGAGTGCAGAGCGTTACCTGGCACTGTATCGCACTGCTGCCGAATCAAGGAGGCAGTGATAAATTATGTCCGGTTCAACATTCCCACTTGAAGTACAGCCTCGCATTCCCGAGGAACTGTCGCGTCTGCAGGAGATGGCCAATGACCTGGTCTACAGCTGGGATCGTTCCATTCGCTCCCTGTTCCATCGCCTGGACCGCGACCTATGGGAGGCCTGTGGCCATAACCCCAAGGCGTTTTTGCGCCGTGTATCACAGCACCGCCTGGACGAAGCGATCGTTGACCGCTCCTACATGGAAGATTATCGCAGGGTAATATCTGCCTATGATTCCTACCGGGAGCACCGTGGCAGGCCTGAGCTGGCCGAGCTGTTTGATCCGAAAAATGACTTGATTGCCTATTTTTGCCTGGAGTTTGGCTTCCACGAGAGCTTTCCGATTTATTCCGGAGGCCTGGGGATTCTCGCTGGGGACCACTGCAAGGCGGCCAGTGATGTGGGACTGCCTTTTGTGGCAATTGGCCTGCTTTACGACATGGGCTACTTCACCCAGACCATCGATGGGAACGGCCAGCAGCAGGTGACGCACACCCGCTCCCACCCGCATGACCTGCCGGTGGTGCCGACTTTAACTGCTAATGGTCAGCACCTTACGGTGGAACTTCAGTTTCCCGGCAGAATATTGAAAGTACGCGTGTGGACGGCGCAGGCGGGCCACATCAAGCTCTACCTGCTGGATACCAATATTCCTGATAACACCGTGGAAGACCGCGCTATTACCCATCAATTGTATGGCGGGGACAAGGAGATGCGCCTGCAGCAGGAATTGGTGCTGGGGGTTGGCGGTGTCAGGGCGCTGCGAGCTCTGGAGCTGCGGCCTACGGTTTGGCATATCAACGAAGGTCATGCGGCCTTTCAAATTCTGGAGCGCTGCCGCTACCGCATGCGCGAGGGTCTGGACTTCCACAGCGCCCTGGAACTGGTGGCCGCCGGCACCGTATTTACCACGCATACTCCAGTGCCCGCCGGGCACGATGTTTTTGATCAGCACCTGTTCAGCAAATATTTCTCAGACATACCCGAGGCTGTGGGCTTGAATATGGATGCGGTCTACGCGCTGGGTCGCAATGGCAGTGATGGATTCAATATGACCACTCTGGCGATGCGCGGCTCGCGTTTTCACAACGGTGTCAGCGCAATCCATGGTCGCGTGGCCTCGGAGATGGAGGCGGGTCTCTGGCCGCAAATACCCCACCGCGAGAATCCTATCTCCCATATTACCAACGGTGTGCACCTGCAGACCTTCCTGGCCCGCGAATGGGT
The DNA here is from genome assembly GCA_024686215.1 of Gammaproteobacteria bacterium. Lineage (GTDB taxonomy): Bacteria > Pseudomonadota > Gammaproteobacteria > Pseudomonadales > Halieaceae > JAACFI01. The sequence goes on along the minus strand of JAIBDN010000062.1, from coordinate 11,110 downwards.
CAGTCTGTTTGATCTGCGTTTTGACGACTGGCGCAATGAGCTGCTCAACGAGGACTACTGGGACCGCCTGGACGAGATCCCGGACTATCACTACTGGAGTATCCATAAGGCGCTGAAGCAGCAGATGCTGCGCAGGGTAGAGGAACTGGTAAACAGGCAGCAGCGGCGCAATGGCACCAGCGATGCCATGGTTGAGCGCATGGTGCGCAATCTGGGAGGTGCCGACAACGATGTGCTGGTAATGGGTTTTGCGCGGCGTTTTGCTACCTACAAGCGTGCGGGCATGCTGTTTGCAGACCCTGAACGCCTGGCGCGCGTACTCAATGACCCGGAGCGTCCGGCGGTAATTATTTTTGCGGGCAAGGCACATCCGCATGATGAACCTGGCCAGCACCTGATAAAAATCGTGCATGAGTACTCTATGCACCCTGATTTTATTGGCAAGATCATCCTGCTGGAAGGCTATGATATGGCTCTGGCCAGGCATATGGTTACCGGTGTAGACGTTTGGCTGAACACGCCGGAGTATCCGTTGGAGGCCAGTGGAACGTCTGGACAAAAGGCCGGCTTGAATGGCGCGGTAAACCTCAGCGTGCTGGATGGTTGGTGGGCTGAAGGTTACGACGGCGATAACGGCTGGGGCATCAAACCGCGTGATTCGCGTTTTGATCACGAGCATCGCAACCGTGAAGAAGCCAACGACCTGCTGGATATTATCGAGAATGAAACGCTGCCCATTTACTATCGCCGTGACGGTGGAGGCTATTCGCCCGATTGGGTAAAGATGTCCAAGGCTGCCATGAAATCGACGATTCCACGCTTTAATGCCCAGCGTATGTTGATGGATTACGTGCATAAGTTTTATTGGCCGGCGCAGCAACAGCGGCGCAAACTTGAAGCCAATGATGGCGCGCTGGCGCGCAGCCTGTCCGAGTGGAAAAAGCGCGTGCGGGATATCTGGCCGGGGGTCAACATACAGTTAATGCTGCAGCCTCCGGCACACTTGTACCATGATCAAGACATTGTGCTACGTGTGCGCGCCAACCTGAACGGCCTGCGGGCCGAGGATGTCAAACTGGAATGCTTGCTGGGTCGATCGCTGTCTGAAGATGAATTTGAGGTTATGCAGCGGGCAGAGGTTCCTGCGGTTGGCGTCGATAATGAGTACACCGAGTTTGCTATAGACCTGGCGCCGGAAATTGCTGGTCTGCAGTACTACAAATTGCGCATGTACCCGTATAACGCAGCCATGAGCCATCCGTTTGAACTGGGTTGTATGATCTGGATTTAAGTGGACTCCCCTGGCTATGCTGAATCCGCCGGTTAAGCGTTACGTGTTATCGTGCGACCGTATTCCTGAACCGGCAATAATATGGACCTGATAGTTTTTGATCTCGACGGCACCCTGCTGAACAAACGTTCGCAGGTGTCTGAGCATACCAGTGAGACGCTGCAGCGACTGCGCGAGCGCGGTATCGCCTATACGGTGGCTACCGGTCGTACCCTGCATGCTGCCAGGGATCTGCTGGCCGACCACTGCTTCGAGCTGCCGCATATCTATAAAAATGGTGTGGTCATCTGGCGGCCGCAGGATGACAAGTACAGTCACAGCAATCTGTTAAGCAATGACGAAATTCGCCATGTGCTGGAGGCCTTTATGTCCCAGGGGGTGACGCCGTTTGTGTTTACGGTTGAGCCAGGGCAGCACCATGCGGTGTACCATCCTCCGCTGCGCAATGCCGCCGAGCACCGCCTGGCCAAAATATTCAGTCAGGAACGCGGTCTGCAGCTGCTACCACTGGGGCAGCTCCCCGCAGAGGTGGATATCACCAATATCAGCGCACTGGGTCAGCGCGAATCCATAGAGGCCGTGGAACTACTGGTGATGAACGACGAGCACCTGGTGGCCTACGCCGGGGTCGCTATAGAGGGCGATGAGCTGCACTGGGTGGACATCCATCACAGTGCCGCCAGTAAGGGCGGCGCCGTGGAACAGTTAAAAATAGACCTGGGCGTCAGCCGGGTGATCTGTTTTGGCGATAGCGATAATGACTTGAGTATGTTTGCCCTGGCTGATGAGAGCTATGCGCCCAGCAATGCCAGGGAAGATGTTAAAGCGGCGGCCACTGCCGTTATAGGTCATCACGACGAGGATGGTATCTCACACTTCCTGCGCGAGCGTTTCGCGCTTTGAGTCGACGTAAAAAAAAGCTGCTGTGGCTTTTATTGGCGGCGATTCTGCTGCCCACTACCGCCATGGCCAATGGCGCCAGCGAGGCATTTACCCGCACCACCTTGCTGTTGATCGTGATGATCACCCTGGCAGATCTTTGCGGTTTTTTGTTTGAGCGCCTGGGTATGGCGGAAATATTGGGCGAAATATATGCCGGGATCGTGCTGGGTAACCTGGCCCTGGTGGGTATTGACTGGAATGTGAGCGAACTGCTGCGCGACAGTGAGTTCATGGCGTACTCATCTGAGCTGGCGCTGGTTTTGCTGCTGTTTCTGGTGGGCCTGGAATCGGATATCAGCAGCTTGCTGCGGGTGGGCAAGAATGCGGCCATGGTGGCCGTGGGCGGTGTGGTGCTGCCCATTGTGCTGGGTGTTGGCGCCAGCGCGGCACTGGGTTTTGCCACGGGCCTGGAAGGTTGGTTTGTGGGTGCCATGCTGGCGGCGACGTCGGTGGGGATCACCGCCAAAGTACTGGGGGAAAATGGTCTGGTAAAGACTCCGTCCGCTCAGGTGATTCTGGGTGCAGCGGTAATCGATGACGTGCTGGGCATTCTGCTGCTGGCGGTATTGGCCAGCGTGGTGGTCAGTGGTGAGGTGGCGCCCCTGGATCTGGTGTGGATTATCGCCAAGGCCCTGTTGTTTTTTGTCGGGGCGCTGCTGATTGGTCGGCGCCTGATGCCGGCAATGGTGCATGTGGTTTCCCTGAGTAAACACTCGAGCTTCTGGACCGGCTTTGCCCTGTGCCTGGCGCTGTCTTTTGCTCAAATTGCAGCCTTTGCCGGTTTGGCACCGCTGATAGGCGCCTTTGTCGCTGGGCTGATACTGGATGACATGGACTTTCGAGTGGGTGATGCGCTGCAAAAGCACAAATTGGAAGAATTGGTGCAACCTATCAGCGACATTATGATTACGATTTTCTTTGTGGGTATAGGTGCAATGGTGCAACTGGAGGCGCTGCTGAATCCGCAGATCCTGCTTATCATTCTGGTGCTCACCACAGTCGCGGTAATTTCCAAGGGTTCGGTTGGCTTTATCGTTCGCGGTTCTGGCTATGATCGCCTGGGCATAGGTTACGGGATGATACCCAGGGGCGAGGTGGGGTTGGTATTTGCGGCCTTCGCTGCGGCCAATGGCGTGTTCTGTGGCGAGACCTATACAGCGCTGGTGATGGTAGTACTGTTAACCACGGTGATCGGCCCACTATTGCTCAAGCCGCGTTTGGCGTATTTTTGAGACATATTTACAGAGACTGTTTCAGACGCCGAATGGGTCTATAATGAGGACTATGAAACTGCTCAGGCAATATTCTGTTGTCTTGCTGCTGCTGGCCTATACGGGCCAGGCGCTGGTAGCTACGGGTGCGCCCTGTTTCATGATGGCCTCTTCCTCGGTGGCAATGGGTGCCGATATGCCTGGTATGGACCACAGTGGGCACACCATGCCCGGGTCCGAACAGGCAGGCGCCGGAGCTGATTGTTGTGACGGGGCAGGTTTTTGCTCCATTAGCGAATGCCAGTCAGTGGTGGCAATGCCAATTGCCCTGGTCCATGCAACGGCGGCACCGGTAAGTACTCAGGTGACTGCGCAGTGTGTTTCTCCACCCTCTTTCGATATCTCTCCGCTCTACCGTCCACCCATTTTCGCCTGACACAGGACAGGTGCGCCTGGCTTTTGGCCTGCTGAATAAGGGCTGCTAGCTTTTTGCCATCTGTTTTGTAGCTGAATCATCAGGCGCCTGAATGGCGCTGGATAATGAATTGCGAAATAGAGAGGACTGGCCGTCATGTCATTGTCGGTAACTATTGTAACAACACGCGCCTTGCTGATGGCGTTTTTATGCAGCTTTGCATGGCCCTTGCAGGCGGCACTTACCCTGGATGAAGCGGTAGCGATCGCCCGCGAGAATGATCCCTGGCTGCAAGGCAGCCAATACCGTGAGTCGGCGCTACAGGCCCAGAGTACCGCGGCCGGCACGTTGCCGGATCCGGTGGTCAGCGTGGGCTTTGCCAATCTGCCCACAGACAGCTGGGACTTTGATCAGGAGAACATGACCCAGTTCAAGGTGGGCGTAATACAACAGTTCCCGCGCGGTGATAGCCGCGAGCTCAGTCGTAAGCGACTGCAGATGCTCAGCTCGCAGCACCCGCATCAGCGTGATGAGCGGCGTGCCAGGGTAGCGGTGAATATCTCTCAGTTGTGGCTGGAATCTTACCGTGCGCAGGAGTCCATTCGCCTGATTGAGCAAGACCGGGAGTTGTTTGAGCACCTGGTGGATGTAGCGCAGTCCAATTATTCGTCTGCACTGGGTCGGACCCGCCAGCAGGACCTGGTGCGCGCCCAGCTTGAACTTACCCGGCTGGAGGATCGCCTGGCGGTGTTACAACAGCGCCGCGCCATGTCTGCCGCGAAGTTGGGTGAATGGTTGTTGCAAGCGCCGGGCGCTGATGCCTACGCAGGCGCTGAGGCATGGCTGGATAACGGTGCGAGTGCCCTGGTGCTGGCGGCCGAGTTACCGGCTATGCAGTTGTTGCAACCGCAGCTTTACCGCAGCAGTGGCGGCGTCCCGGCACCTGTACTGGCCGCTCATTTGAAAACGCACCCGGCGATTCTCAGTATCGAGCGGCGCATCGATGCCAGCAAGACCGGTATTGAGCTTGCCGAGCAAAAATATCGGCCACAGTGGAGCGTAAACGCCAGCTACGGCTACCGTGAGGACGATCCCATGGGCGACGACCGGGCGGATTTTTTCTCGGTGGGAGTGGCGTTTGACCTGCCACTGTTTACCTCGAAACGCCAGGACAAACAGGTGCAATCGGCTATTGCCAGCTCCGCGGCTTTGCGCACAGAAAAATGGTTGGCGTTGCGTTCCATGATGGCGTCTTTCGAAACGCAGCGCTCGCGCCTGCAGCGGCTGCAGCAGCGCCGTGAGCTATACCAGTCACGTCTGCTGCAGGAAATGGAGGAGCAGGCCGAGGCATCGCTAATGGCCTATACCCACGACGATGGAGATTTCTCGGAAGTGGTGCGCGCACGCATTGCGGAACTCAATGCGCGGGTGGAAGCCCTGGACATAGAAGTGGATCGCCTGCAGGCCATCAGTCAGTTGAATTACTTTTTTGCCGGTGAGCTCAGCAGTGCTGAAGGGGTGGAGTCATGAAACAAGTCACCAGAAATGTACTGGCCCTGTTGGTAGGTATTGCCCTTGGCGCATTCTTTGTCAGCCAGTTGCGTGATGAAGCGGATAAGGCGCGTGGCCAGGACACTTCTGCCAGCGAGGAGCCGCTGTACTGGGTGGCACCGATGGATGCCAATTACCGACGCGACAAACCGGGTAAGTCGCCTATGGGTATGGATCTGTTGCCGGTCTATGCTCAGGGCACGCGTGTGGGTGAAGGCCCGGGAGCTGTAGAGATTTCTCCGCAGGTGGTAAATAACCTGGGTGTGCGCACCGCGCCTGTAGAACTGCGTCCATTGCAAACGCGTATCAGTACAGTGGGCTACGTGCAGTATGACGAGGACCGCCTGGTACATTTACATCCCCGGGTGGAGGGATGGATAGAGAAGCTCTATGTCAAAGCCGCCGGTGACCCGGTGACCCAGGGTGAGCCTGTGTATGAGCTGTACTCACCCCAGCTGGTGAATGCCCAGGAAGAGCTGTTATTGGCACTCAAACGCAATAATGAGAGGTTGGTGAAGGCGGCCAGGGACCGCTTGTTGGCATTGCAGTTAACACCCGAGTTTATCCAGGCGCTGGAGCGCGATCGCAAGCTGCGCCAGACGGTCACTTTCATGGCGCCCCAAAGTGGTGTAGTCGACAACCTGAATATTCGCGAAGGCTTTTACGTCAAACCGGGAACCACCTTGATGTCGATAGGTGCACTGGATGATGTCTGGGTAGAGGCGGAGGTGTTTGCACGCCAGGCGGCCCTGGTGCAGGTGGGGCAGCCGGTGACGATGACTCTTGAATACGCGCCTGGACGCAACTGGCGCGGTAGCGTGGATTATGTGTATCCCTCGCTGGATGAACAAACTCGAACCCTGCGGGTGCGCCTGCGTTTTGCCAATAGTGACTTGACCCTCAAGCCCAATATGTTTGCCCAGGTAGTCATCGATGTGGCGCAGCAGGGCGACGTGCTGCTGGTTCCCCGGGAGGCAGTCATTCGTACCGGCGACCAGAACCGGGTGGTGCTGGCGCTGGGGGAGGGCCGCTTCAAATCGGTAGCGGTGGCCCTGGGGCGCAGCGATGAACAGGCAGTGGAAATTCTGCGGGGCCTGGAGGTCGGCGACACAGTAGTGGTCTCAGCCCAATTCCTGCTGGATTCGGAGTCCAGTAAGACCTCTGACTTCGAACGTATGCACAGACCCGATGACGCAGCGACGCAGATGAGCGGGCGTGCGCACCATGGGGGAGCCGAACATGATTGAGGCGATTATTCGCTGGTCACTGGGCAATCGGTTTTTTGTCCTGTTGGCAGCGCTGATTCTGGTGGGCCTGGGTTTATTCGCGGTAAAGAATACGCCGGTAGACGCGATTCCCGACTTGTCCGATGTGCAGGTCATTATCAAAACCAGCTACCCCGGGCAGGCACCGCAAGTAGTAGAAGACCAGGTCACCTACCCTTTGACCACGGCCATGTTATCGGTGCCCGGCGCGCAAACCGTGCGCGGTTTTTCCTTTTTTGGTGACTCCTATGTTTACGTCATTTTTGATGAGGGCACAGATCTCTACTGGGCGCGTTCCCGGGTATTGGAATACCTCAGCCAGGTGGCCCCGTCGTTGCCACCCGCCGCGCGTCCCCAGTTGGGCCCCGATGCCACTGGCGTGGGCTGGGTGTATATCTACGCCCTGGTTGATCGTACCGCTCAACTCGATATCAGTCAGCTGCGTAGCCTGCAGGACTGGTTCCTGAAGTACGAGCTACAGAGTGTGCCCGGTGTGTCGGAAGTCGCTGCGGTAGGCGGCATGGTCAAGCAGTACCAGGTAACCGTGAATCCGGACAAGCTACGCGCGTTTGATATTCCCCTGGCCCATGTGCAGTTGGCCATACGCCGCGGTAACCAGGAAATCGGTGCGTCCGTGGTCGAAATGGCCGAGGCGGAATACATGGTGCGCGCCAGCGGCTACCTGCAAAACGAGCAGGACCTTGCCACCATACCCCTGGGGGTTAACAGCAATGGTACGCCTCTACTGCTGCGTGACGTGGCGGATATTGGCGTGGGCCCGCAAATGCGCCGCGGTGTCGCCGAGCTCAATGGTGAGGGGGAGACCGTGGGAGGCATCGTGGTGATGCGCTACGGCGAGAATGCCCAGCAGACGATTACTGCGGTAAAAGAGCGCCTGGCGCAGTTGCAGCAGAGCCTGCCTCCGGGAGTGGAGGTGGTCACTGTATACGATCGCTCAGGCTTGATAGAACGCGCAGTCACTAACCTGTGGCAGAAGTTGGCCGAGGAACTGTTACTGGTAGCTCTGGTGTGTGTGGTGTTCCTGTTTCATGTGCGCTCCTCGCTAGTGGCAGTGATCAGTTTGCCGGTGGGTATTCTCACCGCGTTTGCGGTGATGTACTGGCAAGGTATGAATGCCAATATTATGTCACTGGGCGGCATAGCGATTGCGGTTGGTGCGATGATTGATGGCGCCATCGTGCTCATCGAAAATTTGCACAAGCACATGGAACGCACGCCATTAACCGATGAAAATCGTTGGCAGGTAGTGGCCGCGGCCGCCTGTGAAGTGGGGCCGGCACTATTTTTCAGCCTGCTGATTATTGCTGTCAGCTTTATTCCGGTGTTCACCCTGGAGGCGCAGGAGGGCCGCATGTTCTCTCCTTTGGCCTATACCAAGACCTATGCCATGGCCGCCGCCGCAGGACTGGCGATTACCCTGGTGCCGGTGTTGATGGGCTATTTTGTGCGCGGCAAGGTGCTGCCGGAACAGCGTAATCCGGTTAACCGGATTCTGACCGGCGCGTATATGCCGGCACTGGCTACAGTGTTGCGTTACCCCTGGATCACCCTGCTGGTGTCCTTGTTGGTTCTGCTCAGTGCCTGGTGGCCGTTGCAGCGTATAGGCAGTGAATTTATGCCGCCGCTGGATGAGGGTGACCTGATGTATATGCCCAGTACATATCCCGGTATTTCTGTGGGCAAGGCACGGCAGCTGTTGCAGCAGACGGACAAGCTGATCAGCACGGTTCCCGAGGTGGCTTCTGTATTTGGCAAGATTGGCCGTGCAGAGACTGCGACTGATCCGGCGCCGCTGACCATGATTGAAACATTCATCCAGTTAAAGCCGCGAGAGGAGTGGCGTCCGGGGGTGACCACCCAGAGTCTGAAAAGTGAGCTGGATGCCCTGGTGAAATTTCCCGGGCTCACCAATGCCTGGGTGATGCCGATCAAGACGCGTATCGACATGCTGGCCACCGGTATCAAAACCCCTGTGGGTATAAAAGTGGCGGGGCCAGAACTGGCGACGATTCAGCAAATAGGGGAGCAACTGGAGACTATTCTGGCGGATGTCGCGGGAACGGCCTCGGTGTATTCTGAGCGCGTGGCGGGCGGGCGTTATATACAGGTGGATATCCATCGAGAACGTGCCGCCCGGTTTGGTCTTAATATTGCTGACGTGCAGCAGGTGGTGGCCACCGCTGTTGGTGGAATGAATATTACCCAGACGGTGGAGGGCCTGGAACGCTATCCGGTAAATATCCGTTACCCGCAGTCCTATCGTGATTCTCCGGAACAACTGGCGCTGTTGCCCATCGTGACACCTGCCGGGCAGCGCATAGCCCTGGGTGACGTGGCCACGGTGAGCATCGAGGATGGTCCCCCCGGCATCAAGAGTGAAAATGCGCGGATCAATGGCTGGACCTATGTTGATATTGAAGGCGTTGATGTGGGCAGTTATGTGCAGGCGGCGCGGCAACGGGTGACGCAGCAGTTAGAGTTGCCCCCGGGTTACTCCATTGTATGGTCCGGCCAATATGAGTATATGCAGCGGGCGAAGGCGCGACTTACCTATGTGGTGCCCCTTACCCTGGCCATCATTGTGGTGTTGCTGTATGTCAGTTTCAGGAGTTTTTCCCATGTCGCCATCTTGATGGGTGGGCTGCCTCTGGCGCTGGTCGGCAGCGTCTGGCTGATGTACTGGATGGACTTCAGTTTTTCCATTGCCGTGGGAGTGGGCTTCATAGCCCTGTCGGGGGTGGCAGTGGAGACCGGGGTGATTATGCTGGTGTACCTGGATCAGGCCTGGCAGCGATTGCAGCAGGAAGAGGCTGCAGTGGACCCGGCCCAGCTCTCCAGTGCGGTGCTGCACGGTGCCGGCCTGCGCGTGCGACCGGTGTTGATGACGGCCGCGGCCACCATTATCGGCCTGTTACCGATACTGTTTGGTGTGGGTACCGGTTCTGAGGTGATGAGTCGTCTGGCAGCGCCCATGGTGGGGGGCATGATCAGCTCGGTGATTCTTACCTTGTTTGTGTTGCCGGTCATTTATCTATTGTGGCGCCGGCGCCAGTTGTCGCATATGCCGCAGTGACTGCCGAGGCCGTCGACGCATTTGTCGCCGGCCAGGCTCATTGCCCGACGGAACTGGGTTATTATCTGCCGCCGGGGTTATGGCTACAGGTAAATACGGCGAAGCATGGAAGGTTTGGACAACTGGCAATACGCGACGATAGCCCTGTTATTTGTGTGGAGTGGTTTCGTGCGCTCTGGCCTGGGTTTTGGCGGCGCCGTCCTGTCCCTGCCGTTTTTGCTCATGGTCTACAACGCACCGCTGGTTTTTCTGCCTATTATTTCAGTGCACCTGCTGTTCTTTTCTCTGCTCACGGTGTTGCAGTCTCATCGCAGAAACGCGCGTCAGCCAGCAGGCGATCAGCCGGGAACGGTAAACTGGGCATTCTTGCGCTATGCATTGCCGTTGATGATTGTTCCCAAATTGATCGGGGTGGCGGGGGTGATCACCTTGCCGGCTGACATCGTCAGCGGATTTATTTTCGTGGTGGTGTCGATTTACGCGATGACCTACATTCTCGATCGGCCGTTCCAAAGTAACAGCAAGACCCTGGATGCATTTTTCCTGTTGTTGGGTGGCTATGTCAGCGGCACCTCGCTGATCGCCGCGCCGCTGGTCGTGCCGGTCGCCGCCAGCCGTATGGATAAGTACCAGTTGCGCGACACCTTGTTTGTGCTGTGGTTCGTGCTGGTGAGCATCAAGTTACTGGCTTTTGTACTCAATGGTATCGACCTGCAGTGGCGCGCGCACCTGTGGCTTCTGCCCTGTGCGGCGGTGGGCCATGTTATCGGCCTGCGCTTTCACGACTATACGCTGCAAGCCGAAACCAAAGTTTTTTTCCGCCTACTGGGTTCGGGTTTGCTGCTGGTGAGGCTGGCGGGTTTGCTGCGCCTGTGGTGGTAAGTGGCCGTAGACGGCGGTTTTTCTAAAACTGTTCCAACGCCCTGGCGACATTCTGGAAATACTGGATGCGGTTGTGAATACGCTCTGAGGTGACATTGTCTTTGACCAGTGGCAGTGCCATGTTGAGTTGTTCCATTGCCTTATGCAGGGCCCCGTTGAGGGCGAAATATTCCGCCCTGGACTGGCGCAGGCCGAGAATGTTGCCAGCTTTACCCTGAACCTCGGCCAGCATGTACCACAGATTGGCATCGGTTTTCTTGATGCGCGAGTGTGCAGTTAAAAGTTTGTCGGCCTTGGCATAATAACCACCGCGATAATATGCTTCCGCCAGGTACATGGTCGTGGGGTGATTACCGGGTGCCATTTCCAGCGCATACTCGAGTCTGGCGATGGCTTTATCGTACTTTTCTGACTCGATGTATATATTGATATCTGCCAGGTTATAAATCATGTTGTAGG
>JAIBDN010000003.1 GCA_024686215.1 Gammaproteobacteria bacterium | reverse complement strand
GCCGGCAGGCAACAATCTGTGGGAGGCCACTGAGGGCAGAACCATCTGCAGATCTTCCGGCACGACATGCCCACGACTGTGCATCACCGCCCAGGTCTTGGCACAATCGAGCAGTGCCAGCGCACCGCGTGGCGACAAACCCACGGCAAATTCCGCCGACTCGCGGGTATAGGCGACCAGACGTTGCAGGTAGTCCAGCAGGTTATCCGAGGCATGCACTTGCGCCACCGCCTCGCGTATGGCCTCCAGTTGCTCTGCGTCTATGGCGCGTTGCAAGATGGTGCGCTCAGACAACGTCACGCGTGGCCGTTGGAACATCTCGCGTTCGGCTTGCGCATGTGGATAACCCAATTCGAGGCGCATTAGAAAACGATCCAGCTGAGACTCGGGCAAGGGATAGGTGCCCGACTGATGAATGGGGTTCTGCGTGGCAATCACGAAAAAAGGGTCCGGTAACTGACGGGTTTCGCCCTCGATAGTCACCTGCCCCTCCCCCATGGCCTCCAGCAGTGCGCTCTGCGTGCGCGGTGTGGTGCGATTAATCTCGTCGGCCAGCAGCAGTTGGGTAAAAATCGGGCCGGGGTGAAAGCTGAAGCTGGCATCTCTAGTGTCGTACACGGAGACGCCGAGAATATCTGCCGGCAGCAGGTCACTGGTGAACTGCACGCGCTTCCACGACAGCCCCAATACATCCGCCAGCGCATGCGACAGCGTGGTTTTACCCATCCCCGGTAGATCTTCAATCAGCAGATGTCCGCGGGCAAAAAGGCAGCACAGGGCCAACCGTATTTGCGCTTCTTTGCCCAGTAAGACGCGCCCCACTTCGGCGACAGCGCCATCTATCACAGCCTGTAATTGCATTTGAGTAAGTCTTGCCCCGTTATCGATTCACGGTAAGGTGTCGAAGCCGCGCTGCAGATCGGCCTTCAGGTCGTCAATATGCTCCAGGCCGACGGCCACGCGAATCAGGTTACCGGTAATACCTGCAGCCGCGCGCTCAGCATCACTGAGCCGTCCATGGGTCGTCGTGGCTGGATGCACGATGGTCGTTTTGGCGTCACCAAGATTGGCGGTCAAAGACATAATCTGTGTCGCGTCGATACAGTGCCATGCCGCATCCCGCCCGCCTTTGACCCGGAAAGACAAAACCCCACCAAACGCGCTTTGTTGCGCACATGCCAGGGCATGACCAGGGTGATCCTCCAGCCCGGCATAATACACTTTTTCTACCGCGGGCTGCTCCACCAGCCACCTGGCTAACGCCAGGGCCGAGCGACTGTGGGCGTCCATACGCAGGCGCAAGGTTTCCAAACCCTTGAGGAATACCCAGGCATTGAATGCGCTCATGGTCGGGCCGCAGGTGCGTAAAAATGTGAGCACTTCGTTCATATGCTCAGCACCGCCAACAACGGCACCACCGACGCAACGACCTTGACCGTCCAGATACTTGGTGGCCGAGTGGACCACAATATCGGCACCCAATGACAACGGCGTCTGCAGCGCCGGAGTACAGAAACAGTTGTCGACAACCAGCAGGCAGCCATGCTCCCTGGCCAGCTGTGACATGGCAGCCAGGTCGGCCACCTCGCACAATGGATTGGACGGTGTTTCAGTGAACAGCATCGCTGTATTGGCCTGGACCGCACTGCGCCAGGCATCGATATCCTGCAGCGGAGCAAAGGTCACCGTCACACCAAATTTGGCCAGATACTTGCTGAACAAGTTGATAGTAGTTCCGAATACATCACGGGAACACACCACGTGATCACCGGACTTTAACAAGGCCATACAGGTACTGAGAATGGCCGCCATACCAGAGGCTGTGGCCACAGCTGCCTCCCCGCCTTCCAGAGCCGCCAGGCGTTGCTCAAAGCCGCGCACGGTGGGGTTGGTATAGCGCGAATAAACGTTACCCGACTCTTCCCCAGAAAAGCGCGCGGCTGCCTGCTCCGCTGAATCAAAGACATAGCTGGAGGTCAGAAAGATGGGCTCTGCGTGCTCGCCCTCTGCTGTCCGGGAAATGCCTGCACGCACCGCAAGGGTGTCCAGGTGCAAGCCATGTAATGGATCGTTGGTGTCAGTCATGGTGTTTCAACTATCATTGTGCAGGCCTACGACGCCGCCGTCTTCCTGCAACGCTTCTCTCATCTCATTTTGCGCATCATCATTACGCAGAGACTCCACCCTATCAAGGTAATTCTGATCTACATCGCCTGTGATATATTCACCATTGAATACCGAGCAATCGAAACCCAGTGCTTCAGGATTACCTTCCTGAGAACAGCGCACCAGGTCGTCCAGGTCTTGATAGACCAACCAGTCGGCGCCGATTAATTCGCCAATTTCCTCAACCGTATGCCCATGGGCAATCAATTCGGATGCCGATGGCATATCAATGCCATAAACATTGGGGAAGCGCACTGGCGGTGCCGCAGAAGCAAAATATACGTTGCGCGCACCTGCATCACGAGCCATCTGAATGATCTGCCTGCAGGTAGTACCGCGCACAATAGAATCATCTACCAACATCACGTCCTTACCCGCAAACTCCAGAGGTACCGGGTTCAATTTCTGGCGCACTGACTTCTTGCGTTGGCTCTGTCCCGGCATGATAAAGGTTCGCCCTATGTAGCGATTCTTCATAAAGCCTTCGCGAAATTTGATACCCAGTTCGGAAGCCATTGACTGCGCGGCAATCCGACTGGTGTCGGGGATGGGGATAATGACATCGATATTCAAGTCAGGTCGGATACGCTTTATCTTGTGTGCCAGTGCTTCGCCCTGCCGCATACGGGTTTTATACACCGATATGCCATCCATCAATGAATCGGGACGGGCAAAATACACATGTTCAAAAATACACGGACGCAAACCTGACTGCTGCGCGCACTGTTGCCTGTGAAGTACCCCCTGCGCATCGATAAAAATCGCCTCGCCTGGAGCCACATCACCCAACAGGGTGTAGCCGAGCACATCCAGGGCAACACTTTCCGAGGCAATCATATACTCCTTGCCTCTGTCACTGTCGCGTTCACCCACCACCAGCGGCCGAATCCCCATAGGATCCCTGAAACCGACTACACCGTGATTGACCAGCAAACCCACAGCGGCATATCCGCCGCGACAGCGACGGTGCACCGCCTCTACAGCCTTAAATATATCTCCCGCTTCAGGGCTCAACTTGCCCAGGGTCTGCAACTCATGCGCAAAGACGTTGAGCAAAACTTCTGAATCTGAATCCGTATTCAGGTGACGCAAGTCATCCTGGAACAGCTCGCGGGTCAGTTGCTCAGCATTGGTGAGGTTGCCGTTGTGCGCCAGCGCTATGCCATAAGGTGAATTGACGTAAAATGGCTGGGCGAGTGCAGGGCCGGAACTACCAGCAGTGGGATAACGCACATGCCCTATTCCCATGAAGCCCTGTAAACGTTGCATATGGTGCTGGCGAAACACATCGCGTACCAGACCCTCGCTTTTGCGCAGAGCGAACTTCCCGCCCATGCAGGTCACTATACCGGCCGCATCCTGCCCTCTGTGCTGTAGCACGGTAAGGGCATCGTAGATATCTGGGGCGATATCTGTTTTAGCTACCAATCCAACAAGACCACACATTGATCGTTTCCTTCGTAGAAACCAGTTTCAGACGGTTGTCCCGGACCACTCTCGTGCGCCGAGTTGGTGGAATAATACTTGCGTCCACTGCGCCAAAATTTCCAGGTGCGGCATCAATTGCGACTGCTGCAACCACTGCAGTTCACCGGGAGGCACCAACTGGCGCAACACAAAGGCGCAGACCAGAATAAGAATAACGCCCCGGGCCAAACCAAAAACGGTACCCAGCAACCTGTCTAACACGCTTAACCCGGTCACCTTGAGTAATTGCCTCACCAGCATTCCCAGCAGACCGCCCAACATCAGCGTGCCGACAAAAAGAATCGCGTAAGCAGCCACATAACTTCCGGTAACATTGCTTATCCACGGTGCCAGAACTGTCGCCATGGGGTCGACAAACAGGTTAGCCACCAGGAACGCAGCAACCCAGGCCGCCAGTGAAATGGCCTCGCGCGCAAATCCGCGCCACAGGCTAAGCAAGGTTGATGCGCACAGCACCACGATTATTACCCAATCAACCCAGTTCAGATGCGCTAATTCTACCAACTTAGTCACTCCGCCCAGGCACAGTTGCGCCACTACTCACAACTCGTTGAATCCGCACTATGCAATAGTCATGTTGCATCTCAGGGTATATACCGAACAACCATGGAATTGACCCCGAACTCCTTATCCACCTGTTTTTTCAGGCTCTCCAGGCGCGCCCGCTCAAATTTTGGGCCGACATAAACCCGGTAGAGCGTTTTGCCGTTACTGCTGATTTTTCGGGTATAGGCCTTGCGATCTTTAGCTACCAGTTGCTGGCGCAACTGTTCTGCCTTGTCAGCGCTACTAACACTGACCACCTGCAGGATCCAGGCGATGGGAACGCCCTGGCTATCCATCGCCAATTTCTCCGGGGCCACTTCACGCGTGGGGCTGGCCGGGGGTTTGCTTGCCGGCTGCTTTGGTGCTGGCACTGGCTCTGCCGCCAGGGGCTCTGGCGCAGGCTCAAAAGGCGGCGCAGGGTCAGGCAGTGGCGCATCGACTTCTATCACCTCAGCCCTACTGGTTACCAATCGCGCAGGTCGCAAACCGACCTGATCAGGTGGCTCAATTGGCGTGGTATCAACCTGAGGTCGCGGTGGCATGCGTGTCTGCTCGGCTGCGGGCTGGCTACCGGGCTCAACGAAAATGATAGGCCAGAACACCACACCTAGGGCGACCAGTATCAAAGCGCCCACCAGGCGTTGTTTGAGGATATCGTTCAAGGGGCGGCTCCTGCCACGCTTTTGCGCTGATCTTTTTCCAGCAGTGGTAATACTTCTGCTACCGTGTAAAACGAGCCAAACACCACCAGTCTGTCACCGGCACTCATCAAGCTCTGGGCGCGGCGGAAGGCCTGCCTCACATTCTTGCTTACACTTATCATGGATTGCCCTGCCCCACGCAGCATATCTGCCACGTCTGCGGCCCTGGCCGCCCTGGCATTACCTGGCTGCTCAGCTAAAAACCAGGCGTCAAAGACACCCGCTGCAGCACTTATCATCGCGGGTATATCCTTATCTGCCATTACCGAAAAAAGCGCCAATGTTTTACCTTTACAAGGGGTTACAGCTATCTTATCAACCAATTTATCAACTGAAGCAGGATTATGCGCGACGTCCAGAACATAGTCCAGGCCAGCCACGTGTCGGGCTTCCCTGCGCGCCGTCACAGCCATCCCGGATAAAGCCGCATGCACATCACGCTCGCTGAAGGTGATACCCAGCAGCGCTGCCGCTTGCAGCGCTGCACAGATGTTCTCAGGCAGCAGCCCCCCGCCCGCAGGCAGTGCCAGCACGCCGTATTTGCCCGTTGCCAGCTGCAGGCTCACCTGTGGCGCCCCCGGGATTCCCTGCAGGGTAAATGCCTCACCGAGGCACAGCACCGGCGTCGCACCTACACCAGCCACGTAGTCCAGTAATTCCTGTGGGGGATCCGCGTCGGCAATCACCACAGGCCTGCCATGGCGCACGATACCAGCCTTCTCAACACCAATTTCCCCTCGGTCCTGCCCCAGCCATTCCTGGTGATCAAGCGCTATGCTGGTAATAACCGCGATGTCTGCATCGACAATGTTGACCGCATCCAGACGACCACCTAGCCCTACTTCCAGAATAATGATATCGGGCTGACGCTGGCCAAAAATATACAGGGCGGCCAGGGCGGTAAACTCAAAATAGGTGAGGGAGATGTCGCCTCTCGCCTCTTCTATGGCGACAAAAGCAGAGATAATCTCCGCGTCCGGTACTTCAACACCGGCCACGCGAATACGCTCATTGAATCGCTGAAAATGGGGGGAAGTAAAACACCCGGTACTTTTCCCGACACGCGCTAGCAAACTTTCCAATACGGCGACAGTTGAGCCTTTACCGTTGGTGCCAGCCACAGTTACTACCGATTGTGCGGGTGCCAGCAGCTCCATGTGCGCCGCAACCGCAGAAACGCGCTCCAGACCCAGATCTATGGCACTCGGGTGCAGGCGCTCCAGGCGCTGTAACCACTGCTCGAGTGTACTGTTACTCATCTCCTGTCGCAGTGACTGCGTCTTCCTCTTCTGGCGGCGCCTCGTCCGGCGGGCCCATCTCCTGGTGCGTCATCTTCGCTAACAACCCGCCGATGGTGTCGCGCATATCACAGCGGTGCACGATCATGTCGATAGCGCCGTGTTCCAGCAGAAACTCACTGCGCTGGAAGCCCTTGGGTAATTTTTGCCGTATGGTCTGCTCGATAATATTAGGGCCGGCGAACCCAGCCCGCGCGTCCGGCTCGGCAACGTTAATGTCTCCCAGCAATGCCAGTGAGGCGGACACTCCCCCGTAAATAGGATCTGTCATCACTGATATATAGGGAACACTTTGTAACTTGAGGCGCTCAATAACGGCACTGGTCTTGGCCATCTGCATCAGCGAGATCAACGCCTCCTGCATCCGCGCCCCCCCGGAAGCAGAAAAACAGACCATCGGTATACCTTCTTCCAGGGCTAACTGGGCAGCGCGGGTGAACTTCTCTCCCACCGCATAACCCATGGATCCACCGTGAAAATTGAATTCGAAGGCAACACACACCACCGGCAAGCCGCGCAAAGTACCGCGCATGGCGATAAGGGCATCTTTTTCCCCGGTAGATTTCTGCGCCGCGGTCAGGCGATCGCGGTAGCGCTTTTTATCTTTGAATTTAAGCCGGTCTACCGGCTCAATATCGGTGAGAATTTCCTCATGTCCGTCTTTATCCAGGAATATAGCCAGGCGGCGACGGGCACCAATACGCATATGATGGTCGCACTTGGGGCAGACATCGTTATTGCGCACTACATCAGGGCGATACAGCACTGCATCGCATTTAACGCACTTCTTCCACAGCCCTTCAGGCACGCTGGAGCGCTTACCACTCTCTTCGCTGCGCACGCCCGATGGTAGAATCTTGTCAATCCAGCTCATGGTATCTCCCACCCCGATGAAGGCATCATTATAAACGCCCCACGGGTCATCTAGGAAGCGATGCTGTCGATCCCCTGACGAATCTCTTGCAACAGATCTCCGGCCGCATCAATCGCACTGCCCTGATCTCCGCCGCAGGCAATGGCCTGCGCCACACAGTCAACCAAAGCACTGCCTACTACCACACCGTCGGCAATAGCGGCCACGGCTCGTGCCGAGGCTGCGTCCTTGATGCCAAAACCCACAGCTACTGGCAGTTCAGTGCTCTCGCGTATAGCGGCCACACCCGCGCTTACCGCGTCCAGATCCAGATTTCCGGCCCCGGTCACGCCCTTGAGTGATACGTAATAGACGAAGCCACTGGCTTCACCGGTGATCCGCCCTATGCGCTGCTGCGGCGTGGTCGGCGCTACCAGGAAAATATTATCCATGCCCACACGCTGCAACTCCAGGTTTACCAGGCCAACCTCCTCGGGGGGTAAATCTACGGTAAGCAGTGCATCCACGCCGGCCTCTGCGGCCGCATCGGCAAATGCAGCGAATCCCATACGCTCCACGGGGTTGGTGTAACCCATCAACAACAACGGGGTAGTGCTGTCATCGCGGCGAAACTCAGTTACCAGCGCCAACGCATCGCGCAAACTGGTGCCGTGGGCCAGTGCCCGCTCGTGCGCTACCTGAATTACCGGGCCTTCGGCCATTGGGTCAGAGAAAGGCACGCCAAGCTCGATAATATCCGCTCCGGCTGCCACCAATCGGTGCATCAGTGGCACCGTGGCATCCAGCGTAGGATCGCCTGCGACCACGTAGGGAATCAGCGCCTTGCGCCCCTGCTCTGCCAGCTGCCGGAAACGACCCGCAATTTTACTCACTTGTTTTGCTCTCCCTAAAATTCAATACCGTCGATCTGTGCAACGGTGTGTATATCCTTGTCACCCCGCCCTGACAGGTTGACGATTATCATTTGCTCGCTGGACATGCTGGCTGCCAGCTTTTCCGCGTAGGCCAGGGCGTGACTGGTTTCCAGGGCCGGCATAATGCCTTCTACCCGGGTCAACGTATGGAAAGCTCGAAGCGCCTCGTCATCATCCGCTACCACATACTCTACCCTGCCAATATCTTTGAGCCAGGAATGCTCAGGCCCGACGCCCGGGTAATCCAGACCAGCCGATACCGAATGGGTGTGCATGATTTGTCCGTCATCATCCTGCATCAGGTAAGTGCGATTACCGTGCAGCACACCAGGTGTACCCGCGGTAAGCGGTGCCGCATGTTGGGACGTTGCAACGCCGTGACCACCCGCCTCAACGCCGTACATGGCGACATCACTGTCTTTCAGGAAAGGGTGGAACAAGCCTATGGCGTTGGAACCGCCACCGACACAGGCTACCAGCGCATCGGGTAGTCGCCCCGCCTGAGCCAGAGACTGGGCCCGGGCCTCGCGGCCAATAACACACTGAAAATCCCGAACCAGCATCGGGTAGGGGTGGGGCCCTGCAACTGTGCCAATAATGTAGAACGTGTCATCGACATTGGTCACCCAGTCGCGCATGGCCTCGTTCATAGCATCTTTTAACGTCCGCGATCCGGATGTAACAGGGATCACCTGTGCACCCAGTAACTTCATCCGATAGACATTAAGAGCCTGGCGGCGCACGTCTTCTTCGCCCATAAAGACCTGACATTCCAGCCCAAGACGAGCGGCGATAGTCGCCGTGGCCACACCGTGCTGACCCGCACCGGTCTCGGCGATAATGCGCTTTTTGCCCATGTGCCTGGCCAATAGTGCCTGGCCGATGCAATTATTTATCTTGTGCGCGCCGGTGTGATTAAGGTCTTCGCGCTTCAGGAAAATACGCGCACCACCCACCTCGTCAGACCAACGACTGGCCTCATAAAGCGGTGAGGGTCGACCCACATAATGCGCAAGATCCTGGTCGATTTCGTGCTGAAACGCAGGGTCTTCAGCCAACTCCCGGTACACTGTTTCAAGCTCGGCCAGAGCTGACATCAATGTCTCGGAAACAAACTTACCGCCGTATTCGCCAAAGCGGCCATTCTCATCGGGAACTGCAGCAAAAACCCCATCTTTTGTATCACTGGTCATTTCTTCATCCATCCACGTGTTGCTCAGCGGCCCTTACGGCCGCAATAAAGCGCTTGATTTTGTTCGCGTCCTTAATACCAGGCTCAGATTCAACCCCACCGCTGACGTCCACTGCCGCGGGGCACACCGCGGCAATAGCTGCCGCGACATTGTTCTCGTTCAAGCCACCAGCCAGGACTATTGGCGCAGGCAGCGTATCCGCGGCCAGTTGCCAGTCGAAGGTTTTACCAGTGCCACCGGGCACACCCTCCATCCAGGCATCCAACAATATTCCACGGCTGCCCTCGAATTCGCGACATGCTGCGCTAATATCGGTATCGTGCTTGACACGCAAAGCCTTGATCCAGGGTCGCGCGAACTGCTTACAGAAGCTAACTGATTCATCCCCGTGAAACTGGAGAACATCAATCGCTACTGTCGATAATATACGCTCGATCTCAGTGGGCAGTTCATTAACAAACAGGCCTACCACTGAAATAAAGGGTGGCAGCGCAGCCACTATCTCTGCCGCCTGCTGTGCACTCACACAGCGGGGGCTTTTCGCGTAGAACACCAGGCCAATGGCATCGGCCCCACAGGCAGCGGCAACTAGCGCATGCTCGGCGCTGGTAATGCCGCAAATTTTGATCCGTGTATGGGTCACTGGGTGAAAATACCGCTAAAAAACAGGCCGGTATGATAGCAGACCACAGGCCTCGCTGTCTTTACAACTAAGTCAGCATCTACTGCCCAGGGGCGAGCAGCAACGGCCCATAGGGAGTGACTGGCAGCGCAAAGTGAGCCGGATACTCCACATCAACCAGATACAGACCATCAGCAGCAGCGGTGTCGGCAGCCGCCGTCCTGTCACCCAGGACAAGCAGCTCCCTGATCCACCCTGGCGGCTTGCGCGCACTGCCTACAGCCATCAATGAGCCCGCAATATTACGCACCATGTGATGCAGAAAGGCATTGGCCTTGATATCGATAACAATCAGCTCGCCCCTGCGCACAACGCTTACCGAATGCACGTTGCGCAGCGGCGAGCTGGACTGGCAAGCGGCGGCCCTGAACGCACTGAAATCAAGTTCGCCCAGCAGGTGTTGGGCCTCGCGGTGCATTATGCTCGCATCCAGGGGCTGTTTTTGCCAGGTCAGCTGGCGTCCCAGCAGTGCCGGACGCACCGCTGTGTTGGCAATGACATAGCGATAACGTCGCGAAAGTGCTGAAAAGCGTGCGTGAAACTCGTCTACCACCGGTACCGCCCAATGCAGGCGCACATCAAAAGGCAGGTTACCGTTGCCACCCAGTACCCAGGCTTTGGCACTGCGTACCACCGGCGCATCAAAGTGCACTATCTGGCTAAACCCGTGCACCCCGCTATCGGTGCGGCCGGCGCAGTGCACCCTCAGCGGCGTGGCTGCAACCACGCCAAGTGCGGTTTCCAGTGTTGTTTGTACGGTGTGTACATCATGGTGTGACTGTGCCTGCCAGCCACTGTAGCGGCTACCGTCGTATTCGACTCTGCAGGCAATGCGGCCGCCCGCAGGCAGCGGGTCGGCCGAAAATGGATAGTGCTCAGCCAATACGATCTAGTAGAGCGCTGGCCTCGGCTTTGAGTTCATCAGTACCCTCGGCGACGACTTCTTCCAGGATCTGCCGGGCTCCATCATCATCACCCATGTCCAGGTAGGCACGCGCAAGATCCAGTTTGGTGGATAAAGCGTTGCTGTCTGCAGCGATTACCAGATCTTCGTCTTCACCTTGCGTCAGCTCACTGGCGGAAAAATCAGCGGAAAGATCCAGGTCTTCAGGCGAAGAGTCAGCACTGGAATCTCTTATCTCTTCTATTTCCAGACCAGTAAAGTCAGCCTCCAGCGGAGCGTCAGTCTCTGCCAGTAAATCCAGTGGTGCTGCTTCTTCAGCGGTCGGCACCGGGTCAATGAAACGCCGACCTTCGTCGACTTCTGCGCCTTGTCCCAGCTGTGATACAACCAGCTCTGCTCTGGCCACGCTATCCGCGTCACCAATGTTTTGCAGTTCGCCCAACTCTCGCTGCACAGCATCGCTGTCACCTGTTTCAGCGTACAACTCCAGCAACTTCAAATGATAGCCAGCATTGCCGGGCTCGTTGGTAATTGCGTTATTGAGCAGATCGATGGCTTGAGGGTAGCGCCCATAGGCAATGTAAATATCCGCCTCAGCAAGCGCATCACCTGTTTCATCATCTGTTGCGTATTCGTCGTGCTTGCGCTCACCGTAGCCACGATTGTCACGCGCAAGCCCTTCAGCAGCTTCAACCGCCTCGCTGGGTATCGGCTCCGGCTCCGGCTCGGGCGCTGGATCCACAAGCGCCTCGACTTCAAGTGGCTGCTCTTTCAATTCAACATCGGCGAAAACATCTGCAGGCGTTGTCACGGCGGTCGCTGCAACCTGCTGTGTATCATCATCGTCACCGCGACGACGCATGAACACAAAGGCGAGTATTGCCAGTACTGCAGCACCCAGTATGTAAAGGATGTTGCTCATCATGCCGCCACTTTTTCCCGCGGCCGGTTCAGCTGCTGCCACCGGCTTGGCGGCCACGGGCGCGACCACTGGCTGAGTCTCTTCTTCGACTTCGACTTCTACTTCTGGTTCAACGGCTTCCTCGACTGCGGCTACTTCCTCGGCCATCTCCTCAGCGACGCTTTCCTCAGCAGAGATCACGCCGGTATCGGTAGCCGCTTCTTCCGCGACCATTTCTTCCGCCAATTCCGCTTCTGTAGTATCCGCTGCAAGGCCCTGGGACTCCGCCAACGCAGCTTGCAAAGCAGCGATTTGCTCGTCCTTAAGGTTCACAATGCGATTGAGGGTCTCTACCTGTTGTTCCATGGCAGCGAGGTTACCCCCGGCCTCAGCCTCTTCAAGCTGCACCTTGTCCATTTCTTCCATGGCAGCACTACTTGCCGCCGACTCGCGTTCCCCGGCGCTTGCTGTATCCGCAAGTTCTTCGGGCTCATTCGCAGAAATCCTCAGGGACGGGCCAGCGCTGGCCACCGGTTCGGAAGCCTTACCTGCACGCCAGTCTTCATTCTGCTGACGCACCTGGGCCAAGGCTGCTTCGAGATCGGCGGAGCTGATATCTGCTGCAGCGGGTAGGTAGACGATATAGCCGGCTTTTATGCGATTGATATTACCGTCGATAAACGCTTTCGGGTTCATCCGCTGGATGTCCAGCATGGTCTGGTGCACAGATGCACCTTCCGGGCGCGCCTGCCGCGCAATTTCCCACAGGGTATCGTCTCGATGGATCATATAACGCTGGCCGGGGCCTGGTGAACCCGCCGTTTCAGCGCTGAAGTCGCGCTGCGGCATCGCACCCGGGGCCAGGTCAGACTTTTTTACTGCGACATGGGTGCCGCTTTTTTCGCTGGCTGCACCCTGCTCAGTTTTTTTTACCGGGGCGACTATTCCCTCTACCTCCTCCACTCTGGCAGTGGCGGATACAACAGGGTTCACCCGGTCAAACACCGGCGGGTCGACCAATACCGTGTATTCACGCAACAACCGCCCGGTAGGCCAACGAGCTTCTACGATAAAATCGAGATAAGGTTCCAGTACCGGGTCATCGGACGACACCACTATCCGCGGGCCGCCATTGGCGTCAATCTCGACGTCAAACTTGATACCAGTGAGAAAGTAGGCTCTATCGAGGCCCAATTTTTCAAAATCTTCTTTGGTTGCCAGGCGAATCTTGATTTCGTCCCCATGCAGGCTGCCCGTATTGAGCAGATCTACCCTGGCTTTAAGTGGTTCATTGAGAAACGACTCAAGGGTGAGTTCACCCAGCCCAAGGGCCATCACCGATCCAGCATGTAAGCACCCCAGTGAAAACGCAATAGCTGCAATCTTCCGACCCATACCCGACGCCTTTATAATTTTTTTAACTAAATTAAGTCGGTCTCCCCTGGACCCGACCACCAATTCGGCTGTTACCAGTACAGCGCCTGAAAAACTCTGCCCCTACAGACACTTGCACTAACTACTAAAAGTAGCGCCCGAAGTGCCTCCATGCACTTGCAACAACCCGAATTTGCACCCAAGTATCTGTGATCCAAGCACATTAATCAAGGTAGGTAGATATCAAGCTCTCGGCAATTTGCACACTATTTAGTGCGGCCCCTTTGCGCACATTATCAGAGACAATCCATAGATTGAGCCCCCTGGGGTGGGAGATATCCTCACGAATCCTGCCCACAAACACCGGATCAGTCCCCGCAGAGTCGCTCACCGCGGTGGGATAGCCGCCATCTGCCTGTTCGTCAATGACGGTAATACCGGGAGAATTCTGCAATATAGTACGGGCCTCCTCGGCGCTGATCTTATCCACTGTCTCAATATGCACCGCTTCAGAATGACCAAAAAACACCGGCACACGGACACAGGTAGGATTCACCTGAATTCCCTCATCGGCGAAAATTCTGCGGGTCTCCCACACCATTTTCATCTCTTCACGGGTGTAACCATTGTCTTGAAAGCTATCGATGTGCGGTATCGCATTAAAGGCGATTTGCTTCGGGTAGACCTTACATTCCGCTTCCTGACCGTTGAGCAGTCGCGCAGTCTGCCCTGCGAGCTCCTCTACTGCTTCCTTTCCTGTGCCAG
Organism: Gammaproteobacteria bacterium; assembly: GCA_024686215.1. GTDB lineage: Bacteria > Pseudomonadota > Gammaproteobacteria > Pseudomonadales > Halieaceae > JAACFI01. The sequence continues at coordinate 58,935 of JAIBDN010000003.1, read as the reverse complement.
ATACGGCCTGATAGGTGGCGACGTTGATTCGCTCAATCCCCACGGCATCGTAGATAGGCTTTAGCGCGACCAGCATTTGTATGGTGGAACAGTTCGGGTTGGCAATGATATTGCGCCGGGTATAGCCGGCCAACGCCTCGATATTCACCTCCGGCACAATCAGTGGCACATCTTCGTCCTGGCGGAAGTGGGAAGTATTATCCACTACCACACAGCCAGCGGCTGCAGCCTTGGGGGCGAACTCGGCGGAAATATCACCTCCGGCAGAGAACAGTCCGATCTGCGCCTTGGCGAAATCGAATTCAGCCAGGTCGGTCACCTTTACCGTATTGCCCTTGAACATGATGGTTTTGCCGGCAGACCGACTGCTGGCCAGGGGGTAGAGGTTGCGAACTGGGAAATCTCTCTCCTCAAGGATGGATATCATGGCCTCACCGACCGCTCCAGTGGCGCCAACAACGGCGACATCATATAAATCACTCATACATTTCTTCCTTTTAACTGTGCTTTAAATGCTGTCAACACTGCAGAGCAGCTACCACCGCCTCACCCATTTCGATGGTCGATGCCAATTGCGTACCCTCGGAGTGAATATCCGGGGTGCGCAGACCCTGGTCCAGAACCGCGCTCACTGCCTGCTCCACGCAATCTGCAGCCTCAGGGTTGGCCAACGTATAGCGCAGCATCATGGCCACCGACAGAATGGTCGCCAGCGGGTTAGCCTTGCCCTGCCCTGCAATGTCCGGCGCACTGCCATGACAGGGCTCGTACATACCGCGTCCGGCCTGGTCAAGCGACGCCGAAGGCAGCATGCCAATAGAGCCGGTAAGCATCGCCGCGGCATCGGATAAAATATCTCCGAACATATTCCCGGTAACCATCACATCGAACTGCTTGGGCTGCATCACCAATTGCATGGCGGCGTTATCCACATAGATATGGCTTAGCTCAACATCCGGATAATCCTGCGCAACTTCTTCCACCACTTCGCGCCACAGAATGGTGGCTTCCAGCACATTGGCTTTATCTACAGAGCACAGGCGACCATCGCGCTTACGCGCCAGGGTAAACGCCAGGTGGGCGATACGCCGGATCTCAGACTCCTTGTAAACGTAGGTATTGAAGCCCTCACGCTCACCATTTTCCAAGGTGCGAATCCCCCGCGGCTCACCAAAATAGATGCCTCCGGTAAGCTCACGCACAATCAATATATCCAGGCCGGCGACGATCTCCGGCTTCAGACTTGAAGCGTCTGCGAGCTGCGGGTAAAGAATCGCGGGGCGCAGGTTACCAAACAACTGCAGTTCCGAACGAATACCCAACAGGCCCTTTTCCGGGCGCAGATGACGTTCCACATGATCCCATTTGGGGCCACCTACAGCGCCCAGCAATATGGCGTCTACCTCGCGCGCACGGGCCAGGGTTTCATCTGGAAGCGGCACACCGTGCACGTCCAGAGCGGCACCGCCCAGCAGTCCGTACTCCAACTCCAGGTCAAGCTTGAAGCCGACATTGACCTTTTCCAGCACTTTAACCGCTTCGGCCATTATTTCAGGGCCGATGTAATCGCCCGGTAGTATCAGAATATGCTTTGCCACGATAGCTGTCTCCAGAGTCTATTTGATGACGTCGAACAGCCATGGTGACTGCTGTCGCCACTTGCTTTCATAGTCGCGAATGGCCGCACTGCTTTCCAGCGTCAGACCGATATCGTCCAGGCCGTTAAGCAGGCAATGTTTGCGAAAGGCATCCACATCAAAAGCGTGCTGCGCACCTGCAGGCGTGGTTACCAATTGACTGTCGAGGTCCACGCTCAGTTGGTACCCCGGGGTGGCATACATTTCTGCAAACAGCCCCTCTACTACTGACGCCTCAAGTACCACCGGCAGCACACCGTTCTTGAAGCAGTTATTGTAGAAAATATCGGCATAGCTGGGCGCAATAATGCAGCGAAAACCATAATCTTCCAGTGCCCATGGCGCGTGCTCGCGACTGGAGCCGCAACCAAAGTTTTCCCTGGCCAGCAATATAGAGGCCCCCTGGTAACGCGCCTGATTCAGCGGAAAATCAGCCTTCAGGGTGCGCGTGCTGCAATCCTGGCCAGGCTGGCCTTCATCCGTGTAGCGCAATTCATCAAACAGGTTAGGACCGAAGCCGCTGCGCTTGACCGACTTCAGGAACTGCTTGGGGATAATCAGGTCAGTATCAACGTTGGCCCTGTCCATCGGCGCTGCTACACCCTGTAATACAGTAAAACTTTTCATTGCCTGCCTCCTACAAGTCACGCACGTCGATGAAATGCCCGGCTACTGCCGCTGCCGCAGCCATCGCGGGACTCACCAAATGGGTACGCCCACCAAAGCCCTGGCGTCCCTCGAAATTTCGATTGGATGTGGAGGCACAGTGCTCGCCCGCCCCCAGCTTATCCGCGTTCATCGCCAGGCACATGGAACAACCGGGCTCTCGCCACTCCATACCTGCATCCAGAAACACTTTATCAAGACCCTCTGCTTCCGCCTGCTTCTTTACCTCACCAGAGCCTGGTACAACCAGTGCCTGCTTGATGCTACTGGCAATTGTCTTGCCTTTAACCACGGCGGCTGCGGCGCGTAAATCTTCAATACGCGAATTGGTACAAGAACCAATAAACACGCGATCCGGCTTGATATCGGTGATAGCCATACCCGCGCTGAGTCCCATATATTCCAGCGCACGCTCAGTCGCTGTGCGACGCGTGTCATTATCCATTGCGGCAGGATCAGGCAATATCCCATCCACCGGCAACACCATTTCCGGCGAAGTTCCCCAGGTGACCTGCGGTTTGATATCTTCTCCGCGCAGCTCCACCACCCGGTCAAACACCGCATCGGCATCACTGTGCAAATCTTTCCAGGCATCCACGGCCTGCTCCCACAGATCGCCGGTGGGCGCATAGGGCCGGCCATTAACATATTCCAGGGTGATGTCATCGACGGCGACCATGCCCATTCGCGCACCCGCCTCGATGGACATATTACACATGGTCATGCGCCCTTCCATGCTCATCGCGCGTACTACTTCACCACCAAACTCTATGGCATAGCCGGTACCGCCGGCAGTACCAATCTCACCGATGACCGCCAGCGCCACATCCTTGGCGGATACGCCGGGGCCCAGTTGCCCGTCCACGCGCACCAACAGGTTTTTCATTTTGCTTTGCACCAGGCACTGTGTAGCCAGCGCGTGCTCAACTTCCGAGGTGCCGATACCGTGGGCCAGCGCACCCAGTGCACCGTGGGTGGAGGTGTGGGAGTCACCACAGACCACAGTCATGCCCGGCAGTGTCGCGCCCTGCTCAGGCCCTACTACGTGCACAATACCCTGGCGTACATCATTGATATCAATTTCCACGATATCGAAGTCGCGGCAGTTATCATCCAGTGTTTGTACCTGTAATCGGGATACCGGGTCGACAATGCCCGCAACACCGCCACTGCGCTCCCGGGCCTCGGTGGGCACATTGTGATCGGGCACGGCCAGGTTGGCATCCAGGCGCCACGGCTGGCGACCGGCCAAACGCAGGCCGTCAAATGCCTGGGGTGAGGTCACCTCGTGAATCAATTGACGGTCGATGTAGATCAAGGCACTACCGTCCTCACGTTGCTCCACCAGGTGGCTTTGCCACAATTTATCGTAAAGCGTCTTGCCGCTCATGGGACACCTCTGTCGTCTGTAGAAAGGTTCATTATTCCAGGACGTGAATTATGGGCTTGATTTAATGATTACTCAAATTTATTATTTTTATCTAATGGATTCCCAATAGGAATACGTAGTGGACACTCAAAACCTCCAGGCTTTTTTGCTGGTTGCCGAAACCGGGTCTTTCTCCCTGGCGGCAGAACAGCTGCACTTAACCCAGCCAGCGGTAAGCAAGCGCGTGGCACAGCTGGAAGAGCAACTCGACGGCAAGCTGTTTGACCGCATTGGCCGCAATATTGGCCTGACGGAAGCTGGCAAGGCCCTGCTCCCCCATGCCAAACGTATACAGCAGGAGTTGAGGCTGGCAGTACAGTCAGTGCACGATCTGGATGGCGAGGTAAGTGGTGCCCTGCGTCTGGCGACCAGCCACCACATTGGCCTGCATCGCCTGCCACCATTACTGAGCTATTTCAGCGAAGCGTTCCCTGCCGTACATATCGATATCGATTTCATGGACTCGGAGCAAGCCTATGACCTCATTACCCAGGGCAAGGCAGAACTGGCTGTGGTGACGCTGGCACCCGGAGATCAAGGCAATATGATCACGCGACCTATCTGGCGTGACCCACTGGACTTTATGGTGCAGGCAGATCACGCACTGAGCAGCAAAGAAACACTGGAGTTACAGGACCTCAGTGAACATCCTGCGATCCTGCCCGGGTTAAACACCTACACCGGTCAAATCGTCAAGCGCCTGTTCGATGAGCGCGGCCTGCAACTACAAGTCTCACTCGCGACCAACTACCTGGAAACCATACGCATGATGGCATCGGTTGGCCTGGGCTGGACAATTTTACCGCGCAGCATGAAGGATAGCAGCCTGGTAAAGCTGGAGGTCGAAAACGCCTGTATCGAGCGTACCCTGGGAGGGGTTTATCACCGTGAGCGCAGCCTGTCCCGAGCCGCCAATGCATTTATGCAGGTGCTGCTGCGCTCAGCGGACTCTGACATCGAAACGGGCTAGTCCTGCACCTCTGCCAATACCCCGTCACCAATAGCGCCGTTCTTGCGCATACCCTGATGATCAGGCAGGTAGAACGTACCGTTAAATCGCGCCACGATACCTTCCGCGTTGTAAATGCCACCATTGCAAAAACCAAAGCGTCGCTTTACCGAAACCTGTTCCGCTCGCGCCTCGAGCCACTCACCAATGCGCGCAATGGCAATAAAATCCATACTCAGGTTGATCGTGGGGCTACCGGAGCGAATGCCACGGGCCAGATTCACTCCGGAGGCGGCACAGATATCAGCCAGGGTCATCAATGCACCTCCATGACAGATGCCCAATGAGTTACTGTGCTGATTATCAACCACAAAACCGAAGTAGACTTTGTCTTCGTCCAGCTTGCGATAGCATGGTGCGAGCATATCGGTAAAACCCAGCCCCTGGGGCAATTGTACATAGCCCGGTGGAATCATATTGTCAGTCATTAATCGCAATCCTGTTGTTACGGGCGGCGTGGCAACCCTGCCAGCCCTGTCGCTAATATATCCCCATGGCCAGACCGGCGGCCAGCGCCTGCCCGAGCTCTTCGCTGGCAGTCAAATGTGTGGCGTTTATCTCGCCCCTGACGATCACCGGTTCGGCCACCGGCCTGAACGGGATGCCCGAGAGAATACGCTCGGCCTGGCGCACAGCCCCGCGACCATCATTACCCGCGCTGATCAGTAATGCATAGGGTAGCAGCAGGCCGCAGTCAATCGCGGGATAGAACACACGATCCAGAAAGTCCTTAAGCGCACCGCTGAGTCCTCCGGAGTTTTCCGCCGCCACCAGCAGCAAGCCGTCAGCTGCGCGCAAATCAGCCACGCCCGCATCCCAAACCCGCGATACACGCACATCAACCCCAGCCTCGCGCCGGGCACCACGACAGGCTGCAGCGGCGAGCCGCGCACTGCTGCCACTCTGGCTGTGATAATTAATTAACAGGGAGCTCATCGCCACACCCTCAAGTACTGATTATGGGGAATTCAAACACAGGCGATCTCGACTGTCATTGGTCTAAATCCAGGTACCACGTGTTTTTACCCGCGCGACTATCCCCAAAGTTATCCACAGGTAGATCTGTGGATAACTTTGGGGATAGACTGCACACGGCCCGTGTAACTCTGCATTTACGCTCCCGGGAAAGTAACCACCGCAATCGATGACCCCAGCCCTTTGTAACCACAAATCAATAACTTAGAGATTTTTTATAGTCTCAATCTAAGGACTACGCGCAAAAACACTTCAAAAACAGGGTTATTTACTCAATGTGGATATCATTTCCTGCTTCCAGGTTTGTGGGCACTAACAGCGCAGCCCTTGAGTCACCTGAACTAGCGTACCAACAAGTTAGCTATCCTTCACCTTTACACCCTCTTGACACACCCGAGTATCAGCCTTCACGGTGGCGCAGAGACCAGCAACAGTGGATCTTGCGATTGCGCTGAAAATCGGGATCCAGGGTGGCAGCGGTGATATCCTCGCAGGCAAATTCATCGAGCAATTCTTGCGCCAACTTGAATCCACGGCGGTTATTAGAGAAGTATAACTGCCCCTCCTTGCGCAGCACTGACATCGCTGCGCGCACCAGTTCCAGGTGGTCGCGCTGCACATCAAAGCTGTCCTCCATGGATTTGGAGTTGGAAAACGACGGCGGATCCAGTAACACCAGGTCATACTGCTTGTTCTCCTGCTGCAGCCACGGCAGACAATCGGCCTTGTGCACTGTGTTGCGCGTTTCGTCCAGTCCGTTGTGTGCGAGGTTTTTGCGCAACCACGCTAGATAAGTGTTGGACATATCGATGCTGGTGGTGGAACGCGCACCTGCCAGTGCTGCATGCACCGTAGCACTGCCGGTGTAGCTATACAGATTGAGAAAAGCCTTCCCCTTCGCCTCCTTGGCAATACGCAAGCGCAGCGGCCGATGATCGAGAAACAAACCCGTGTCCAGGTAGTCCAGTAGATTAACCAGCAGGCGCGCCTGACCCTCACGCACACTGCACAATTCCCCGCTACTGGATTGTTTTTCATATTGCTGCAGGCCGCGCTGTCGAGCCCGCTGCTTATAAACAATGGCCTCCGCAGAAACACCCAGCGCATCGGGTAAAGCCGCACGCACTTCATCCAGGCGCCGCTCAGCCGCATCCGGGTCAACGCCACGCGGCGCTTGATATTCGGCAACATGCACAAGGTCTGCGTAAATATCCACGGCCACGGCATACTCGGGCATATCCGCATCGTACAGGCGATAACAATCTATCTGCTCGCGATTTACCCATGACTTTAGCCGCTTACGGTTTTTGACGATACGATTGGCGAACATTTTGGCGCCGTCCGATAGCCCCTTGTTTGACGCAGTAGCACTGGATGTAGTTGCAGTTTTAGCTGCGGTTGCAGTTGAATTTTTAGCTGTAGCTTTCGTCGCTGGATCAAGATCACGCAGCGTGTTGTTATGCAGGTCAAACAGCAGCAGATTGGATGCTATCGCACCATTGAACAATGCATAGCGCTTATGACTGCGCAGACCGACCGCACGTCCCAATTCCAGGCTAGAGGTAAAAACAGCTGCATGCCATTCGGGGAACTCTCGCACCATGGCCTCGCCCAATTCCCGGTAAAGAGAGAGCAGATTTTCTTTCTCTCCAAGGCGCTCGCCATAAGGCGGGTTACACACCAGCAGGCCCACCGGGAGTGCTTTATGGCTGGGCTTTGTAAGCTCTGCCAGGGGTTTACAACTGACCCTGACAACTTTTTCCAGGCCCAGTCGGGCAACGTTTTCCTGGGCTTTACGCACCACCCTGGGGTCCGCGTCATAACCACGTATTTCAGGAAGCTCGCTCTCCAGGGCGCGCTTCGCCCTACTTTGGGCATCACTGACCAGGGCCTGCCATTGCGCCGGATTGTGTTGCCGCAGTCCCTCAAAGCCAAACCGTTGACGACGCAGGCCTGGCGCGATATCGGCTACCATCATGGCGCCTTCTATCAGCAAGGTGCCGGAGCCGCACATCGGATCTATCAATGCGCCGCCTCTGGCAGCCCAACCAGGCCAGTCGGCACGCAATAAAATGGCCGCGGCGAGATTCTCTTTTAAGGGTGCAGCCCCGCCCTCAGTGCGATATCCGCGCTGATGCAGGCTACCCCCTGAAATATCAATCGATAGATGCGCCAGAGACTTTACCAGGCGAATATTCAGGCGCACATCCGGCGAGCGCCGCTGCACCTGGGGTCGCATACCGCAACTCGCTGAAAACCAGTCAACCACCGCATCCTTGCTGCGCTGCGCGCCAAACTGGGTGTTGCGAATGTTTTGGTTTTCGCCAGAGAAATCGATGGCGAAACTGTACTTGGGGTCAAACAGGTCGCCCCACTCGACACTGCTCAAGGAGCGATAAAGCTCATCTGCATCCTCGGCAGCCAGGCTTGCCTGCGGCCACAGAATACGATTTGCCAGGCGCGACCACAGGCAGGCGCGGTACGCCAGTGCCAGCGGTCCGTCGAAATAGACACCGGCAACAGTTTCACGGGTAGCACTGGCTCCCAGTGCTGCAAGTTCGTTCGCCAGCAATGCCTCCATGCCTTTCGGGCAAGTGGCAAACCACTGGCTAGCTTGAGCTGTGTGCATATTTTATAGCGCTCGAAAAAACCTCTGGTGCACTGGACTGCAGCGCATTAGCAGAGCTTTTTGCTGTGACTTAGACGTGTGTTGGGCTCAAGTAGACTTGCGTTTGCCCGCTGGTGCTCGCTTGCGCTTACGCACAGCGGCCTTCTTTCTGGGTGCAGCTTTTGCTTTCGCTTTGGGCTTGGCCTTCGCTTTTGGTGCAGCGCCGGAGTCCTTGGACACTCTGTCACCCGCCGCGGCCTTCTCTTTCTGCATAACATCCAGGACAAGGTTACTGGAGCTCTCCATGTAATGAATGAAACGCTCATACTCATCATCGCTGAGGCTACGCAATATATCGTGCTGACGATAAAGATTAACGAAACGCCGCTCTCTCTCATACTGCTTGGGCAGAGTGAGCACACCCCACTGCTCGAGGGTCTTTTCCAAAGCGGGGTTATAGGTGCGCATGAACTTTATCAAAAAAGGAATGGGATCGTGACGCGCCAGCAGTGAAGCGCTGCGCAGCATCAGTTCCAGCGGCATGATGGTGTCGCCGCTTTCAATATCTTCCAGTACGGAGTTATCTGTCAAACCCAGGCTGTCGCCCAGATCCTTGACCGACATGCCCGCGGTTTCACGCGCATCACGCAGGAAGTGACCGGCATCGGCCATCGCCTCCAGGCGTTCTGGCTCCATTTGGTTGAGCACGGTATTGCGCAGCCAGTTCTCGCCAAACATAGCGCTCATGGTCGCGGTGTTACGCGCCAGATCAAAAGTGCCACCCGCAACCTGACCGGTCAAGCGCCGCAGTGAGTCTAAAAGAGAGTCTGAATCTTTGTTTTTAGTAGCCATAGCACAAGCCTAGCCCAGAGGCGTTAAATTTGCCAAACATTCATGCTGTCAAGAATGCCCATTCTTCAGCCCGGGGTAAACCCCCATAAGGCGGCTGGAACAGCCCTATTGCGCTGGCAACCCCGTCTCCAGAGCAAAAATCTGCCGCAGGATTTCGCGCCACTCATTGTACTGTGAATCCAGCGTTCCGTTGAGCCGAAACACCTTGCCGCTGACTTCCAATACCGTGGGTGTCACTTCATTATTGAAGCCCATGGCCAGCTCGTCCAGGTCCTGCTCGTGAATTTTGGACCATTTATAGGCATCATATGTCTGCTCCATCGCGGTAAACGTACCGCGCCTGCCGCGACTGTCACGGTTGGCTACCCGTTCCTCGTACTCTTTGCGGTATGTAGACTGCTCCCGGCCAAATTGCCGCCACAGGTTATAGGTTGGCGACATCTCTTGGTACAGATTGGCGTATTGCTCGTCCACCGTGTCAATAAACAGGTATTCCTGATTTCTGATCGTGGTAACCCGGCCCATCATCGGATCGCCCTGCGCCGGCAGACGCAATACGCTATAGCGCCCGTCATCACCAAGGCCCACGTAACCACCAAATGCTTCCGGGGACAGGCTCGCTGCATAGCGCAGCTCTGCAACCTGGCGAATTTGTGCCAGGTCCTTTGCTGACAACTGCGCTTTGAATTCCAGTAAATCATTAGCGATACGCCGATAGATATCGATAAAAGGGTCACCGCCAGGAACTACGGGGTAATCGGATTCCCATGCCTGATCGTGATAGATGCGATTAATCCAACTGCGACCCGTGGCATCGCCGGCGGTAATCTGCAATACCAGGCTGAGCCCGTCTGAATGCAGAATCTTTCCTGTGATCAGCAGTTGCGTGCTTGCATCCGCCTGAGGCAGCACACGCATCACACCCCACGCGCCGGAATCCACCAGTATTTGGCGCAGGATAACTGCCATAAATTGCGTTTCTGACTTGCGAATTTCCGGAAAGACACCGAGCTTACTGTGGCTGGACTTATCAGCGGGAATACCGGCATCAAAAATTGCGATACCAACGTCAAGCAGGCTGTCTTCCGCTGCGCTTGACGCGACCTTTAACTGCACCGCACCTACCGGTTCCGGCAGTGTTGATTCTTCCGCGGCAACTACCTGAGGCACCCCCACCGGACACAGCGCCACAAGCAAGATTACTATGAGGATTCTGTGGTGCATACCCTGCCCCGGCTGAGAGTTTGTTTACAGCGATACCCACTGCTGCCTGGGCTAAATCGATTGTAGACCCGGTTCAATGTAAAAGGGTAAGACACCTGGTCGGACACTACGGTAGTAGCAATATTAAGTCGCTCACCTTGCGGCCCCAATGTCATCACATGCTGGATGCTGAGCCCCTCAGGCAGAAGTATGCGAAACAGCAGTTGGTGTCCGTTCCAGCCGCATGTTTCTGTGCCAAATGGGGTTTCCACCGTGCGAAATTCACCCGGAAAGAAATCGCATCTTAAGGCAAATGTCTCCTCACGCTTTACGCTGATACGCTCTTCGTCCTGGGCAATGGTTAACAGTGATGAGCGAGTAATCAACTCTGACATCCGTGCCAGACCGATGACCGATGCGCCGCTGTTCGCGCCACCGCCACCCACCATCATAGTTGCGCCTGCCGGGCCCTGGTTCATGCCGCCATTGGCGTTATTGCGCCTTTCCGCCTGTCTCTGCAGGTCACGCACCAATGAATCAAGTTTGGTCTGGATATTATCGCTCTGGCCGTAGTTCAACTCCCAGGAGCCGCCGAAGTCTACGGTGTCAGTATTCTCTGCCTTCAAAGTATTTTTGTTACTGTTACTGCTACAGGCACACACAAGTGCACAGGCGGTGACCAGTAGGATGATTTTTAGTGGGATGATTTGATTGAAGCGCATATCGGCGCCTAGTGTACCTAAGGCAGGGACATTTGCCAGAGGCGCAGCGCATTTATCCCGTTTGACAGCTACCCGGGGACATGCATCTGGTAGGCCGCAGCCCAATCACTGGCGCGGCGCCCACGACCATGGCGCAGGTCGTCAGCCGCGTTTGCAACTACTGTATCCAGCGCTGACTGTGGCAATTGACGTCGGTCGAGATTGCCGGTGCGCCGGTCCACATGATGTACATAGCGACAGTCGCAGAGCGACGCAGTGCACCCCGCCAACGGCAGTGACGGTGCCTCGCTGCCGAGGAAGCGCTGCCCTTTTATCGCCAACTGAGCATCGCACTGCGAGGCACAGCGCACAGAGACTGCAGGATAGGGGTTTTGAGCAGTGGCGGACATGGGCGTGGCAAATTTGCTTGAGCGAGCAGCTGGGGACGCTGAGCGGAACGGAAACAGGTGAGTTCTATACAACACAAAGACGGCTGCAACCACCATACCGACCACTGCCAGGAGTAACTCATAGTGCATATTACGCACCTTAATCTTATAGGCTCTTAGTAAGACACGGTCCTTGTCTTATCGTTCCACCCCTCCTTTACCCAACAATACCCAACTTTCATTCACAATAATAGCCAGGCTTCGTATAAACCCAATTGCATAGCCGGATTGCGCCACATAAGTCAGGCGCTTTGGTTCACTATGGTAAACAGTCCCGCGCGCATTCTGCGCTACTATGGGAGCCATTAATCAACACGAGTAAGCAACGATGAAAATCGGCATATGCCTGCCCTACATGAAAGCGGGTTTGACCAGGGATGATTACCTGCGCTGGTTTCGCGCAGTGGACGAGGGACCCTTTCACAGTATCTCCTGTGGCGAGCGCGTGCACGGCCCCACCTACGACATGCGTATTTTACTGGCAGCGGCAGCCACAGCAACCTCGCGGGTAGAGATCACTCCGACCTTGTATGTGTTACCCATGCATAACGCGGTGCGAGTGGCCAAAGAGCTTGCCACTCTGGACATATTGTCCGGGGGCCGGGTGAACAAAGCAGCGCTGGGTTATGGGGGACGTGAACTGGATTATGCAGCGGTAGGCGCCAGCTTTCACGGCCGCTATGGCCGCATGGACAAACAGGTCGCGCAGATGCGCCAGGTCTGGAATGGCGAAGAAATCGTTACCGGCGGTGGCGCCATCGGCCCACCGCCCACGCAACAAGGCGGACCGCAATTACTCGCTGGCGCCATGGGGCCCAAAAGTATTGAACGCTGTGCGCAGTGGGCCGATGGCCTGTATGCCTGGTCAGGCAACGGTGAACGTGAGGAGCTAGCGCGTACCTTTGGCATGGCAGATGCCGCCTGGGAACGCGCAGGACGCACACAGCCTCCCTATCGACTGGGCGGTTTCTGGTACACCCTGGCCGAGGACGGACCACGTAAGCTGTACGACTACGTCTACGAGTACCTGGCCATAGCCGGGCCCGATATTGCCAGGATGATGGCTGAATCGGTACATCGTAGCTCCGCAGATGGCCTGACGGAGGCGCTGGATAATGCGCAAGCAGCCGGTTGCGAAGAGGTATTCCTGGTACCGGCCACCGCTGAAATCGTCGAAATCGACAGCCTGGCGGAGCTTATTTCCAGACGCTAGTTATTCATCACTGCTCGCCGCTAAAAACGCGGTACGTACATTGAGCTTGTGCAGCTTGCCGCTGGCATTTTGCGGCAAGGGGTGATCCCAGAACTGGATGTACCTGGGCACCTTGTAGCTTGCCAGGCGGCTGAGTAGGTATTCGCGCAACGCCTTTTCCGAGAGCGCCTGACCGGGTTCGACATAAACCACCATCGCTAGCTCTTCACCCATTGCCTCGTCAGGTACGCCAAACACCACATTTTCTTTCACCTGGGACATTTCGTAGACCGCGTGCTCGATTTCACCGGGGAAGATATTCTCACCACCACGAATGACAATTTCCTTGATACGTCCGGTGATATGCAGAAAGCCGTCGGCATCAATATGCCCAACATCGCCGGTTTTCATCCAGCGCTGTGTATCGAAAGTCGCCGCATTGGCTTCGGGCTTGTCCCAATAGCCCGGGGTACAGGTAATACAACGCACCTCCATTTCTCCACCAGGCAGCGGGTCCTGTTCATTACCATCCGCGTCCATGAAGCGCATATCCACCAGGGGCGAGACAATACCCGCGCTCTCCGGACTGAGGTCAAAGATAACGCCGCTCATGGTCGAGCCCACGGCAACGGTTTCGGTCATCCCCCACCCCGCAGAGCGACTTGGAGAGCCACACTTTTGCGCGATAAGTTCAGGCAAGCCCGTCGGCGTGGCCGCGCCTGCCGCCGTGACGCGGATCAGGGTCTGCGTATTGTATTTATCAAATTCCGGGTGGCGCAGTAGATCCTGCACCACAGTGGGTACACTGGAAAGCCCGGTTATTTTTTCCGCTTCAATCAGCTGCAGCGCATCGAGTGCATCCCATTTGTACATCATCACTACTTTTTGCGCGGTCTGCAGCGGCAGCAGGAACCCGGACAACAAACCGGTGGCATGGAATAAAGGCACGGTCAGCAGAGGCGTTTCACGTTCAGCGCCGCCGCGGAACTCCCGGGCGCCCTCAAGTTCCATCACCAGATAACCAAGGAAGAACATGTTCATCAGAGACTGGCACAGGGCGATATGCCGGTGCAGCACACCCTTGGGGAAACCGGTTGAGCCTGAGGTATACAAGATCACGCAGCTGTCCTGGGGATGTATCTCAGGGGCATCAAAAGCCAGGCCTCTACCCGCATCCACCAGAGCGTCAAACGACAGCACCTGCCCGTCTATCTCCTCTTCCCGGGCATCCACCAGCAAAGCGTTAATCGCGAGTGCGCCCAGGGATTCCACGATAAGCTTAAGCCGTGATCGATCACAGACCAGCGCGCAGCTACCGGAATCTTCCAGCGCGTAACGCAATTCTTCTGATTTACCCCAACTATTCACCGGCACCACAATGGCCCCAAGCAGGGTAATCGCGGTGTAGGCTATGGCCCACTCCGGGTTGTTGCGCATAGCAATAGCGACACGGTCGCCCTTACCCACGCCAAGTCTGCGTTGTAGACTCGCCGCAAGACCATCGACGCGGTCAAAAAATTCACCGTAACTCAGCCTGCGCCCTTCATACACCATAAATTCCAGTTCGGCATGCGCCCTGGCACCATCAAACACATCTACCAGGGTTTTGGGCGCATGCTTATAAGCGCGGTAACTGACGCCGTCAACAGCGACTTCTTCAAGTTCGAAAATACCGCCTGGAGCTATAATTTCGCTTTTCTTCGTCTGCACTGTCGCCGCATTTAACGCCATGATCACAAACCTCTACTCGATAAAAGAGGCGCCACTGTAATACATTGGAAAAGCGGGCGCCGCCCCCAGAGACACAATCACCTGCCGGGTTCAACCAGCAAAACCTGAAAGCACCTTTGTGTGCGTTTCTGGCGGCTCACGCCGCTTGCTCAACGGGACTAAAAACTGATACCCGATGTAGTAATACTACCGTTGGTGAGTATCGCCCAGTGCCCCGCGGCTTTATCTGCATGGGTAGCCCCCGCGCGTGTAGTTTCACTACATCCGGGACCGATTCACGGCACTTTTGCCGCTTTAACATTCCCCGCAGGCACTACGAATAGGTATACTCGCGCGCTGACCTTATCGCTACCGACACGTCCGAGGATCCCACATGGCAAAGCGCGTATACCTGTTCAACGAAGGCAGCAAAGACGACCGGGAACTACTGGGCGGCAAAGGCGCCAACCTGTGTGAAATGACCAGCCTGGGATTACCTGTCCCTTTTGGTTTCGTGATCACTACCAGCACTTGCCGAGAGTTTTTCCAGAGCGGCAATAAATTGCCATCCCTGCTCGAACAGGAGTACCGGGTGGCTCTTGATCTGGTAGAAAAGAAAATGGGCGCGCGTTTCGGTGACCCGGAAAACCCACTGCTGTTCTCGGTTCGCTCGGGTGCGCCGGTTTCCATGCCCGGCATGATGAACACCATCCTCAACCTGGGCCTGAACGACGAAATTACCGCGGGGTTGGCGGCAAAAACCGGTAACCCTCGATTTGCCTACGACTCCTACCGCCGCTTCATCCAGATGTTCGCCGATGTTGTACTGGACGTGGATGGCGACCAGTTTGAACAGGAACTCACCAAGTACAAAGCCGCCAATGGCAAGGTTCTGGATGTGGACATGGCCGCTACCGACTGGCAGGAGATTGTAGCCATCTACAAGACTTTGGTGGACTTCCCGGAAGACCCTTTCGAGCAGCTACGCCTGGCAGTAGAAGCAGTGTTTATGTCCTGGCACACGCCCCGGGCTATCGTGTACCGGGAGATGAACAATATCGCCGACAGCCTGGGCACTGCGGTCAGCGTGCAAGCCATGGTGTTCGGCAACTTCGGCGACGACTCCGGTTCAGGCGTGGCCTTTACACGCAACCCCTCTACTGGAGAGAACACGTTTTTTGGTGAGTACCTGTTCAACGCCGCTGGCGAAGACGTGGTCGCCGGCATACGCACACCCTTGCCGGTATCCGCACTGCAGGAGCGTATGCCAGAAGTATATGATGAGCTCTACCGCACGCAGGAGTTACTGGAAAACCATTACCGCGATATGCAGGACATTGAATTCACCATCCAGGAAGGCCAGTTCTACATGCTGCAAACCCGCAGCGGTAAGCGCACCGGTCGCGCCTCAGTAAAAATTGCTGTGGACATGGTGAAAGAAAAGTTAATTACCGAAAGCGAAGCTTTGATGCGTGTGTCTACCGACCACGTTGAAGCCTTTCTTCATCCCATGGTCGACCCTGCAGCGAAAACAGATATCGTCGCCAGCGGTCTGCCGGCCAGTCCCGGGGGCGCCACTGGCCAGATCGTCTTTTCTGCTGAGGAAGCCGAGGAGCAATCGGCTGCAGGAAACAGTGTGATTTTGGTGCGCCGGGAAACCACCCCGGAGGATATCCACGGCATGCGCGTCGCTGCCGGCATACTCACTGAACTGGGCGGTATGACTTCCCACGCAGCGGTCGTCGCCAGAGGGATGGGGGTGTGCGCTATTACCGGCTGCGTCAGCCTGAGTGTCGATTACTCTGCAGGAACAGCGACCACACGCGAAGGCGTGGTTATGTCGCGCGGCGATATTATCACTCTGGATGGCACCTCGGGTGAGGTCATGCTTGGTGATATCCCGAAAACAGAAGCCAGCTCCAGTGATGATTTCCAGGTACTGCTGTCATGGGCCGACAAACACCGACGACTAAAAGTCAGAGCCAATGCCGAGACGCCGGAAGATGCTGCTAAAGCCAGGGAACTGGGCGCTGAAGGCATTGGGCTTTGCCGCACCGAACACATGTTTTTCGATGCACAGCGTATTGATGTGATGCGCGCCATGATCCTCTCGGAGAGCAAGGAAGAGCGACAGGGTTATCTGGATCAACTCCTGGTATTCCAGCACGACGATATGCTGGCACTGTTCAAAGTCATGGACGGCCTGCCTGTAACCATACGCCTTCTTGACCCTCCCCTGCACGAGTTCCTGCCGCAATCGCAGGAAGATATCGCTGCTCTGGCGGGACGCATCGGCAAGAGCGCAGCGCAGATTAGCGAGATTACCGGCCGCCTGGAAGAGGTCAACCCGATGCTGGGCTTCCGCGGCTGCCGCCTCTCCGTAGTGTATCCAGAGATCACCGAAATGCAGGTGAAGGCGATTATTAGCGCCGCGGCTGACGCCATTGCAGCCGGCTACAAGGCACTGCCGGAAATTATGATTCCACTGGTGGTCAACGTCCGCGAAATACGCCTGGTAACCGAGATTATCGACAGGGGCATCCACGCTGTCACCCGAGAAAAAGCCGTTTCTGTGCCCTACAAAATTGGCACCATGATGGAGACACCACGGGCCACGCTGGGCGCCGATCGACTGGCACCCGAGGTGGAATTCATGAGCTTTGGCACCAACGACCTGACCCAGATGACCTATGGTTTCTCGCGCGATGATGCGGGCAAATTCATCCCCAAATACCTGGAGAAGAAACTGGTGGACGCTGATCCTTTCGTCTCCCTGGATCAACGGGCTGTAGGACGCCTCATGGAGATGGCCGTCAACGAGAGCCGCAGTGTCAAACCGGGTATCAAATACGGAATTTGCGGTGAACATGGTGGAGACCCCCGCTCGATACGCTTCTGCCACGAACTGGGACTGGACTATGTATCCTGCAGCCCGTTTAGAGTGCCCATCGCCAGAATCGCCGCTGCACAGGCCAATGTAGGCTTCGAGCCCAGCGACTGATGCCAGGCGGATGCGTTCGGAATTCAGCTGAACTCAGCGCAATGCAGTCGCAGCAGGTTTGCTTTTGTTGATCGGCGCACAGTTGATTTCTGTTAACTGTGCCGCTTGGAAAAAGGTTACTATCAAGCGACACATCGCCGTAAAATCAACGCCATCAAACGCCATCAAACGCGATTAGCGCAAGGATCCCCCCGCATGAGTAACAGCAAATGGCAACTCTTCGACCTGGCTGAAGTCAGAGACAAGCTCAAGGGTGAGGCCGTGGAATACCTGGAGTTCCTGAACGTACCGGCATTGAACTGTGGCGTCTATTTTCTCGCCGCAGGCAGCACTGATATGCAGGCACCGCACGACGAGGATGAAGTCTACCTGGTACTTAGCGGTCGTGCCCGCATGCGCCTGGACGAAGAGGAGCGCACTGTCGCTCCCGGCTCACTGCTATATGTGGGCGCCACCACCGAACACTCTTTCTTCGAAATAGAGGAAGACATGACTCTGCTGGTAATGTTCGCCGCAACGCCCCTTGAGCGCAGCTGAATAAACAGGCTATTACTGCGATCAATACGGACTATTATTCGGGCCTACTTAAGCTTGTGCTCGAAACCTGATAACGTTGCGCCCCTTGTGAATTAACCCGGAGTAACTTCCCATGGCCAGCAGTTTCTATCCTCCACAGCGCACCCTTATGGGTCCAGGTCCCTCTGATGTTTCCCCGCGGGTATTGGGGGCACTTTCACGCCCTACAATAGGTCATCTTGATCCAATGTTTATAGCGCTTATGGACGAGATAAAGACATTACTGCAGTACGCGTTCCAGACAGAGAACGAGCTGACCCTGCCCATATCCGCACCCGGCTCAGCCGGCATGGAAGCCTGTTTTGTTAACCTGGTATCGCCTGGTGACAAGGTTATCGTCTGCCAGAACGGTGTATTTGGCGGCCGCATGCAGGAAAATGTAGAGCGTTGCGGTGCCACTGCCGTGATGGTGCAGGACAACTGGGGCGAACCGGTGAGTGTCGACAAGGTCGCAGCCGCGTTCGATCAGCATCCCGACGCCAATTTACTGGCTTTCGTACACGCGGAAACCTCTACAGGCGTGCGCAGTGATGCCGCGGCCCTGTGTGCGCTGGCGACCCAGCGCAATGCCCTGTCAATCGTAGACGCGGTAACTTCATTGGGCGGTATTGAATTGCAGGTCGACAAGTGGGGCGCAGACGCCGTCTACTCCGGGACTCAAAAGTGCCTGTCCTGTATCCCGGGCATTTCACCGGTGACCTTCAGCGCACGGGCGGTTGAGCGGATTAGCAATCGCACCCACAAGGTACAAAGCTGGTTCCTGGATATGCAACTGGTCATGGGCTACTGGGGAGGCAGCAGCAAACGCGCCTATCATCATACGGCGCCGGTCAACGACTTATATGCGCTGCATGAATCGCTGGTGATGTTGCAAGAAGAAGGCCTGGAGGCAGCTTTCCAGCGTCACCAGCACAACCACCTGGCACTGGTAGCCGGACTGGAAGCGATGGGCCTGGCGATGGCCGTAGCGCCCGAGTGCCGCCTGCCCCAGCTCAACTCGGTATTGATTCCCGAGGGTGTGGATGATGCAGCGCTACGCGCATCCCTACTTGAGGAATTCGACCTGGAGATTGGCGCTGGCCTGGGTGCCCTCGCGGGTAAAACCTGGCGCATCGGTTTAATGGGGTTTGCCAGCAGCGAGCGCAATGTTATTACCTGTTTGAGCGCACTGGAGGCTATTCTCTGCCGCCAGAATGCGCCCATCAACAGCGGTAAAGCGTTGAACGCGGCCCAGGCTGTGTTCAAAGGCTGATCAAGGTCCCGGGGGCCTCAGCCCCCTGTCATCATGCTCCACACCTGAGTGGCGGGATTAGCGCCGGTTTCTCGATGCACTCTATAGGCCACATGCTGCTCTTTCGACGCCCCGGGCTGCAGTTCGATGCTCCACAGCGGCGCCACCTCATTGGGGATCATGGAATAGCGTACGTCGATCACCCGATTGATGTAGTGCGGGTCCCTGGCGATATAGCCATTGCTGAACCAGCGGAAGCGTTCAATGTCACGCGCTTGCTGTGACAACGGATCCAGCCAGGGCATATCCCTGGCGATTTCCAGCTTTTGTACTGTCGCTCCCGGGAATACCCGGGGTGCCCAGCTCGCCCTTACCGCATCCACGTGATAGTACTGCTGTGTTTCGTAGACAATCTTCCACACCAGGATATTGGCAAAGCTGGGCTTGGCTTCCAGGCGCAAGGGCTGGTGGCCGCGCTGCGCGGCCAGTGCATAGCCCATATCCATCGCGGCATTGCGTTGCCACAATCCCAGGGCCATATAACAACAGGCCCACAGCAACGCTATCCGGGCATACCGCGGGTGGCGTTTTTTCGCTGCCAACAGAACCCCTACCAGTAGTGGCAAGGTAAACAATGGATCGATAATGGAAATAGTATTCCAGGCGAAACGCTGCTCACTGAATGGCCATAACAGCATGGTGCCGTAGGTAGTACAGGCATCCAGCAAGGCGTGAGTCGCATAGCCCAGGGTACAAAACAGCCAGGTCTGACGGAACCGCAAACCGCGACGGCGTCCAATAAGGGCATGCAACAACAGCGCACACAATACCCCACCAATAGGTATAAATATCAGAGAATGGGTAAACTGGCGGTGATACTCCAAAAACAGTAGAGGGTCCGTCGTCGAGCGAATCAACACATCCAGATCGGCGGACATTCCCGCCAGAAAACCCAGCAGCCCTGCACTGGCCGCATCGCGCGCTTTACCCAATGACTGCGGCAGGCTAGCCCCCAGCACTCCCTGCGTCAGTGGGTCCATCAGCCAACCCGATGCAGGGTATTAAGGTCCTTGTGATCGTAAGAGTGCTTTTCGTAAATATCCAGGATGGTGCTTTCTGTGTAACTCATCTCATCTCCCTGCACGGTCATACGGTGGGTGAAGGCCGTGGTCTTTGCCTGCTGGAACATAAAAGCCGCCTGCGCGATGGCATTTTGCTGTGCCGCCACCTCAAATACCAGTTCCTGCGACAGGTCGGCAGGAGCGGCCAGTTTACCTTCCGCCACCACTGCCACAGCCCTGGGTATGGTGAAGGTTTCTACAATGGTGTCGTCAGACGGGTCCCACAGCCAATAGCCCACCTGGTCATGAAATACCTTGTCATTGGACTTGCGACTCACCACCTGGTGATAACGCACCACCGACAGCGTCTGGCGTTCAGCATTGGTCACATCCCCTGCCGCTTCAAAGGTAATGGTTTCATAGTAAGGATTGCGTTCCTCAGCGTCAGGCTCTGGCGCACGATCGACGCCCTTATCGCCCTTCCACACACCAATCAAAGCAGCCAATGGGCCATAATCGATACCATCTATTGTCGTTGTTGCGTTCACGCTGCTCTCCTGCCAGTTATCCTAAAAAGTCCAAGTAAGTTACATAAATCTGCGGCTTCAGGCCAGATTAAGCCTGTAATTCTTTTTTTGATTCTGGCGTCACGCGCACAGCTGAATCCAGAGTCTGGCCGTGCAGGGTGCAGGCTTGCAACAACCCATCGCGGACAACAGCAGTTCCCAGGGGCGTGCCATGAATCGCCGGGTGGAGCTAACTATCCTGCCCTCTCAGGGCTAGTCGATATCGAAGGCATAATACAAGTCCACAGAGTTTTCCAAACGGCTGACCACCTCGATCCACAATCGAGTGCTCAGGTATAGCCGCGCGATCAATACGTTAATCGGCTCGTACACGCCGACGCCGTAAGACAGGTAGATACGGTCGCCAATATAGCCACCGACAGTAGCGGCAGTGTCTTCCTCCGTGCCCTCCGCGCCAAAACTGACGTTATTAACGCCGGGAATCCGGTTTAGCTCGGATATCAGCGTGGAGCGATTTAACACGCCGCTAGCCAGCGTCAAAGCCATCGCCGTGCCATCCTCACCCGAACTGGCGTCCTGCCCCCTGCCCCGCACCAGGTAGGACATGGCTTCGCCCTGGGACATTGCGGGTTCGGAGAATACCTCCAGTACCAGGGCGTCATAGGTGCCACGTACCTGCATTCCCACCGTGACGTTGCTACCGCTGATAGCACGCTCTGCACGCACATTTACCGTTGGATTATCCGGCCTACCGGTGAAGCTGAATGTGCCACGTCGTATTTTCAATTGCTGTTGGTAGGCACGCAATTCACCACCCACAATCCTGAGGTTACCAAACAATTGCAACGGCTGTCCGGGACGTTGCAACACCTGTAGTTCTCCGCCCAGGGTCGCGAATAAAACACTGCTTCTAACTGAAAACTTATCCTCCACCAGTATCCGCACATCGATATTCACGTCAAATGGCAATTGCTCGCTAATCACCCTGCCGGCATAGTCGACCTCTACTACATCAGCAGATACCGCCACACTCCCTTCAGGCAATACCTCCGGCTCCAATGAGCCTTCGTTAATGGTGATATCACCGGTCACGCTGAGCAGGCCCGGACTAGCGACAATGCGTAATTGCTCAGACAGTAGCAACGCGGTGGCCGGGGGATAGAGAATGTTCTGCCGCTCGCCCTCAACCAGAAGATCAACAGACAACTCCGGTTGCAGCAACATGTCGCCCTGTAAACGCACTTTACCGCCACCTAAAAGTCCCGCACCGCG
This sequence comes from Gammaproteobacteria bacterium, assembly GCA_024686215.1. Lineage (GTDB taxonomy): Bacteria > Pseudomonadota > Gammaproteobacteria > Pseudomonadales > Halieaceae > JAACFI01. The sequence continues at coordinate 36,836 of JAIBDN010000003.1, read as the reverse complement.
CAGCTTCGCCGACGCCCCCAGGAAATCAACGTCCAGCTCCATCTTGTTCAGTGCAGTTGGATTACCCACCAGCGCCAACTGCCCCTGGCGCAAGCGCAACTGGCCGGATGTCTGCGGTTTGTCCGCACTGCCTGAAAGTTGGAGTTCACCGCTGACTTCACCGTCCAGCTGTGACAGCATTGGCATAAAGGCTATCAACGGGGCCAGTTGCAAACGATCAACAGACACATCACCACGCAGGGGTTTTTGCCTATCCAACGGCAATATCACATCCAGCGCCAGCACCGCGCGCTGCGCGCGCTGCAAATTCCCCTTTAGCTGCAGTCCTTGTTCGCCATAGTTCAAATCGAGCTTGCCGCGATCCCAATGCGCGCTTGCACTTTCGCCATCACCGTAATGGCGTGCAACTACCAATGGTCCAGTACTGGCGCTCCCTTGCAGCTGCAATTGCGTGCCCCAGCTGCCTTCCAGTTGCAGGGTAATATCGCCCTGAAGATCCATACCCGGGGCCAGCAATGATTCCAGATACGCCAGGTCTCCCGTGGCATCGATGCTGCCACTGCCCTGCCCGCCCACTATCAGCTGTCCAGGACAAATACTCGAACGCTCGCGACGCCAGCAGTGGCTAGCCACCTGTAATTGCGCGCTGTCTGGCAACCAGGCCATGTCTACCGAGTCGGCCAGGACCCAATTACCGTGCGGCGTTAGCAACTCAGTGGCAGCCAGTTTTCCCTGCCAATTCCGATCGCTGCCACCGCCGCGAACATGCAACTCACCAATAATGTCGCCCTGCACGCTGAGCACTGCATCCTGAGCGGATTCGTCGCCGCTGGCGGCCAGTGTCAGGCTAGTCAGTGCCATCTGCCCGACACGCAACCTATTCAAACTGCCAGCTATAGTAAAACGCTGCTTTTCCAGCGTGTACGCGCCGGAAAACTCCCCGTCTTCGAGTTGCATCCCGCCCCAGTTAATATCCTGCACATTGCCGCGATAGCTTAAGCCTGCCAGGTTGGCAGTGGCATCCGCCTGCAACTGCAGCTGTCCTTCCGCGCCGGGCTGCCAACGCCCCAGGTCGGCGATATCCAGCATCAGCTGGCCTGAACTTACGCCTGCTTCAGGCGCGCGCAATACCAGCTGCGCACCATTGATTGCAGCCTGCAAATCACTACCGCTCAGGCGCCAGTCATTATCCAGGCGAAACTGGCCGCTGATACTGGCGGGGAGATTGTTAATATCACCGAGCAAGGCCAGGTCAGACAACGCCACTCGCCATTGTTGCGGCGACCAACGCACATTCGCTGCAAAGCTGCCTTCCAGCCTGCCAGAAATAAGCTCACTGACCTGCGGCAATGACAACCCCGCAGAAGTGACTTCCAGGGCCAGGCCCCCTGCATCTCCATCAGCCAGGGTCAATTCACCGCTGGCAGAGAGGGAATTAGTGCCGGAGGCATTGCGCAGTGAAAGCTCCCTCAGTCCTATACGGCCCTGTTGGTGTATAGCGCTTACTACCAGGTTCAGGGACGAATAACCCAGACCACTGACGCCAGCAGACAGGTCGATAGACTGTTGCTCGCGGGTGCCAGAAAATGTGCCATGCAACGGTGTATCCAGCAATAAACCCTGCAACTGCAGTGGTGCGCCCGGAATATCAGTCACCGCAAAACCTTGCGGCCAGGACAACTCCGCCGAGGCTTGAAAAGGCAAGTTTGGATGCAGCGAATTCAGCTGCGCCTGAGCCGATAGCAGCGGCTCACCGGGTGCGAGCAACTGCAGTTGCAGCGCGGACAGGTCACCCTCCACATCCAGCACGAATTCCCTCCCCGCAAGGAACTGGGAATCACCGGCATTAGCCAGGGTAAGCGCGCTTTGCACTCTCAGGGGCCAATCTGCATGGAACGCTATCTGACCGCTCAGCGCTGCGTTGCCCCACTGCGCGGTCTCGGCGCTGAGCTGCTGTAGTTGCAGCTGCGTGTTGCGCCACTCGCCGGCGAGCCGCAATTTTTCTTGCTGTGTTTTGCTCCCGTAGAAATCCCAGCTTGGCTGCAACAGCAGCAGTTCGTCTACTGCGAGCACCAGAGGCAGGTCGATTCTTGGCAGGGAAATCTGTGCAGGTGAAGCAGCGTTGTCCTGGCTGAACTCACGCAGCGTCAGTGTCGGGGTGTGCAATACCGCGCGGTGAATGGCGACAGTTGAATTGCTGATTTCCACATGCAGTTGCGCAAGCCCTTGACGCCATTCTCCGCCGGGCCAATGAATGCGGGTTGTGGCAATAGTCAAGGAATCAGCTGCAACTGTAACGGGAAACTCGATCAGCGTTGTTTCGAAGGGTTGCGACAGAGACTCGTCATTACCAACTTCATCTACTTCTGCAGGCGGCACATAAATATCCAGGGACGCTGCTTGCAACTGCTCAAAGCAAAACGCACTGCGCCACAGGCAAGACAAGCGCAACTGTGAGCGGACATCGACCAGCTCGATCTCCAAGCTTGCGTTCCTCAGCGCGAGGCGCTCAAGCTGCAATTCACCACCCAGGCTACCCCCCGCGTAAACGATATCCAGCGGACTATACTTTTGCACCAGCTTGACCAGAGTATGGCTGCCCCGCTCGGTAAAAGGCGCCAATACCAGTACAGATGCTGACAGCAGCAGTAGCAGCAGAATACTCTGGCCAAGCAGCCTCAAAATTCTGCCCCCACACTGAAATGCAGGCGCCAGTCGGGATTATCGTCACTCAGACTGTTGGCAAACTCGACCCGAATCGCACCCACTGGTGTTATATAGTGCACGCCAAAGCCCGCGCCATAATTTAGATCGAATTCCCCGTCGTCAAATGCATCACCGCCATCAACAAACAATGCCCCACGCCAGCTGTCACTGAAATAGTACTGGTATTCCAGGCTCGCCACTGCCAGCCTGTCACCACCAACTACCAGGGTTTTCTTAGTGCCATCTGTGCGTTTGAGGTCAATCTCATTACCCAAAGATTGGTAGCCAAAGCCGCGAATACTCTGGTTGCCACCGGCGAAGAAATTCAACGATGGCGCCAGATCGGCACGCTCACCACTGGTTATTTCCGCCACACCAAACTCAGCCCTGCTGACCACCCTGTGACGGGGAAAGGGTGACATAACCAGGCGCAGGTTTGCGGTAAAGCGCACCAGGTCAACGTCAGAACCCAAATCCTGATTCGCCACTTCCAATGTATATAGTTGATTGAAACCACTTTTTGGATCAACAATCGAGCCGGTGTGTTGCTGCTGCGCTAACGATGCGCCCAACAACATGTAATCGTTGGTGGAACTCTCCTGCAGCACCTCCCAGGATTCAGTAAGACCGCGCATTGAGTAACTGTAAACCCAGTTATCTTTGCGCTTATCGCGCCTGGCGCCGAGTTCGTCCTGCTGACTGTCAATGTCACCAAATTCATTTTCTTCCGTTCTTCCCCACAACTGTAAAATATCATTGAGCGGATGCCGCAGTGGAATATTGTAGGTAATACGGCCACTGGGATTGACCTCGGAATATTCCACACGAGTGATCTGGCTATGCCCATGGCGATTGATCCTGGGGGTATGCCAGGTCATGGAAATGCGTTCCTCGGTGTCCGTGCTATAGCCCACACCGACGTTGACACTGTGCCGCTTGGCCGGAGCCAGGACCACCAGAATCGGCACTTCTCCGTCCTGACGCTGCTGTATTTCAGGCTGTACCGTGACACTGGAAAAATAGCGCGTCAGCTGTAGCTGTCCCTGGAATTTCTGCAGCTGGGCCTGATCAAAGTCGTCTCCACGACTGAAGGTGCGCAAAGCATCCAGCAGATCGTAATCAACTACCTCCTCATCGTGGCGCAACTCGCCAAAACGGTAGCGAATGCCGCTGGCGTAATGCACGAATACGTCAGCAGTACCTCCCGTCGCGTGCACTTCCACACGACTCAAAATCACCTCGCCATCGAGGTAGCCTCGTCTCTGCCCCAGAGACAACAAGCGGTTGCGAAAGCCTTCAAAACGGCCATGGTGCAACACATCACCAGATTCGAAGCCGATGTCGTCAACCAGTCGGGTAAACTCGGGGTCATTGGCTGCCGCACCAAGCACCTGAATACTGATATCACGGATGCGTACCGGATCACCCGGTGCCACTTCGATCAGTAACTGCCATACCGGCTCGGTGCGCTCGACATCCAGGTCAATTTCCGCTTGATAATAGCCAAGAGCCTGCAAGCTTCGCTCAACCCTCTCTCGTGCAGAAATCAGAAAATTGAGGCGTTCCTGCGCGGTTTCAGGCGGGTCACCAAGAAATGCGCTGGCATTGCGCTGCAATTCGCCTTCCAGACCTTGCAGTTTGAACGCCAGATTAGCCGGTGCCGCCCAGGCAACGAGGGACGGGCATAAACACAGTAATGTAGCGAAGAGCAGTCGATGCATGGCTCTACAACCCGGCCAGCGGTGGCGGTCAGGCCAGGCTAGCACTGCCCCAGTAGTTATACCCGGCAATTTTAGGCGTACTGGGCAAATACATTTGCTCCAGCTCATCAATGGCAAAGCCACCCTGGGTCAACAGTTGAGGAATATTGCGATTGAGATTACAGCCCCCCACGATACGACGCCACATAGGGTTGATTCGATCCTGCCATTTACTGACACCAGAGTCCGGCGCGTGTCCGTGTTCGCAGAAAATCAGCTTACCCTGGGGACGTAACACGCGAGCCATGCCGTGCAGTGCTGCGATTGGGTCGGGAATAGTACACAGGGCAAACGTCACCAAAACGGTGTCGACGCTTTCGTCCTCCAGAGGAATCTGCTCACCGGGTAAACCTATAAACTCCACGTCGAACTCGAGATGGGCAGCTCGCTCTGCGGCCAACTCCCAGGATTCCTGTGATGGATCGAGGCCGATCAGGCGCTCGACTCTGCGCGCATCATAATAGGGCAGGTTCAGACCTGTCCCTATCCCAATTTCAAGGACTGTTCCGCTGGCCTGCGGAACAACTTTTTCCCGCTGCCGCATTATCGGCTTGGAGCCACAGGCACAGTTGATAAATCGCGGCATAATGTATTTATCGTAAAAGCCCATGTTTTGTTGCTCCCAATCAATTAGCAGGCAATTATAGTCTCTTAACCTGGGCAAAAATACGTTAAAGTGGTCAAAAAGGTAAGGTCTCACATGTTCGAAACACTGGAAGTCGGCAAGCACGTCAAGGGCAGCGATTTCAACGAATTAGAGTTGCCCCTGCGCCAGAAATTGCTGGAGGGGCAGTTTGGCCTGGCTCAATCGGAGCAGCCGGTGATCATAGTAATAGCCGGGCTCGACGGTTCCGGCAAAGGGTCTCTGGTGCACCGCCTCAATGAATGGATGGACCCCCGGGGTATAGAAACCAATACCTTCTGGGAGCACTCAGACGATGAAGAATCACGACCTTTTTTCTGGCGCTTCTGGCGCAGAATGCCGGCCAAAGGCAAGATCGGTATTTTTCTTGGCTCCTGGTATACCGCACCGGCCCAGGCAATGATTGATGGTGATATAACAGCGAAGGAATTCAAGCTGCAATGCCAGCAAATAGAAGCTTTTGAACATACGCTGATTGACGATGGCGCGCTGGTCATCAAAATCTGGTTGCACGTGGGTCGCGAGGCCCAACGTCTGCAACTGAAAGAAGCAGCGCCGGGTAAGCAACAGAACCCACGCGTCACAGATCAACCCTATGAACTGCGCGGCAAGTACAAGAAAGCACTTGAAGTCTCCGAGCAACTCATTCTGGACACCGATTCCAGCCACAGCCCCTGGCATCTTATAGAAGCTGAGGATCGCCGTTATCGCGACCTTACCGCCGGACAAATAATACTGAATGCCATGCATAACAAGGCAGCGCAAGCCACTAGCCAGCCGGCGGAAAGCGAACCACAAACAACGCATGTCACGGGTCAGCCCACCGTGCTCGACAGCGTAGACCTGACCCCGGTATTGAGCCGGGATGACTATAAAGGACAGCTGAAAAAGTACCAGGCGAAGCTGCAGGATCTAGCCTGGGAAGCGTACAAAGAGAAGCGTTCTATAGTCGCCGTTTTCGAGGGCTGGGACGCTGCGGGTAAAGGTTCTGCAATTCGTCGTGTTACCCAGGCGATAGACCCGCGCCTGTATCGACTGGTGCAGTTTGCTGCTCCCACAGATGAAGAAAGAGCCCACCACTACCTGTGGCGCTTCTGGCGGCAGCTGGAGCGTGACGGGCGCTGCACGTTCTTCGATCGCTCGTGGTATGGCAGGGTACTGGTAGAACGTGTAGAACAGTTTGCCGCCAGTAACGAGTGGCAACGCGCCTACAGCGAGATCAACCAATTTGAGCAGCAAATGGTGGAACATGGCAGTATTGTGCTCAAATTTTGGCTGCATATCAGCGAAGATGAGCAGTTGCAGCGTTTTAAGGCCAGAGAACAGCAACCGCACAAGCGCTACAAGATTACCGAGGAGGATTGGCGTAACCGCGAAAAGTGGCAGGACTACGCTGTGGCTATCGACCAAATGGTCAGCCGGACCAGCACCCGGCACGCCCCCTGGACGCTGGTTGCCGGGAACGATAAACCACATGCGCGCATTCAGATACTCAAAACCTTCTGTAAAACCCTGAAGCAGGCGCTGGAGAACTGACCTATGCGTGCCATGGTGCTAAGGCAGCAAAAACAGCCATTAGTCATGACTGATATGCCCATACCGATGCCCACGGACTCGCAGGTTTTGATACGCGTTAACGCCTGCGGAATTTGCCGCACAGACCTGCATGTAGTAGACGGCGATTTGCAGGAACCCAGCCTGCCACTTGTTCCAGGGCACCAGATTGTGGGTGAGATCGTGTCCCTGGGGCCCGCAGTTAGCGGCTTGCACACTGGCCAAAGGGTAGGTGTTCCCTGGCTGGGGGGAAGCTGCGGCCACTGCGACTATTGTCGCCGCGGCAAGGAAAACCTGTGCGATGAGGCGCGTTACACGGGTTATCAGTTCGATGGTGGTTTTGCGCAATACACAGTTGCAGAAGCCGCCTACTGCTTCCCACTTCCAGACAGTTACAGCGACCTGCAAGCGGCGCCGCTGCTTTGTGCAGGCTTGATTGGATACCGCGCCTACCGCTTGGTGCAGCACTGCCAACATATCGGCTTGTATGGTTTTGGCGCCGCCGCGCATATCCTGATACAGGTGGCCAGGCATTACCAGCAAGAGGTGTATGCCTTTACCCGCGACGGTGACCTGGAGGCGCAGGACTTTGCACGATCGCTGGGTGCCCGCTGGGCCGGCGGTTCTTCAGAAACGGCTCCAGTGCCACTTGATGGTGCCATTATTTTTGCTCCCGCGGGGGAGCTGGTCCCCAGGGCATTAAAGGCAGTGCGCAAGGCGGGCCGGGTGGTCTGTGCGGGTATCCATATGTCGGACATTCCCAGCTTCCCTTATGCATCGCTATGGGGCGAGCGGGAAATATGCTCTGTAGCCAACCTGACCCGAGCCGATGGAGAAGAATTTTTGCCGCTGGCGGCTACTATACCGGTAAAAACGACCGTACACCCCTACCCCCTGGAGCAGGCCAACCAGGCCCTGGACGACTTACGCCTGGGCCGTTTTAACGGCGCAGCCGTGTTGTTGCCTTAATCCGCAGTAAACCTGCACCAGGCACTACCCGGCCGCACGCTATGCGCCAACCTGGCTGGCTTTGATCTCTTTCACATGCAGGACACCAAAGAAGAATACGCTCAGCAGGTGCACAGGTAGAGACCCACCCGCCTGCTGACAGAGTTTGAAAAATACCAGTACCTCTATGCTATGCACTACCGCCAGTATGCCCAGTATACGCAGGCCCCAGTCACCCGCGGGCGTACCGCCCTGGGTCAGTGCCAAACCGGCCAAAACAGCGTAAATGGTTAATAAAACAATTTTTGGTACAGACATAGTGTGTCCCCATATAAATAGTTAAACGTAAGCTTGTGCGTCCAGACGGTGCATCTCCGCCTCGATCCAGCGCTCCACCTCATCCATAAGCTCGCCTGGCTCACGTCCTTCTGCGGGCACCGGTGCGCCAATAGACACATCGATAGTCCCGGGAGTCATTGAAAAAGAACGCCGCGGCCAGCAGCGTCCTGATGTAACCGCGATAGGAATCACATAAGCGCCCGTGGCTACCGCCAGCCGGGTGGCCCCATTTTTGTAATTGCCTTTGCTACCGCGCTCCGTGCGGGTGCCCTCGGGAAACATAATCACCCACTTGCCGCGGTCCATCAGCACCTGGCCTTGCTCTGCCACCTTATTCCAGGCCTGGCTGTGCTTGCTGCGATCGATGTGGATCATGCCCACGCTGCCTATGCACCAACCAAAGATCGGGATACGCAGTAGTTCTTTCTTGAACACATAGGCCAGTGGATGTGAGGTCATGCTGGGAAAGAAAAACGTCTCCCAGGTCGACTGGTGCTTGGGACACAAGACCACCCTGCGCATATCGTCTGCCGCGGGAAGGTTTTCTTCTCCATGCACGCGGTAACGCACGCCACCCACAATACGCGCAGCGACAATCACCCCTTTCAGCCAGGGCACGGCGAACCACCACCACAGCTTATCGTCCTTGAGAAACAGGGAACAAAATACCAGGGTGAGCCCTATCGGTATTACCGATATTACGAGCCAGGCGAATACCAGGATCGAGCGAATGGCGTTCATGCGGTTTGTTCCAGATTCTATTGCTGTGCATTAAACCAGATTGTGGCGCATAGAGAAAACATGCGCCCTGTTTTCTTCACGGATTAGGGTTACCATAAGCGGAAACAAGGACTGGGAGGTTCACCCATGGCTACCAAGCAGCAGGGATTGCATGCCCTGGCTAATGGAGCGTACGCCTGGCTGGCGCCTGGAGGTGGTTGGGGCTGGAGTAATGCCGGACTGATCGTCGACGGGGAAGAATCACTGCTGATTGACACGCTCTATGACCTGGAACTCACTGCCGCAATGCTTAGTGGTATGCGCGCCGCAGAACCCCTGGCCACTAACATCGACACCCTGGTCAATACCCACGCCAACGGCGACCACTGCCACGGCAATGAACTGGTGGGTGACGCGAAAATTATTGCCTCCACGGCTTCGGCCCTGGAAATGGCAGAACTACCCCCGGAGGCGATGGCCGCGATCATGACTGCAGCCAGGGACATGGGGCCTGTAGGTGAATATTTTATACACTGCTTTGGCCAGTTCCGCTTTGCAGGCATCCGCCACACCCCGCCTACTCACACCTTCGATGGCCACATGGATTTGCGTGTCGGCGACAAGCCAGTTCATCTTATAGAAGTTGGCCCCGCCCATACCCGGGGGGACGTGCTGGTGCACTCTCCAGTGGATCGCTGCGTTTATACCGGTGACATTTTGTTTATAGAGGGCACCCCTGTGATGTGGCAGGGGCCGGTGGCCAACTGGATCAAAGCCTGCCGCTTGATCGAGGGAATGGATGTCGAGAGTATCGTCCCGGGGCATGGCCCGGTCACCGACAAGCCTGGGGTTATAGCCGTCAGGCGCTACCTGGAGTACGTACACGACCAGGCCCGCAGCCGCTACGATGCCGGTATGGGTGCGTTTGATGCCGCCAAGGATATCGAGCTAAATGAATACTCGAGCTGGTCGGATCCTGAACGTATTGCCGTTAACGTAGACAGTCTGTACCGGGAGTTCTCCGGCGAGGACACGGTTACCGACGTGGTGGAACTGTTTAGGCAAATGGCCGAACTGGCAGGGTTTGGCGCTGCTGATACAGATACACCGACCCATAACGACAATGGCTAAGGCCTGAGATGCGCGAGTATAGTCGGCTCTGGTTTTGCGGCGCCCTCTTCGTAATAGGCCTGTTAATCCCGCTAACCCAGGGGCATGCTGAAGAAACCACTCGCCAGGATCTGGTGCGCGATGGCAGAGTCCTCGAGTTGCACATTAGCAGCGAGTACACGGAGAGCATGCGCCAGAACCTCGTAGCCTGGATTGATTTTATAGCAACAGCGATGCGTGAGGTTTATGGTCACTGGCCCAGGCAGCGCTGGCAGGTTTCTGTCGCGCCGGTATCTGCCGGTGCCAGCGACCCCATTCCCTGGGCGCAAGTGCACCGGGGCCAGCCGGACCGTGTAGAATTTTTCACCGCGGCCAATGCCAGTGTCGAACAATTAATGCATGCCTGGACTGGCTATCATGAGTTTGCTCACCTGTTGATTCCCTACAAGGGCTCCGGCGACGCCTGGTTCAGCGAGGGCCTGGCCAGCTATTACCAGAACCTGCTACAGGCGCGCACCGGCATAATCAGCGAACAGCAAATGTGGCAGAAACTCTATGACGGCTCCCAGCGCGGCATAGCCGACACCACCGCCACTGGGCAAACGCTGACAACTGCCAGTAACAAAATGCGGCAGCAAGGCGGGTTCATGCGAGTTTACTGGAGTGGCGCCTGGTATTTTCTCGCCGCTGATACTCGACTGCGACAACAATCGCGCGGCAAGCTCACCCTGGATCTGGCCTTGAAGAAATTGAACGAGTGCTGCGCGAATGCACGCTTATCCGTACCCGAAATCGTGGCAAAGCTGGATCAGTTGAATCGAGTGCTATTATTCCAGAGCCTCTACGACGACCTTGTAGCCTCCATGAAGACCCCTTCTTTCGAGCCGATTTATTCCAGTCTGGGCATTAACCTGGTGGACGGCAGGGTAACCCTGCAAGACACCGGTCCTGGGGCCAGATTGCGACAACAGATAGCAGCCGGCAAAGCCCTGTAATTGTCTGAGCGCGGCGTTATACTATGCAGTTTGCAACTACCGCTGCCTGGAATTGCCGCTACTTTGAAAAAGCCAGTATCAAAAGACGACATTCGCGCTGAGCTGGAGCTGGCTACTGCGCGTTTTTTACAACACGGTGGAGAGGTGGATGATATTCCTCGCGGCATCAGTGGAAAAAATCCCGGTGATGCTCCACTGTTCCTGAATCGCCGCCTGTTTATCGAGCCACGCAATACCCGCACACCGGTACCTGAAGTGATTGCTGCCATCGAATCCAGGCGCAAGGCCAAGGTATCGCGAACCTCCCAGCGCCGGCGCAGCCGTCTGCCTCAGCCACGACGCAAGGTAATCTACGATGACTTCGGCGAGCCATTACGCCGGGTGTGGGTAGACGAATAGGCAAGAAAAAAGGGGCCTAAGCCCCTTTCAGTACGAATGCCCTAGAGATCAGGACAGGCGACGGCGAACACCACTCAGCAGGCCACCCAGGGCCAGCAAAGCACCGCCGGCAAGGCCGATCAGGAACAGCGGGCTTGCCGTGGTAGGCATTACCGTTGCATCCTCGATACCCATCATGGCATCAGAATCATCCAGGCCATCATCGTCTTCCACTGCCAGAGCAAAGCGATCTTCGGGCAGGTAAACGTTCAGGTTCTGACCACGCATCAAGTCACTGGCGCGATACTCACGACCACCAATGTTGGCACGCCACGAGCTATCCAGAGTCACGCTGCGGCTGTCACCGAGAGTTCCGTCTGTATGCCTGGGGCGGAACGTCATGGTGTTACCACGCACGCGCACAACCTCAATGGAAGTTTTGGCGTACAGCTTGCCATCCCTTTCATATACGGTTTGACACATTGCTGCGACATCCGGGTTAGCTGCCAGTACTTCTGCAGACCAGTTCAGGTCGGCACAAGTGACTGTCGTGCTTTCGACCGCTGTTGCTGCCAGCAAACTCCCGCTGGACAGCGCAACTGCCATTCCTACTGCAATCACCACCTTGGACATGCTCAGTTCTCCTTAACTAACTGTTGGCTATGCGCTTGCCTTATGCCAGGCGACGACGGATGCCGCTGAGCATACCACCTAACGCCAGGAAAGCTCCGCCAGCCAGGCCAAACAGGAACAGCGGGCTTGCCGTGGTGGGCATTTCCGTTGCTTCCTCGATAACCATGTAGACTTCGCTATCTTCAATCGCTAATGCAAAGCGATCTTCAGGCAAATAGACATTCAGCTCTTGTCCACGCATCAGATCGCTGGCGCGATACTCACGACCAGCGATTTTAGCACGCCAGCTGCTGTCGAGGGTTACGCTGCGGCTGTCACCCTTGGTGCCGTCGACGTGCAATGGGCGGAACGTCATGGTGTTACCACGCACACGAACCACTTCAATGGATGTCTTGGCAAACAACTTGCCATCCTTTTCATACACGGTCTGGCACATTGCCGCAACATCCGGGTTAGCCGCCAGCACTTCCGCAGACCAGTTCAGGTCGGCACAAGTGACTGTGGTGCTCTGCACTTTACCCGTGCTGTTCGCATCTTGAGCCATAATGTGGCCGGCCGACAACGAAAGCGCCATTCCTACTGCTATTACCATCTTCTTGGACATGTCAAATTCTCCTTTAGTTATGATTGACATCGGTTGTGTCGAGTGACGCCGTCACGATAAATCGCTTGGGTGCATGCCCGACAAAATAAAACGGATAACAGGTCACCAGAGTGACCTGTTGATCTTGTGTATCCTGTAACAAGTGGATATCGCTGATCGCCACTACCTCGGTAGCATCGATACGAAAATGCTTGGGCCCTTCCAGGGTCTGTAGCACAATGGGGTCGCCAGGTTTAATATCTTTTAATACGCGAAAATAACCATCGCGATGCCCGGAGATGCCGATATTCCCCGGCTCATGGGGATAGGCCATACCGTCAATGATGCCGGCGCCACGGTCCATGACCAACTCTGAATTACTCTGATAGACGGGCACTTTCAACCCTACTGAGGGAAGCTCCAGCACACCTACGACAGGGGGTAGTTCAGCCTGTAAACTGGCTTCGTAGTCCGCCACACGACCCGGCGCCCAAAGACTGGTATCGGGGTTGGCTGCATTTTGTTCGAATGCGTTTTCTGTGGCAGCAGCACTATCCTCTACCGCTGCAGTGGCAGCGGCCGCCTGAGCTGACTGTGCAACCTGCTCGAATTCGGAAATACCACCCTGACGTTCAACTTCGCCCTGCGCCAGTTGCACTACAAAAAAGCCGGACAACAGCACACCTGCTGTATAGCACAGCAACTCGCCTGAACGGTACGCCAGTGAACCCAGTCTAGCCGGCATGTTTTAGAGAATTCCCCTACACTCAATCGAAACGGCTAACCCCCTGGCAAACGCAGTCTGCCCAGAGGTACGAAATAGTCACTCTATATTCTAGTACCTTTGGTAAAAGATGCTAGCTTATGCATTTATTATCATACAGACCCCAATCTAATACAAACGCTCCATAAACTGCAATAGCAAATTTCTTGTCTTTGCCTACTGAGTGCAAACCGCGCGCAGTCCATTCCCAGACATTTGCAGTGGGTATGATGCGCAGAAGACGCAAGTTTCCCCCTCTGGTTGTAAAGACTGAACCAATAGCCCTCAGCTCAATTGCACTAATGCCCACAACTGGCATACGGTATGTCCATCATCATCGCACTGGGCAGCCCGAGTATGAGTCAGGAAATATCACCTTTTACAGTAGCCATTGCTGCAAGTGAGTTACACAGCCTTAAACAACGCCTGCAGCAAACGCGCTGGCCCGAACGCGAAACCTGTAACGACTGGAGTCAGGGTATCCCTCTGGATTACACACAGGAGCTGGCCACCTACTGGGCTGGCGAATACGACTGGCGACGCTGCGAAGCAAAACTCAACAGTTGGCCACAGTTCACGACCCGTATCGACGGGATAGATATACATTTCATACACCGGCGCAGTCCCCACGAAAATGCCCTGCCGCTGATTATTTCCCACGGCTGGCCGGGCTCGGTTATCGAATTTCACAAGATCATTGACGCCCTGGCAGATCCTGTAGCCTACGGCGGCAAAGCCGAAGATGCCTTTCACGTGGTGGCACCTTCTCTACCCGGCTTCGGCTTTTCCGGCAAGCCCAGCAGTACTGGAACATCTGTAGAAAAAATTGGCGCCATGTGGGGGCAGCTGATGGCGCGCCTGGGGTATGCACGTTACGTTGCACAGGGCGGAGACTGGGGCAGCATGATCACGCAGAGCATGGGGCAGACAGAAACCGCCCACTGCGCGGGAATCCACGTCAATATGCCGATTGTAGCACCTGACCCGGACACCATGGATGACCTCAGTGCACTGGAACAGGCAGCACTAGAGGGGATCAGCTACTACAGCGAGTGGGATTCAGGATATTCCAAGCAGCAAGCGACCCGCCCGCAAACCCTGGCCTACGCCCTGGCAGATTCACCGGTAGGACAAATGGCGTGGATCATCGAGAAATTTTATGCCTGGACCGATTGCGAACGCGACGGCAGCAAACACCCGGAAAACATTCTCGGGCGCGACGAGATGCTGGACAATGTCATGCTCTATTGGCTGAACAACTGCGCCGCCAGCTCTGCACGCCTTTACTGGGAAAGTATGCGCAAGCCCAACTTTGAGCCGATTCACATACCGGTGGGGTGCAGTATATTCCCCAGAGAAATTTTTCGCTGTAGTCGTCGCTGGGCCGAAAAGCGCTATAGCAACCTCATACACTGGAACGAACTGGAAAGCGGCGGACATTTTGCCGCCATAGAACAACCGGAGATTTTTATGCAGGAAGTGCGCGACTGTTTCAGGCAACTACGCTAACGGCGCGCACCGGCAGACGCATTTAACGCGGCTTCAATCGCTGTAGTCGTGATTGGTAATCAAGCTGTTGCTAAAAGACTGCTCAGGTTTTTCGTCGATATTTACATCCGCGCCCTCAAGGAGAAAGTCGGGCTCAGTCAGTGCTTCATCCATGGCCTCCCAGCTGAAACCAGCAGCGGCGTGTTCCGCTACAACACTCGAGGAAGCCAGGGGACTACTGTCCATATCAACCACCGAGGGCGCAACAGGCTTGTTGTCACCACTATCCAGAGGATGCGCTTTGCCCTGGCTGGCGGTGAATGTCGACTCTGTTTCGACCATTAAAGACAATGGAGTATCAGCGTGCACGGCGCTAGCGGGCGCCTCTTCCGGCACTGCCGCGGGATGCGACAGGAACTCGCCCTGCTCGGGGAACTGATATGCTGTCGACGCCTTTTCGGGCCCAGGTGGAAGCTCTGGCATATCAGCAGATAGACCGTGTGCATGGCGCGCAGGCGCGGGGCTTACCGCACCGATAGACGGGGCACCGATGCTGCTGCCTATAAACGATAGATTTTCCAGTGTCACATCAGACTCCCTGCGCTCGTGACCATGCTCTGGTACCGCAGGTGCGGTGTCTAACACGCGTCGCCTCGAACTCACCGGTACAGCGGCCATTACCCTGGCCAGGTTAGGTGTGTGACCGGGCGCTTTGCCAGTTGCACCGCGCGCATAGGCTCCAGGCGCCAACTTAACTGCTTGCTCCGCCAGAGTAGGTGCGGCATCGGCGACAACCTGGTTCTCGCTCACGCGTCTGGCGTCGCCCGTCAGTGAGGCAGCCGAATCAGCTTGTGCCGGGTTAACCGCGGAGTTTACCGGCGAGGCAATGGCGTTTCCCATGCCCGCGGCGAGCAAAGGCTCCTGCTGAAACTCTTCTTCTGCTTCAATACCATCCCCTGGCGAAGACTCATCGCCTTCCTGCAGCAGACGCTGTTTCAATACCTCATTGGCACATTCAGACCAGCGACCAAAATGCGAGGATTCCGAGGGATCAGGCATACGGTGCTTGCGAAAGCTGCGCATGGTTTCCATGAAACGATGCTTGACTGCCCGGTAATGGTAAATATGGTCTTCGGTGTCCAGTGGCATAACGTCGCTACCACCGCGAATAATGAGCATTTGGGGCGGTAGTTGGCCCTGCAAGCTGTGCAAAAGATCGGCCAGAAAACACAGCCTGAATGCCGAGTGCAAAGTGGTTTTGGCCTGGGTATCACAGGGTACGTAAAGAAAGTCACCCAGCTCGGAAAAACCACTGGTACGCATTAGCAAATTAGCCGAGCCTGACAAGGGCCCCAGCGCAAGCTGCGCGTTAACAATAAAGTCGGCACCACTGCGCATCGCATCCAGGGTGGCACTGCGGCGGCGCGACTCCCGCTCTTCCCAGTCAATCAGAACGACATTGCGTCCTTCGGCGCGCAGGGTATCCGCTACGTCGTCCTGCCGCTCCATAGTGCTTTCAGGTAGCGCAGTCTTGGCATCCGGCGGAATGCCGTGGTCGGGATTTTCGAGGGTGAGGCGCTCCATCCAACAGGCGAAAGGGGCTTCCCTGAACAGAACGAAATCTTCTGAAGAATAGGTAATGGCGTTATCGACGCTATAGCGATACATAGTTTACGGCTTGCTCCCCTCCCCCAGGCTGAAAACAGCAAAAGCCCCACCTCCACTTAAGCCGTTTGTGTATTTATATCGGAATGCATGGCGGCTGTCCACGCCGGGGCGTGAAAACTATACACGCGCAGCTACAATCGAGCCCAGAGAAGAATTTCTGCCGAAATATTGATCAATTACTGACGCTGGTAAATCGTTGCCCCGCCAATAACGGTGCGCTCTACCTGCAACTCCCGCATCGCCATCGGTTCATCCAGAGGGTTGCCTGATAGCACCACCAGATCGGCGTACTTACCTGGCTCCAGCGACCCGCGATTATCCTCCTGGAAAACCTGCCAGGCGGCATCGATGGTGACCGCGCGCAGGGCGTCCATAACCCCGATACGTTGCTCCGGCCCCAGCACCTCACCACCGGAGGTCTGGCGGAACACCTGGCTCCACACCGCCTGCAGCGGCAACATAGGTGTTACCGGCGTATCCAGGTGAGAAGAAAAACGCACACCGTATTGCTGTGCCCAACGTGCGGGACTGATAACCGCAGCCCGGTCTGGCCCGATAAAAATGTCTCGATGGCGATCACCCCAATAGTAGGTATGGGCCGAGAAAAAACTCGGGGTAACGCCCAGCGCTTGCATTCGCGCCACCTGGTCTTCTCTGGCCATCTGCGAATGAATGAGAATCATGCGTGGGTCGTCGACTGGATGTGCCTGCTGGGCCGCCTCAAACGCATCAAGAATGTCTTCTATGGATTCATCGCCATTCCCATGAATGGCAATCTGGTAACCCGCACGATGCAGATCCAGGACTTGCTTGAACAGCTTTTCTCTGGGTACCGCGGCGTAGCCTGCGTAGTTGGCGTCACCGTGATACGGTGTATGGTAAGGACGGCTCAAATAACCGGTATAACCCTGGATACTGCCGTCTGCGACGATTTTAACAGCCGCCATTTGCACCCGCTCTGCGCTATAGTCTTCCGCCTGGAAATCGCCGTTAAGTAGCTCCTCGCCAAAGTCTGTCTCGAAAGCAAACAATATCAGGCGCTGGGGTATCACACCCAGCTTACTGAACAGCACCAGCCCCTTGCCCAGCTGCGCACTAACACCGCCTGATTGCGCCGTAGTGACACCAATCGAGGCATACTCATTGACCGCAGACTTCATCATCCGGTAAACGGCCAGCACGCCCAGATCCTGCATCTCATGCATGACAGACAGACGTGCGGTCTCTTCAAGCAACCCATTGGGCTCTTGCGAACCCGCACGACGCCCAATTACTCCCCCTTCCGGATTTGGCGTCGATGCATCGATACCCACCCTTGCCAGGGCCACACTATTGACCACTACCATATGGCCTGACACATGCATGGCGACCACCGGGTGCTGCGTAGAAATAGCATCCAATTCCGCGCGTGTGGGATGGCGCATTTCCGCCAGCAACGTATCGTCATAACCAAAGCCGGTGACCCAGTCTCCCTCCGGGGTGGATTCCGCCCGTTCTGACAATGCACCCAACACCTCTGCCATGGTGTTTATATTGCCTATCGGCGGGCTATTCAGGTCAGCGGCAATCGCACTCATGCCGGACCCTGGGAAATGCCCGTGAGCGTCGATAAATCCGGGGACAAGGGTGCGGCCGCGCAAATCTACGACTGTAGTATCCGCCGTGACCAGTGCCATAATGTCATCGCTACTACCCACTGCCTCAATAAGGTCAGAACGCACTGCTACAGCCTCAGCAACTGTATTGTTCGCATCCATGGTCAGTACATTGCCGTTGATAAACACCTGGTGCGCCGGCGGCACTGGTGTGCGGATGGCAATCTTTACCAACACCCCAAGACCAAGCACTATCGCGCCAAGCACCAACAGTACAGTTTTCCAATTCATATCTTGGGTCCCGCTAGAAGATCGCGTGGGTAAGTCATACGAGGTGATTGTGTTTGCCGCAGTCTCAAGCAACTTCGCCTATCAACAATTGCGCTAATCGCGCACGGTGCCAGGCAGCATCGCCCCACAGCAGTTGACTATGCTTTTGCCGCTTGAAATACAGGTGCGCGAAGCATTCCCAGGTGAACCCGATTCCGCCGTGGCACTGTACCGAGCGGCCCGAGGCAAACGCCGCTGTTTCGCTGGCGGAAGCCTTGGCCATATGGGCATCCTGCAGCGCCCGCTCTGGCTCGCTATCAAATGCACTGGCAGCGCTGTAAACCAGCGATTTACTCTGGTCAATCTGCACCATGACATCCACCAGTGGGTGTTTCACCGCCTGGAAGAAACCCAGGGGATGATCAAACTGTTGTCGCGTCGACACGTAGTCAACCGTGGTCTGTAATTGCCACTCCGCCGCGCCGACAATATCCGCCGCCAGCAGCGTCCAGATGGCAGGCATAGCCTGACTAACGGCTGCCAACGCATTGCCGCTAACCTCAAACGCAGCGACATTATCAAACTCAATATGGGCCTGGTCACGAGTCAGATCAACTATGGCATCGGGCGCTATACACACCCCGGGAGCATCCGCCGCTACCCAGAATAAGCCCAGACCGGACGCCGAGTGCGCACAAACCAATAAGCTGTCCGCTTTTCTAGCATCCTGCACGTACCAGGCCGTTCCACTGAGCCTGCCCCTCTCGTCGCTGCGCACCGCGGTGTCAGCGCAATTCCAGGAGCCCTGCCGATTGCTCAGAGCAAGGGTCGCAGTGCGACCACCAGCGATCTCCTCCAGGGCGGCGCGGCCAGATTCGCCACACCCGGCGAGCACATAGGTACTGCTGAGCGTGGCGAGTAATGGACTGGGGAACGCCGCACGGCCCTGTTCCTCTACCAGGCCGGCTACCGCCACCAAAGGCATACCCAGACCGCCCGCAGACTCAGGGACTGCCAACATACTCCAGCCCAGGTCAACCATTTGCTGCCAAAGGGAACGCTCCCAGGCACAATCACTCATGCGTTCAGGGGTGGGGTCCGTTGCCACCAATTGATGCAGCGTGCTGCTGGGGAAATTATCCGTAAAGAATTTGCGGGCGGAAGCCTTTAACAGCGACGCTTCTTCCCCAAAACCAAAATTGTCTGCCTGTGCCATGCTCTTCTCCCTACTTCGACTTGGGCATGCCAAGGACACGCTCACCCAGAATATTCCGCTGCACCTCGCTGGTCCCCGCGGCGATGGTCATACCGTAGGAGTTCATATACGCCATTGGCCACTGGCCGCCCGCGGGAGCATTTTCATCACCCAGGTAAAGAGAGGCACTGGCTCCTTGAACCTCCAGCGCCAGTGCTGCAGTTTGCTGAGCGATTTCACTGGCCAGCAATTTATTTTGCAGTTGCACACGCATGGGGTGATCCAACAGGTCCGGGACCCTGGCTCGCCGCTGGTTTTGGGCCAGGCCCGCCTCGCGGATTACCTGCTGCATAATACGGTCGCGCAGCAAGGGGTCATCTGCAGCCGGCTTGCCATCACGCTCGCTATTGCGGGCCAACTCTATGAGGTTGGTGCTGTTAGTCGCATGCGTGGACTTGGACTTCAAGCCTCCGGCGCGCGGTGTTTGCAGCTCACCGGCGCCGCGCTCGTGCAGCAGCGTGGTCATGGCCACCTGCCAACCTTTCCCCAGCTCATCCAGACGATAACTGTCGTCTACTTCCAGGCCATCGAAGATGACTTCATTAAAACCGGTTTCCCCGGTCATTTTGATCAGCGGTCGCACCGTGACGCCCTTGCCCAGCGCAGAACGTATGGGCACCACAAAATAGGAGAGACCATCGTACTTATGGGACTTATCGGTACGCAATAAAATGATCATCCACTCGGCAAAATGTGCCAGTGAGGTCCACACCTTGTGGCCAGTGATCACCCACTTGTCGCCCTTGCGCTCGGCAAAGGTCTGCACATTAGCCAGATCAGAGCCTGCGCCAGGCTCACTAAAACCCTGGCACCAGATATCTTCGCCAGAAAACAGGCGCGGCAGGAGGCGTTGTTTCAAGGGCTCCTGAGCATGGTAAAACACAGTGGGAGCAGCCATACCCAGGCCGATAATATTGGGCAAATAGGGTGTACGCGCACCTATCATCTCTTCGTTTGCGATACGTTGGCAGCCGCTGCGGCCACCGCCACCCACCTCCTGCGGATAGTCGCAGCCGATCAGCCCCGCATCATAAGCAGATTTTTGCCAGGTCTGCAGGTAATCCAACTGTTGCGTCGTCATAATTTCCAGCGCAGACAAGGGCAGGCGCACCGGCGGGTCAGCGGGGCGATTGCTGTGTAACCAGTCACGACAATATTGCCGAAACTCCACCTGGTCCGGGGTGTCTTTATTGGCCTGATCTGACATGGCGATTCCTTACACGGGTTATGGTGGCAAGCGCTGCCCTCGCGGGAAGCGCTTGCGTGATTCTACCGACGCGCCCAGCGAGTGCAAAGCAAACTGCTGGCCGCAAGGCGCTACAGTTTAATAATGTGGCGGTTTTTCATCTGTGGGGCTCGCGGAATTATCGGCATGTGGATGCACAGCCTGCTCATCCTGGCGTTGCTTGAGCAGTTCCAGTTGACGCCTGAGCACCAGAATCTCCTGCTGCTGGTCTGCCATGGCTTGATTAAGAGCCTGCACCGTATGTTCCTGGAAGGCCAGTTGGCTTTGTAACTCCATGAGATCGGTCTTCAATTCGTCCAGTTCTTGCGCCACAATCACTCCCCTGTTTGCCGCTGCGCAGCAGGCTAATATACTGGCTCCTCAGCTGCAAGGAATGGACTAATTAAGAGTATGCGAAATAAACAAGACAAAGGTCGCCTGGTGTATTCCACTGCAGCCGGGCGCCTGTGCCCACAGTGCCAGCGACCGCAGGCTGGCTGTGTGTGCGGTAAGGACCGTCCGGCCAACCTGGGGGACGGTATTGTGCGCCTGCACAGGGAAACCAAAGGACGCGGCGGCAAGGCGGTGACCCTGGTCAAGGGACTGCCCCTGGCTGGCGCCGAGTTAAAAGCGCTAGCCAAGGTACTGAAGCAGAAATGCGGCGTTGGCGGCGCCTTAAAGGATGCTGTGATCGAAATTCAGGGTGACCAGCGAGAAAACATAAAAATGGAGCTTGAAAAGCGCGGCTATATTGTCAAAATTGCGGGCGGATGAGCGAATTTCGGGATTTTACCCGCCATTTTGCATTAATTTCACCTCATTTTGACGAAGTTTTATTCACCAAAACCTTAATCAATTCAATTTTCCAGACCCGTATTTCATCAGTTACATAAGCTTCCCAATATTTTTGTGAAATAAGCCACCTAAACGGTTATTTTCATTGGATTTATTTTTTTCGTGTGTTAAAAAGTTACTCGTGAGCACGGAACTGTCGGGAAAGTGAGAGTATCTCCCAGACTGAATAAAAAATAACCGCGCCACCAAAAAAAACCATAAAAGTGCAACAGCAGTATCTGACGGATTAGTCATCCCTGCGAGGAAGTAGGATATGTACGTTACCGCAGAACACCTGAGAGACCAGGTTATCCGCCCCACCCTGAAGTATTTGGGAGCATGGACGCCCGCTTGCGAATCGTTCCTGCTCAATGCCGCCATCGACGCCCCGGACCTGGGGTTGTTTTCCGCCCGCAACGAAGGTCTCGGACTGTTCCATATCACGGCAGCACAACACCGCGACCTGTGGGACCGCTACCTGGCTTTCAACCCGGATGTGGCAAGCAGAGTGCGCGGACTGGCCAGCCAGAGAGCCTTCCTGAGTGACCCCGACAGCGAGTTACAGACCAACCTGAGTTATTGCACTGCAATCGCCTGGCTACTCTATCAACGCGCTGGCGGCAGCATTCCGCAAGTGAGTAACGGGGCAATGGCGAGCGCCTGAATAACGGCGCAGTATTACGCACTGCCAAGGCTTCACGCCTGTCGCGGTCACACCGTGGAGTCGCGTAGCGACTCCCAGTGAACCATATCCTCCGGCCTGTCAATATCGACCTGCGCCGGCAAGCTCAGCCAATCACAGCCAATGTCCTGCAGACGCGCAAGCGTCTGTGCGTAGACCTGCGAGCTGCCCCAGTCAATAGCTGCAAACATCTCCCGCGACACCTGCCGCGCTCCGATCAGCACATAGCCCCCGTCTTCTGCTGGCCCTAAAACCACGGAGGCTTGTTGCAAGCTATCCACCGCCTGCGCCAGGTAGGCGTCATCCAGCCCCGGACAATCGCTACCCACCAGGATCACCCGCTCAAAGCGTTCCAGGGCCTCATCCAGCGCAGTAAACATTCTCTCACCCAGGCCAGTACCGGACTGCGGCACCACTTCAGCGATGCCCATGTCGCGGCACTGCTGCACCAAAGGGTGCAATGTATTGCCGGCAACGGCGAGCTGCACCGGACCAAGGCCCGCATTGACCAGAATCCCGCTGGTCCAGCGCACCAGGTCACAATGCAATTGGCAGGCACCCCTGGCGCCCAAGGCTGGAATCATGCGTGTTTTCACCTTCCCCTCCACCGGTGAACGGGCAAACTGGATAAACAGCACAGAGCCGGGCTCAACCGGCATAATAATGACGCCACAGCCGCCGGGGAGAAACACCGAGGAAATAGGCCAGCCGCAAGGTCCACATCTTCATTATCGTGGAGCACACCCCCTGCTCCTCCCAGCGACGACTGGAAGTAACGACGGGCTCGGTCACCAACAGAGGCGACGCCGTGCGCCGCAAGCGCTTGCAATAGGCCACATCTTCCATCAGTGGGATGTCATCAAAGCCGCCGGTTTGCCGAAAAATCTCCCGACGCAAAAACAACATCTGGTCGCCAGTACCTATACGTGTGACACGCGAACGCAGGTTCATGCAATATTCGATAAGGCGAAAGACCGGTTTGCGGCCAGTAAGACGTACGCGGCAAAAACCCCAGTCAGGGGCTTTTTCGAGATAGCTGCTCAGCTGCTGCGCGCTGCAGCCGGGCTGGCTGTCCGCATGCAGAAAACACAGGTACTCACCGTGCGCGACCCTGCCTCCCAGGTTCATCTGCGTCGCCCTTCCCGCAGTGCCCAGCAACAGCTGATCACACCAGGGCATAGCACTGGCAATGGTCTGGTCGTCACTACCGCCGTCGACCACAATTAATTCAGCCTCGGGATAACGCCCGCGCAGCGCTTCCAGTAAAGACCCGATGCCGGCCTGCTCATTGAGCACCGGGATAATGAAACTGACAGCTGGCATCAGCCCTCCAGCGCTCCACCGCAACTGCTGCCCTGCCCCGCCGCACAGCCGTAGCAATGCTCTCCGGTAACAATGGGCGCTCCCACCATGGCAAAGTTCCGTATCAGGTCTGACAGGTGGATGCGATCTTTCGCCAGCACTGGAAGGTCCAGCATCTGGTTGAAATCACAGTCGTACACATAACCCTGCCAGTCGATGCTAAGCAGCGAGCGACACATCAGGGTACCCAGGTTGTCTGCGCTGAAATTGTCCCGCAACAACTGCATGTACTCGACATACTGCCCCTGCGCCAGCAGCACCGCACCAAAGCGACTGATCGGCATATTGGTAATGGTAAATAGCTCGCTGAAGTGGATATCAAAGCGCCCGGCCAACTCGCGCCGATAATCCGCCTCCAGTGCCACCTGGGGCGGGGGCAGTGTCGCCCCCACCGGGTTGTAAACCAGGTTGAGCGGTAAGCGACTGCCATAACCCAGGGTGTTCAAGTGGCGAATAGCGCGAATACTGTCCTGGTAAACACCCTTGCCGCGCTGCTGCTCGACGTTGTCTTCCAGGTAGCACGGCAGAGATGCGGTAATTTCCACTTGCTGTGCCGCCAGGAAATCGGCCAGACCTTCCTGTCCAGGCTCGAATAGTACTGTCAGGTTACAGCGGTCGATAACCCGCACCCCGAGCGCGCGCGCGGCTTTTACCAGGTAACGAAAGTGCGGATTCATCTCCGGTGCCCCGCCGGTGAGATCCAGAGTCTTGATGGCCTGGGACTCAATTAACGCCAGGAGCTGATCGATAGTCTTTTTGGACATCAACTCGGTGCGCGTAGGCCCGGCATTCACGTGGCAATGCACGCAACTCATGTTACACAGATACCCCAGGTTGACCTGCAAGCTATCCAACTCACTGCGTTGCAACGGAGGAAAATCACTCTCTAGTAAAAGGGGCCGGGTATCCTGCATAGGACTTTTATAACTCTCTGTTGGCGCTGAAGGGTACAGCTATTAGCCGGCGCGCTCAGTAACTCGCGCGCTGCTCCTCGGGGGTTAGCAGGCTGCCGGACTCGCCCATCATATACTGGAACACCACATTGTAGGCCAGTACCGCCTGTACATAGTTACGGGTCTCCCGGTAGGGAATGGTTTCCACCCAGATTTCTACAGGCACCGCCTCCTGCTCTTTATTGCGCCAGCGCTCCACACGGTGGGGACCAGCGTTGTAGGCGGTGAGCGCGAACACCCGGTTACCGTTAAAACGGTCCAGCAATTGGCGGTAATAGGCGCTACCCAGCAACACATTATGATCGACCTCGTAGAGATCAGAGCCGCTGTGTGAACGGCCCAGCGATGACGCCACCTGCTTACCGGTGGCCGGCATAATCTGCATCAAGCCTCGCGCCCCCACGGGTGAGTGCGCCTCCGGGAAGAACGCGCTCTCGCGACGAGCAATGGCCATCAACTCGGTATGGGGCACCTGCTGCGCACCGGCGTAGCGCTTGAAAGTCTCCTGGTAGGGCATGGGAAAACGCAGATCCAGCGCGTCCCAGGCCTCCGCCCGATTGGCGGCGTCTATTGCCATACGGTGCCAACCCTGCTGTGAGGCCAACTGCGCCAACTGTTGCTGCTGCGCGGCATCATCGGCGTCCTGCAACACCTTGAACCACTCTGAGTGCGCCAGGCTGGGCTCTTCATGGTAATGCAGTTCTTCTATACGCTGCACCGCTGGAAGTGCCTGTAACGGCTTCGCCAGATCCGCCGCCAGCACCAGAGGCTGATTATTATTAAAAGCGTATTCCTGCTGCAGCTTGTCTGCGGCCAGGAAACTGTAATAGCCTCGCTCCTGTGCCAGTGACTGCAACAGCAGCGCAGCCGCGGCGCTATCGCCACGCTGCTCCATAGCCATGGCTTGCCAATAACGCCAGGTCGCGTCACCGCGTTTTTCCTCGGACAACAGCGGCAGCGTTGCTTCCAGTGCCGGGAAGTCCTGCTCCGCCAGGGCCCAGCGCAAACGCAACTCTACCAGCTTGTCATCCTCCAAGCGGGTCAGAGCCTCCTGCAACCAGGGTTTGTGCGCTTCGGTTTTGGCGAATAGGCTGCGCAGAGCGATGGCCGCTTCGACCTGTTGCACCTGTGCGGCAGAAAAACCCAGCTCCTGCTGGTACTGCTCCCAGTAAGTCAGGGCTTTTTCAGGACTGTAACGCGCCAGGTATACCAGCCCGCTGCTGGCTATATCTGCGGAATATGCACTGTCACGCGGCAAAGATTGGCTGCGCATTTTCTCCGGTTTTTTATACACGGCCAGTAACTTATCTGACCACGGCGCAAGCTTATCGCTACTCTTTTTTGCTATATAGCGCAGCAGTGAACCCTCGCGCGCCTTGAATGCTTCAAGCATGCGCGCCCAGACCACCTGATCACTCAATTGCCCCGCCTTCAACCAGGCGGCAAACAATGGGTCACATTGCTTGGGCCGGGATTCACCGTGCACCCACAAGCGCTGGGCGCCCTCCCAGGCGGCCAGCTCATCGCCTGCAGCTAGCTTCGCGCGAAAGTAATAGCACTTGAGCTCTATACTGTTGGGCTCTTCAGGCATGACCTGCAGGAAATCATCCCAGCGCCTGTCCTTGCCCGCCTTACGCAGGTAGATAGCGAGAAAGCGGTTGGGCAGCGGTGAATCTTCGCTGAGACTGATAAATCGCCTGGCCTCCGTAGGCCGCACCTTCTGTGGCTGCTTGGACAGCTGAAAGTAGTCCAGGTAGATCGCCAGGGGGTATTCGTCCAATCCCGGGCGCAGCTGTTCGTATTCCGTCCAGCTTCCCTTGTCGATCGCCTGTATAGCGTCGCCGTAGTCCTGCCGCTCGCTGGCAAGTGGTTCGGCACTGGACAAAGCCGGGGCATTCAGGAACATACCCAACAAGGGCAACAGCAACAAGCTGACAGTTGAAAATGGGGCCGTAAAGCGCAACGAAGAACACCTCTAATCGCTATATCCGTGGCTCCGGTGAACACCGGGCCTACGCGCACTAGATTGATACGCGACGGCCGCGATTGCAATAGCAGGGCAGGTTTTTTCGGTGCTTGCCTCTGCTAGAGCAACAACCCCAGGGTAGGCACCTCGATATTGGCGTAATCCATGACCACCTCACGTCGGCTAATGCTGTAACCCTGCTCCGCGGGCACCAGCAGATCCCTGCGCTGGCCGCTGTATATGCAGTCTGCATTACCCGGCCTGGCGTAATACAGGTGAAAGTTGCTCAACACAGACAAGGCGTCCCCCTCCTGCGCCATCAGTTCCACATTTCCCACAATTCGCCGGGTACGGGCGGGCGGATTTTCGGACCAGGAATTGATTTTGAAGGCACGCTCCACCCGTACCATAAGATGCAGGTAGCTCTCCTCGCGAATAGGACAACCCAGTGAGTCCTCGCCTTCCAGTTCTCGCTCCACGCTAATCATGCTCTCTTTACCCCGCTGGCGATTATCCACCATGACATTCACCCGCGAGGGCATCAGGTAGCGAATGTCCGGGCTCACCAGTGTCAGCCATTGCTGATATTGGCGAGCGTCCAACAAGCGAGCCTCATAGTGGTAAAAGCGCTCCAGGGCACGCTGTTGCTCCGGTGTGGTTTGCAGCGACAATTCACTCATCACGTATCCTCCACTGCTTGCAGTTCATCACGCCAACGGGCGTAGAAGTGCCTTGCGTAAAATTCATTGGCGGTAACGCTCACCAGACCCGGCAACTCCGGATGCACTTTTTCCTCACCCAGGCCCAGACCATAATAGTAGGGGCGATCATCCGCATAATCGATATTGCTGCCCTGAAACTGCTGGATCCATACCTCGGAATCCTCCTGTTCCAAAATTCCTCCGGGGCCGAAAAAGGAGCTGTAGTTGGTACGCAGTATTTTTTTGATGTGATCGGGTGCATCCGCCGGCACCACTGCCCATGACCAGTATTCCACCTTACCCGGGCCGCGCGGGTGAGACACCTTGAATGAGGTATTCGACCACAGGAAGGAAAGATTCGGGTAGATGCCATAGGTCAAACCCTTCATGCGTGCACGTATATCCCCGACCCGACTCGCGGCCTGTGCCTGAATCTCGCGCAAATACTCCTGTACCTCGTCACCGCCAAACATGCCACCCAGCCCCTCCATGCCCCAGGCCATGTCATCCACCGGGGAATCTTCAGGCATTAGTCTGAATGTGGCGCCGTGCCCGGGCCGCGGCACCACACTCAAACCCAGTTCCTCTATCAGGTCTTGCGCCTCTCGGGGAATAATCGCGCTGTGCAGGAAAGCACCGTGATTCACGTCGCCCAGCTGGTTTTCAACCGGCAATTTCCAGTTGGCGTTAATCACCCAGCGATGCGGTGCTCCCAGGAACTCAATGCCACCGGCAAAGCGATCCAGGAAAGCATCCAGATAAAAGCGCATGTCCCCCAGATAACTCTCCAGGGGTTCGATCTGCTCGTCAAAGCAGCCAAATACCAGCCCTCGCCAGGATTCAACACGCGACACGCGTTTAAGGCCCAGCTGTGCTTTGTCAGGTTTATTGCACAGCGCACCCTCTTGCGGAATGGCGACCAGATCCCCTTCCACCGAGTAAGACCAGTTGTGGTACGGGCAGATAAAGCGTTTGGTATTGCCGTGATCGGCACGACACACCGGCAGACCTCGGTGTGTGCAACTGTTTACGTTGGCGTAAATACGGGCGTCAGTGCCGCGGGACAGAATTATCGGTGTTTCAGCCATATAAGCCTGCACAAAGTCGCCGGGGTTGCTAATTTGCGACTCATGCCCCAGGAACAGCCAGGAGCGGCCAAAGATTCCGCGCTTCTCCAACGCATAAACATCCGGGTCTGACCAGCATCGCCGACTAACCAAAGAGGCTTCCGCATTTACCAGATCACTAATTCTTAGTGTCACTTAGCCCTCCAAATATTATCACTTCATAGTTTTTTGAGAGTATATACAGGCTATGATCGAAAAATCGATCCGAACATGGTATTTTTTGCACGATTTTTAGCAATCGAATGATAATTTATGCTGACAGACGAAGAGCAGCCTCCCCGCCGGCAGACCAAAGGCGAGCGCACCGCGACTCGAATCATGGATGTTGCGGAAGAATTATTTGCTACCCAGGGCTACGACGGCACCAGCCTGCGCCAGATAGCCCAGGGCGCAGAGATAAAGGAGCCGGGGCTATACAACCATTTCAGTGGTAAACCCGGCTTGTATGAAGCTGTGCTGCATCGGGCACTGAACCCGATGGCAATGGCGTTGACACAGCACCTGGAACAGGCATCGGGTCTCAGAGACTACACCGACTTGCCATCAATTATGACCGACCTCCTGCTGCAACACCCGCAGATGGCCGCCCTATTTCAGCAAGCCCTGCAGGGCGACAGGAATTCTGTTGGCAATCAGCTGGTTACCGGCTGGCTGGAGAAACTGTTCGGCCAGGGTATGCACAGCATGGCCAACATGGGCTCTACCGAAGATCAGGACCGTGCCACACAGGCCATTAACCTGGTGGCCATGTTCAACCTGACCACCGGCTATTTCTTGTCGCAGCGCGCTCTGGATTCATTAGGCGGTGGCCAACTGCAGGATCCGGAAAACATTGCCAGGCAAAAGCGCCTGCTGCACAAAGTCGTCCGGGCGATGCTGATCAGCTAGCCAGCTTTAAAAAACACGTTGCCGCTTGCCTTCTCTGCACAGGCACGGAATAATCCGCGACTCCGATTTATACCGCCCTTAGCTCAGCTGGATAGAGCGTCCCCCTCCTAAGGGGAAGGTCGCAGGTTCGACTCCTGCAGGGCGGGCCAATTTCCAAACATTTCCCTGCGACCTTTTAATGCAATTTACTTCTCAAAAATCCTCTAGATTAGGTATTGGAATTGATTTCGGTACCAGTAACAGTGCCGCGGCAGTATTTGATGGCGAGCAGGTCACGCTAATAAAATTGGCCGCGCCAAACAGTGTTATGCCCTCGGCCAACTATATCGACAAGTCCTATCAAAGCTCAATTGGTCAACTTGCTATCGATGATTATATCGATGGCAATACCGGTCGCAAGGTGGAACTCAGCCTCGAAGTCCTCGGTGAGGCGCGCTCGGGAACCGGTGGCGGTGAGAGTGCGATGGGCGGTCCAGGCGAGTCAGATACCGCTACAGTCTATGGCCAGGCATTCAACGATTCGAGTTTGCCGGGAAGATTATTCCGCGGTACAAAAAGGCTTTTGGGCAATACAACAACTGACCGCACGCTTGTTTTCGACAAGGCTTTTAGATTGGTAGCGTTGGTGGCTCCAATTCTTGTTGGGATTCACAAATCTATCGAAAATACGATTGGCGACAAGATTAAACATGCTTGCCTGGGTCACCCGGTCAATTTTGAGGGTGTTGAAAGTGAGCGTAATAGTATTGCTTTGCAGCGCCTGGGCGAATCCTATGGTTATGCGGGTATCTCCGAGCAGTCTTTCTGCCCCGAGCCCACTGCGGCCACCATCAGTTTTTTACACAATCATCCGCAGAGCAATGATGAATTAGTGCTAACCGTCGATTTCGGCGGCGGTACTTTAGACTTTAGCGTGTTGCGACGCGATGGCTCAACATTCCAGGTGCAGGCCACTCACGGGATCGCTTTGGGTGGTGACAGGATTGACCAAACGATTTTTAGAGAGCTGCTGTTTCCGTTGCTGGGAAAAGGCGAGCGCTGGCGTCGAACAGTAGATGGCTCGGAAGTGGACACCCTATTTCCGTTTGGAGAATTTGAAGAGCTGTTAATCAATTGGCCGATCAGCTATACGCTCAATCAAAATAAATATACCTCCTCTGTGATGCAGCGTATGGCTGAGTCCGACCCGGGCGCCGAAAAATTCAGACGTCTCCACGATCTTATTCTACAGAACTACAGCTACCAGGTTTTTGAGGCCATCAAGGATTTTAAGGCGCAGCTTTCGGTTGATGAGTCAGCCCTGTTGGATATTCCCGAGATAGATATTCAGGTTGTGGTTGAGCGCTGGGAATTTGAGATGATGATTTCAGATTTATTGTTTGAGTTTGAACAGGCGATCACAGTGGTTCTTAAAAAGGCCAATTGTCGAACGGATGATATAGATCTTGTTCTTCGCACCGGAGGGTCTTCACTAATTCCAGCAGTGAAAGAGATTCTCGACAACCAGTTTACGGGTAAAGTTGTCGAACACGATCCGTTCACCAGTGTAGCGGCAGGCTTGGCGATTGCTAGTTACTATCAGTACGCAGAAAACGAACTTTTCTAGCTGAGAAACTTCAGCTGCATAGGGCAACTTGTGTATGGCGAATTGCTAGTTCAGCAAAAGGGTCAGGGACTCGGCCCTGGTTAGGAATTCGGCTTTAGCAGTCTGTGATGATTCTTCAGCTTCCTGCCACATGCCCGAAAACCGACCCCAATCAAGAGCGGCATAGGTTCAGTTGCGACAGCGATACTGCCTGTGCCCAGAAAAATCCCTTGGCTTTTTTCAGCTTACCGCCTGAGTTGCGCTCTGTGCATACTACTCATAGTTGTGCCGTGTGCTGGTGAGTTGTCTGTAGGCCCACCATTTTCTATATTTTTCTTAGACCTATTATTGCCTGGAGCATCCGACTGTGGGTGCTGGAAGCATGGGCTGGAGTTGTTGCAAGGTATGCGCAGTGCCTGGATCAGGCGAAGGCTGAAATAGAGGCCTGACTGAGAGTGACTGTATCTTAGAGCCCGATAGTAGAGCCCGACTGTGTAACTGATGCTATCAGGAGAAAGCGGTGACGTTGGTATGTGTTGATACGCCGATTCTACCCATTTCGGGCTGTTATCTTGCCGAATCCGTTAGAAGCAATCCAGCAAGGTCGGGTTAACGTATATCCAGTCACATAATGTCGTGACCTACCCCAGGTGTCAGAACACAATAGCCTGACTACACCTCAACTTCCCTACAAACTGGAACAACAATCTCATGCGGAACACCATAGTGACGACAGGCACTGCTCCACTAATCACCCACCATCAGAGCGCTGCTCATCTGATCGTGGCTGAGGCGCGTTCGGTCGCCCAGTCCGGTGACTACAGCTCGATGCTCGGCCGCTCAGCACAGCTTGCGGAACAAGCACGTCGGTCGAACGACCACGCACTGCTGGCACTCGAGCTGCATGATCTAACTGAAGAAGGTCCCATCGAGGCTCTTGTTGCTATCGAAGCTTTGGTCCAGCTCAATCATCATTATGTCGATTCCGCACTCGCCAGCCTACTGTACTGTAAGGACCAGGCCGTTCGACGGCACGCCAGCTGGCGTTTAGGCCAGCGCAAACCGTCGTCAGCACCCATCCCAAAGCTCCTGGACATACTCATCATCGGCGGCATCGACACCATGCATGCGCATCGTACATTGCGCAGTTGGTCTGAATCTGCAGCTCACCTGATCGTGCAACCGGCGATAGACCGATTGGATACAGAGATCAAGCCAGCGGCCAGAGCAAGGATCGTCGACCTACTCGGCGTTGTCGGTCCCGAGACCGACGCAGTGCTGCTGCGCCTCGCACTTAGCGCCGAAGAGGCCCTCTGCGTTCGAGCTGCAGCAACAGGAGCGCTCGGTGAGCGCAGTGGTGCGCTCATTGATGCCGCGCTTGAGCAACTGGCCGTTCTCGACGAGCCGATCGGCAACTACGCTGCTCTCGCGCTCGCCAGCCGCGATTCTGACAAGCGGACCCTTGTAGAGAGCTCTAAGCAAACTGGTTTACGTGTGGTTCAGATGACTCTAATGGAGGGACTAGATCGCCAGCTCAGCCTGGGCGGTCGTGGCGACACCGGCGGCATAGCGAGCCTACTCGTATCGCTCGGCGAGGCTCTGGCTACTCGGGATGATGTCGATCACGTCCTGACGATCGGCAGTGGAACGGTCGCGGACGCCGCCAGGGGACTCACTTCGTCGAGCAAGATTCCGTTGTCGTACGGCACGCTAGCCATCAGCGACCCTGAACGAGAGATCGACACGCCTAACGATACATGGGAATACCTGCCCGCCATCGAGCGCGGAATCCACCACCAGCTCCGCCTCGCCGGACCCATCGACGTGCTGCACCTGAGGATGGCGGACGCGGGAACCCTGGCCGGCGCATATGTGGCCGCGGCCGCGGGTATTCACACCTGCTTCAGTGCAGCCCCCGACCCCCACAACGTAATAGAGTCGTTACAGGCCAGAGGTGAGCTCGATGACCAGTCGTTCATGCAGCTAGATACCCAGTCGAATATCTGGTTCAGAGCACGCTTGATCGAGGAGATCGCGCGCGGCGCTAACCAACTAGCTCTATTTCCCCGCTCGAAGCCGATGGATCTACTGGGAGACATAGGTATCGCTACCAGGAGGATGGACCAACGCGTCGCCGTCGTCGCGGAGGGGATCGACATCAATCTGCTCAGGCGTGCTTCTGAAGTACCGACTACCAGACTAGCAAGCGGCCAGCGCAGCGAACTACTGGACGATCTCGCTGACCTGATTCAACCTTCAAGACGTGGACTCCCGCTCATTGTCAGTGTCGGACGCTTCAATCCTGTAAAAGGTATGGAGCGTGTCGTATCGGCGTGGGCCGCCCACAGGGATCTTCACGAGGCCTGCAACCTCGTGATCGTCGGCGGCGATCTCGAAGCTCCTACAGCGACTGAGCGTGCAGTGATCGGTGAGATCGATCGACTGGTGCCGATCACCGATTCGCGCCGTTGCGGCCTGATACTGCTCGGTGGTCGCCCCCGAGCGGACGTCGCTCAACTGCTGGTCTCTGCTGCGTCGGGCCACGACGGCGGCTGGTCCGCTGGTGGAGTATATGTAGATGGCGCCATCAAAGAGGAGTTTGGTCTTGCCGTGCTCGAGGCAATGGCGGCTGGTCTCGTCGTGGTCGCACCGAGCACGGGCGGCCCGTCTACGTATGTCGATCACGGTGACACAGGCGTTCTGGTCGATCCCGGTGACGACTTGGGCAGGGCCATGCATGAAGCGTTTGAGTTGGTGCACCTGCAGGGTCGAGCACAGCGCGCCCGCACCGTGGTCGAAGAACGCTACTCGATTGACATGATGGCTGCCCAGCTAGCCAAGCTATACCGTCCAGAAATTTCTGCGCAATGAGCCTGCTCGTTATAAGTCCGGACTTCGCATCGCACTATGAACCGCTGGCAGTACTAGCCCGAGCAGCGCAGAGCGACGGACGTGGGGTCGTCGTGGCTACCGGTCCGAATATTCGCCAGCGAGCTGAGGCCGACGGGTTCGAATGGCGGTCGCTGCAGTTGGGCGCCGGCTCTAATTCTGGCGTCGCAGGAATGGACCCCGGTATCGAGCGTTTCATCGCAGCGACAGCAAAAGGGCCTTTAGCCACCATACAACGTCAGGCCCTCGAGCGTGAGAATGATCTGCTGTGGCAGCCTGAGCGGGTAGCGGCGGAGATAGCCCGACTATGCGACGAAGTCGACCCCGAGCGCACTCTGGTCGACCATGTGTCGTTCGCGTCGACCCTGGGAATGTATGCTACAGAGCGCCCATTCGTGACGCTGGTCCCTGGTCATCCCAGCCAACTCCCGATTGGGGCCGAGCGCTATGGTATACCCGCCATCTGGCCAAGCGAAATCCACCCGGATCCTCAGCAACTCACAGAACTGGAACACCTGGTCGATAAAGTGACCCGCGTATTCACCGCTCGCTGGAATTCTGCACTCGCCGCCGTCGCACCCGACCGGACTCCGGTTGCGGACGCATTTCGCGCGCATGGCTTTCGCGTGCTCTATAACAGCATCGCCGCGATGCAGGCAACATCGCGGGGCAGACTGCCCACTGATCATCGCTACGTCGGGCCTCTGGTCCGTCAGGAGCAGCTCCCGGAAACTCTAAGCAGTTGGGCGGTTCGCGCCGAAAACCGGCCTCAGGTCTATTTGGCACTCGGCACTTTCCTATCGCACCGCAGCGATGTGTTGATCAAGGTGACAAAGGCGCTTCGACATCTCGGTGTACGCGCTGCAGTCGCAACAGGTGCCACGCCTGTCGAGCGACTCGGCCCGCTGCCGAAGGATTGGGTGGTCGCTCCCCAGCTACCACAGGTGGCAATGTTGCGCAGCGCAGACCTGATCGTGCACCACGGCGGCAACAACAGCGCACAAGAGGCACTCGCGGCCGGCGTGCAACAACTGGTCCTGCCCTTCTCGACCGATCAGTTCTCAAATGGAGCAGATCTCGAGCGCATCGGCGCAGCCAGTGTATTGTCACCCAACGAGGCGGGCGCCGAGGAGTTGGCGCTGGCAATCAAGGTTGGTTTAACCTCGGGTCGACGTCTGGCCAGCAAAGCCCTCTCGCCCAGTACTCTTGTGGATGCAGTATTCGGATGAAGACACATGTTTCCGACTCGACAAGTTCCTGCACAACAGATCTGGCAACTTAACTGGTCAACACGGTTTATTGCGTTAGTGCGGCATCCATTGACTCATATCACTAACAGTATCGCGACTTTTGTTACAGACTGATCTGATGCTCCTAACCCTTTGGGTGCGTTAATGGTAAATAGTAATAATGACGCCGCGACAAGCGAAGACTTTGCAGCCTTCGAAGACGGGGTGTATGCATACTCGAAACGGGGTCCAAAAAGAAAAGTAGCGCTTCGTGGTGATCCGCTTCGAGATACCCTGGAGACGCTCTACAGTGAGCATCGCTACATTGCTTACCTGTTGGATGCCATGGCGGAGCAGGAACAGCGCATGCGACCGGGCAAAGTCCCGGACTACAACCTGCTGCTGGATATTCTCGACTATCTCACTCACTACCCGGACAAGTATCACCATCCCCGCGAGGATATGCTGTTTGCGCATATGCTCGAAAGTGACAAGGAGTTTAAGTCCAAGCTCGATCGTTTACATCGTGAGCATAAGACCCTGCGCCATTACAACACTGAACTGTTTAATGAGCTGACGCGCATTGCCGCTGGGCGCCCCATCGATCAGGCTAGCCTGAAAAAATCTATCCAACGTTACATTTCCGGGTACCGGAAACACATGGATTATGAGTCCAGGCAGATATTTACCAGTGCGACGGGTGAACTGGATCCGACGGATCTGGATAAGCTGGAAGCAAATACGCGCTTTAGCGATGACCCGGTGTTTGGTACCGAGGTTCAATACAAGTACCGTCGTTTGCGAAGGCAGGTACAGGCGAAAGTCGAAGTCGCCAGCCAGCAATTAATCGTCAGGGAAATGTCAGGTATTGAATCAGCTATCGAGAACTTGACCGGGGTAGTGGAAACCCTGGGAAGAGTGAGGACTGCCATTGATGATCGGGGTCGTGGGGCCTGGCAGGAGCAATTAGAGACGATCAGGGCACATACCCAGCGGCGGGAGGGCCCCAGCGTCCTGTTCCTGCCCCTGGCGCTGGCCAGTAATCACGGCCGACAGGTGAAGGAGGGGTTCAAGGAGTTACAGGAGATACTCAAGCGCCGAGGAAAAGTTGCTGGCGGTGCGGATAAATCAACAAGCTCAACAAAAGGTAAATAGAATGCCCAGCTGGCAAGCCAAGGTGATGAACGTCTGCACCAGAACCCTGATGAAGCCAGTAATGCGCTTTGGCAAACTTGAATCCATGCGTTCGGTAATGAGCGTCATGGACGAGCAACAGGAAAAAATTCTCCCGGATGATATCAAGGCTACAGCGGTAAAAAAGCGGGTCTATGAGGGAGAGTGGGTGCGCATCAAGGGCAAGCGCCCGCGGCGCACGCTGTTGTACTTTCCCGGGGGCGGTTTCATCGTGCGTACCCGCACCCAGCACAGGAGCTTTGTGGCAAAGATTTGCAGGGCCGCTAATGCCAAAGCGCTGATAGTGCACTACCGACTGGCGCCGGAAGTGCCCTTTCCGGGTGGGCTGGAAGATTGTCTGGCGGCCTACCATGATCTTCTCAGGCAGGGTATCAAACCCTCGGATATTACCCTGGCCGGCGATTCTGCCGGTGGTGGTCTGGTGCTTAGTACATTGCTGGCCTTGCGCGATGAAGGCAGTCCAATGCCGTGCAATGCCGTTGTACTATCGGCGTTTGCAGACATGACCCACAGCGGTGAGTCGCGTCATTTCAACAAACACCGGGACCCCATGCTACCCACGCAACGCATCACCCAATTGCATCAAATGTATATCGGTGAGGCCCTGCCGGGAGATCGTTACATTTCACCCATATTCGCAGATTTTGATGGGCTGCCCCCCATTCTGGGACAGGTGGGCAGCACCGAGGTACTGCTTGACCAAACGGTGCAAGCCGCTGCCCAGGCCGAGAAAGCCGGAGTGCCTTTTTTTCTGGAAATCTGGGAGGAAATGCCTCATGTATTCGCCATGTTT
>JAIBDN010000048.1 GCA_024686215.1 Gammaproteobacteria bacterium | reverse complement strand
GGCGCAAGGCAACCTGTACGCGATACGTTCGGTGGTGATGGAC
Source organism: Gammaproteobacteria bacterium (assembly GCA_024686215.1). Lineage (GTDB taxonomy): Bacteria > Pseudomonadota > Gammaproteobacteria > Pseudomonadales > Halieaceae > JAACFI01. The sequence goes on along the minus strand of JAIBDN010000048.1, from coordinate 17,616 downwards.
TCCAGCCGCCATATCGTGTCGACCACGGTGACGACCTTCGGCGGCTTCCTGCCGCTAATTCTCGAGGGCAGTCAGTTCTGGCCGCCATTTGCCATGGCGATTGCCGGTGGGGTACTGCTGTCTACCATTATTTCTTTTTTCCTGGTGCCGCCAATGTTTTTGTTGTGTACCCGATGGAGGCACAAACAACCTGACAGCCTCGAGGCAAGCTTTCAGGAAACTACGAGGATCGCTACGTGAGCAACACAGATAAATGCAATAACTACCACCACGGTAACCTGCGCAACGCGTTGATCGTTGCGGCTGCGGAGTTGATAGAAGAGAACGGCTCGATAGATTTCGCCATGATCGACGCAGCGCGCCGGGCCGGTGTCAGCAGTGCCGCCCCGTACCGACATTTCAAGGATAAGGACGCTCTGGTCGATGGCGTGGCACAGTTGGCCTTTTTCGCTTTAAGAGAGACGATGGAAGCGGTAATGGCCGGGCATGCCAATAAAGATGAGGACTGTATTATCGCCCAGGGCAAGGCCTATCTCAGCTTCCAGATCCGGCATCCGCAGTTTTATGATCTGATGTGGGGCGACTATGGACTGAGAATAGTGGACGCGGAAAGCGGTGACATGAAAACCTCAGGCTTTTTCCTTCTGGTGAACACTGTGCAGGCGTGGTGTGACAGCCTGAGCCTGGCTGACCACGATGCACTGGAGCTATCGGTCAAGCTTTGGGCCATAGCACATGGACTGGCCTGCCTGGCGATGAATCACCATGTGGAAAAGTTTATGCCCGAGGCAGACGTTTATGACCTGCTGGAAAGCAGCACCCGGACGTTCCTGGATGGCGTCAAAAAGAGCAGTTGATTCGCGCTAGCCATCCAGGCTGCCGCCATCGCCAAAGTCTTCCATTCCCGTATAGTGGCCACTACCCTCTGCCGGTAACTGCCTACCTCGCCAGTACCATACAGACCACAATGAAAGGCCATAAACAAACAACAGTGCGCCGCTCATTGCCGGGCGCTCCCTGGCGGCTCCCTGCTGCACCTCGGCGCGGTCAATCTCAGCCATTACTGCCCAGCTGGTGTTACCTACCGGCATGGGAAGGTACACCGACATCACCTCGACATCGCGGTAATCCTGGATATAAGACATGCCCCGCTCCCCTGCCAACGCGCTGGCCACAGTAGGTGTATGCACTGCTTGCTGTAACACTGTGGACGCGTCGGTAAAGCGCGAGTCGCTGCGCATCAGCATATCCTGACCAACCAGATAGGTTTCCCCTGTGTCACCCATACCCGATGTGTAATTCATAATTCCCAGGATAGTATCTGTGGGCAGCTGAACAGCGATAACACCAAGAAAATCCCCACTGGCATCATTCAGTGCCGTGGCCATAAACATGGCGGGAGCGCCGTTGCTGGGCTGGTAGGCCTGCATATCACTAATGACAATACCCCCTTCGCGACGCAACCGTTTGGCCTGTCTAAAAATCTCTGCCAGCCCTGTCTCCCGCCAAACACCTGTTTCCAGGTTAGTGGCGAAGTCAGCCTCTTTTTCTACCGTATATAGAACATCACCTTCGGGGGATATTAGAAAAAAATCGTAGTAGCCGCGCTCGGTGACAAACAATCTTGCGCGCGCGTGGATGCGACGATGCAACTCGCTATAGGCAGTGCCGTCCTCGGCATCATCCAGGTTCAGGCGGAAACCTGCTGGATTAGCGTTGCCCTCGCCATACGCCTGGCGCACCTGGTCAGGCACCCCGGGTGAGCCAGACCAGATTTTCTGCAAGGCGATCTGAGCTTCGATCATATCGACACTGCTGCTCCAGAAGCGCAACTCCGCATCTGCAGTGGCAAAATATTCCTGCATCGCACCGCGGCGTAACTCGGCTAGCAGAAACAGGCGATCGGCCACTACCTGTGAATAATTATTCAAGTTCCATTGCAGCAAGGCCCATACAGTAAGGACCAATAACAAGGCCAGGCCACTTGCCCAGCCCATCCAGAATCTGACTGCAGCACTCATGACACGGTTCCTCCTTTTGACTCAGTCAGGGTGTGCTCAAGATGCATGCGGTCCCTGACCAGCGCGTCCACTGCCTGCCAGGTGAAAGAGAAGTGTTCAAATTCTTCCTGGCTGACCTTTTCGCGATCCAGGTCTCCCACCACCTCCTCCAGCATATCCATCAGTTGATGTTTGCGCTGCAACAGTTGTTCTAGCAGGGTATCCGCCCGCGCCGCAGTCGCTATGTCCATAAGCCGCTTATTGAAGGTATGCATACGCATGCGTCGGGAACGGACCCAGTGGGTACGCAAGGCCAGCCCGGCGGAGATCAATATGGCTACGACGTAAAGCAGCGCCGACACCAGTTTGGCATTTTGCTGCATAAAGCCGGGCTTTTCCCGGTCGTAATAGGACCGCGCACCCGGATGAGCGGTAATGACGCTTTCGGAATCGTTGGGCAAGGGACCAATAAACCCGGCCAGTTTGCTGGACTCCAGTATCTCGGGTTTCAGTTCGTAAATGGCCCGGGTAATTTTGTAGATGAGGTTAGGATCCATGTCGGTGCGCGCTACCAGCAGGCGCTCCACCACTGCAGTATCCAGATTCGCTTCGGGCAGTGCCGGTGAGCCACGATAGGAACCCAGCGGGATAATGCCCGGCGCAATAGCCGGTTGTTTTAAAGCCAATGCCTCGGATTGCCCAATCGCGACCAGTTCCAGTTTGTTGTCACCAATAAGGTCACGGATAGCCCGGTTTCCGGGTGCACGTACGCGAAATACCGCATCCACCTGGCCCTGTTGCATGGCAAAATTTGCCGCGGCCTCAGACATTGGCAAGGCATTCAGGCGCTCCGCAACAATGCCGTAATGATCAGCCAGGAACCAGAAGGAACTGAACTGACCGCTGCTGACCGGTGGTATCGCGATGCGATGCCCCGGCAGATCAGCAAAGCTGTGAATCCCCGCCTCTTCCCTTACGATCAGGTGATACGCGTCGTTGTACAGCGTGGTGACCCCCTGCACACCGTCAGTGCTTGGAGTATCGGCCTGGATAGTGCCCATGTCCACGCGTCCGCTGTCCAGCAGACGCAGGTTCTCCGTGCTGCCGCCGGTTTCAAACACCAGCATGCGTATGCCCAGCTGCGCCTCGTTTATTTCCTTGGCGATGGCCTGGGTCAATGCCAGTGTCTCGCTACCGGCCGGACCCGCCGCCACAGTAACGCGGGACTCGCGGGCACCACTGAGCCACAAAACCAGTGCAAATACGGCTACCAGCCAGACGACAATCATCAACAGGACGCGAAGACGCGGTGATAGTAACTGCACTAAAAACTCCGGTGTATCAAAAGGCCAGTATATTCTGCTTCAGCGCCGCCGAAAACGGTGAAATTCAGCAGGTTGCGCCGTTAGCTAAAAAGGAAGGTATTTTGGGTGACCGGAATGGACACGCCTGTAGATGGCGGGAGTAGCAGGATTCGAACCTGCGACCGTCGGCTTAGAAGGCCGGTGCTCTATCCAGCTGAGCTATACCCCCACAGAGGCCCGATTATATACCGAGGTATTGGGGTGGCCGACGGGTCTTGAACCCGCCACCTCCGGAGTCACAATCCGGTGCTCTACCAGATGAGCTACGGCCACCATCAAGAAAAGCCCAAATACAGAGACACCAAGCAAACCGATACTAACGGAAAGTTGGTCGGGGTAGAGAGATTCGAACTCCCGACATCCTGCTCCCAAAGCAGGCGCGCTACCAGACTGCGCTATACCCCGAACGATCTTTCATGACGCTGCCGCCAAGCCCTGTTTTCAGGAGGGCGCATCATACCCACGCGCATGGTGAGCGTCAACGCCAGTGTGATGGTTTTACTACAGTTTTACCAGCACTACCCTTCCACTAGTGCAGCTCATCGTGGGAGAATACGCCCTTTTGTGCAAGGCGGATCAACCGATCTGCTCACACCCATGCAAAAGGAACCCGCAATATGCCCGCAATTGTTCTGGACGGCAAATCCCTGGCGGCTGAATCCGAGGCCGATTTACTGTCCCGCGTAGAGCGACTCAAGCAGCAATCCGCAGGCAAGGCCCCTATTCTTGCTACCCTGTTAGTGGGTGATGATCCCGCGTCTGCCACCTACGTCAAAATGAAAGGGAATGCCTGCCGCAGGGTTGGCATGGACTCTATCGCGGTAGAAATGCCCTCGGCAACGACCACGCAAGAGCTGTTGGCGAAGATCGACGAACTCAACGCCAATCCGGATGTTCACGGAATATTACTGCAACATCCCGTGCCCGAGCAGATCGATGAGCGCGCCTGCTTCGACGCGATCGCTCTTGCCAAGGACGTTGACGGGGTGACCTGCCTGGGCTTTGGCCGTATGGCGATGGGAGAGCCAGCCTACGGCTGCGCCACACCCCAGGGCATCATGCGTATTCTCGAGCACTACGGCATCGAGATAGAGGGAAAACATGCCGTGGTGGTAGGTCGCAGCCCTATCCTGGGCAAGCCCATGGCAATGATGTTGCTGGAAAAGCATGCCACTGTAACCATTTGTCACTCCCGCACCCGCGACCTGCCCGGCATTGTGGCCCAGGCGGATATTCTGGTGGGTGCGGTCGGCAAGCCCGAGTTTATTCGAGCGGAATGGGTGAAAGACGGCGCTGTGGTGATCGACGCTGGCTACCATCCCGGCGGTGTCGGCGATATCGAGCTCTCGGCGTTAACGGACAAGGCCTCGGCCTATACCCCCGTTCCAGGCGGCGTCGGCCCTATGACAATCAACACTCTCATCGAGCAAAGCGTGCAGTCTGGAGAAAAAAGCCTGGGCTAGTCGGCAGGTTCTTTGCGCTGACGTCGAGAAACTTGCAGCGCACAAGCTGCGGGTTTAATCGGAACCGCGCTTCCATTGGGTGCCTTCGCGGGAATCTTCCAGAACCACACCGGCAGCAGACAGCTCTTCACGAATTTCATCAGCCCGCGCATAGTTTTTCGCCAGCTTGGCCTCCTGGCGCTCCACGATCAGTGCCTCGATATCCGCAGCAGAAATAGCGTCATCCGACGATGCGCCCTGCAGCCACTGCTGAGGATCCTGCTGCAAAATACCCAGCAATGCACCGGCAGCCAATATTCGCGCTTTCAATGCAGGCTTTTCTTCTGCCGGCGCTTTGTGTACCTGTTTAGCCAGTGCGTGAATTTCAGCGATGGCTATCGGCGTATTCAGGTCGTCGTTGAGTGCCTGGTAGAAAGGCTCATCGGCGAGAAGCATTCCTGTATCCACCGCTGTACCCTGCACGTCGCGCAAGGTGCTGTAGAGACCATTCAGGGTCGTTTCCGCCTGTTCCAGCACGCTTGCGGAGAAGTTCAGCGGCGAGCGATAGTGCGCCGACAGTAGCGCAAAGCGCAGTACTTCTCCGCGATACACCTGCAGCAAGTCGCGGACAGTGCGCACATTACCCAGCGACTTGGACATTTTTTCACCGTCCAGGTCGAGGTAGGCGTTGTGCATCCAATAGCGCACATAATCTCCGCCGTGAGCACAGCGGCTCTGGGCGATCTCGTTTTCGTGGTGCGGGAAGATCAGGTCGCGGCCACCGCCGTGAATATCAATGGTCTCACCCAGGTGTTCTCGAATCATGGCGGAACACTCCAGGTGCCAGCCAGGGCGCCCCCTGCCCCACGGGCTGTCCCAACCCGGATCCGTTTCTGCGGCCGGTTTCCACAACACGAAATCGCCAGGGTGGCGCTTATAGTCCGCGACCTCCACCCGTGCCCCCGCGAGCATATCGTCGAGGGAGCGATTTGACAGCTTGCCGTAATCTTCCATGGAATCTACAGCAAACAGCACATGCCCCTGTGCTTCGTAGGCGTGCCCTTTTTCGATCAGGGTCAGCGTAAGAGCAATCATCGGCTCGATATTATGCGTGGCGTGGGGTTCCAGCGTGGGCGCCAGCGTATTAAGTTGCGCCATATCCTCGCGGTATTTGGCGGTGAACTCATCGGTTATCGATTCGATACTGCGCTGCCCTTCGCGGGCTGCGTCAATAATCTTGTCATCGACATCGGTTATATTGCGCGCGTAGGTCACCTGGCTGAATTGCGTCTGTAACAGGCGAAACAGCGTATCGAATACCACTACCGGCCTGGCATTACCGATATGCGCCAGGTTGTAGACCGTGGGACCGCACACGTACATGGTGACGGTATCAGCCACCAGCGGTTCAAACACTTCCTTGGCGCCGCTCATGGTGTTGTATAGCTTGAGACTCATAGTGGTTATTATCCTGAATTCCAGGTATCACGCAGGCTTATCGTGCGGTTGAATACCGGCGCATCGGTGCTGTGATCGTAGCGATCGGCGACAAAATAGCCCACGCGTTCAAACTGGAAATTCTGTTCTGCAGCAGCCTGTGCCAACGCGGGTTCGATCCATGCCTGGGTAACCACCTGCAGTGAATCCGGATTGATTAAATCCATAAAATCACTCTCCCCCTTGTCCGGCGCTACATCATTGAACAAGCGGTCGTATAGGCGCACCGTGGCGCACTTGCCCTCGCGAGCCGAAACCCACTGGATAACCCCCTTGGGCTTCACCCCGTCCTCGGGATCATTGCCAAGCGTGCCGGGGATCAAGTGAGCGAGCACCGCGACGATATTACCGGCCTCGTCCAGCTCGACCCCATCGGCTTCAATCACGTAGGCGTTGCGCAGACGCACACGCTTACCCAACACCAGGCGCTTGAATTTTTTGTTGGCCTCTTCCCTGAAGTCCTCTGCATCGATATACAGCTCGCGAGTAAAGGGCAGGATGCGCTGACCCAGATCCTCTCTGGAGGGATGTGCCGGCACGCTCAGTTGCTCTAGCTGTGCCTCAGGATAATTGCTCAGCACGACTTTTAACGGATTCAGAACACACATGCCGCGCGGGGCATTTTCGTTGAGATCATCGCGAATAGCGTGTTCCAGCATGGCAATGTCCACCACGCCTTCTCCGCGGGTGGTACCGATCATGTCGCAGAAATGACGGATCGCAGCCGGCGTGAATCCCCGTCGGCGCATGCCGGCAATAGTGGGCATACGCGGGTCGTCCCAGCCCTGTACCATGCCGTCGTCTACCAGACGCTTCAACTTGCGCTTACTGGTGACCGTATAACTCGCATTAAGACGCCCGAACTCAAACTGCCGTGGTTGCGAACTGACCGGCAGGTTACTGATAAACCATTCGTATAAGGGACGGTGGTCCGCAAATTCCAGCGTGCACACGGAATGCGTAACCCCCTCAATCGCATCCTCCTGACCATGCGCAAAGTCATAGGTGGGATAAATCACCCAATCAGTGCCGGTCTGGTGATGCGCAACCTTGCGTATGCGATACAGAATGGGATCGCGCATATTCATATTGGGCGCGGCCATATCGATCTTTGCACGCAGCACTTTACTGCCCTCATCGAACTCGCCAGCCTTCATTCGCGCTAACAGGTCCAGATTTTCCGCCACACTGCGCTCGCGGTACGGACTGTTCCTGCCGGGCTCGGTCAGGGTGCCACGATACTCACGCGCTTGCTCCGCATTGAGATCACACACGTAGGCCTTGCCGTCTTCCACCAGGAACATGGCCCATGCATACAGCTGCTGGAAATACGAGGAGGCATAACGCACCTCTCCGTCCCATTGGTATCCCAGCCAACGCACATCCTCCAGAATGGAGTCAATGAATTCCTGGCTCTCCTTCTCCGGATTGGTATCATCAAAGCGCAGATTACAGCGGCCACCGTTAGCCTCGGCCAGCCCGAAATTGACGCTGATCGATTTAGCATGGCCTATATGCAGATAGCCATTGGGCTCAGGCGGAAAGCGGGTCACCACCTCCTGGACCCTGCCACTGGAGATATCCTCGGCAATAATGCTCTGCAGAAAATTGCTGGCTGGCGTGTTTTCCATGATTTTTACGTAACCGGGTATTTCAAAGGGCGCGTATTATAGCCATAGAAGGCGGTCTCTTATAGCGAATTGGCCCTTTGCTGCAGAGAACTGCGTAATTGTGCCCATCTTTAGGCGGCTGATGTTTTACTGGCGAGAAAAAGTCCGTATCATTGCTCGCTCTCACAGCTACCAACAGGGACGACAACATGGTCATAATCCGCACCACTTTCGGCGAAATCAAACTGGAACTGGACGCTGAGAAAGCGCCAAAAACCGTGGCGAATTTTCTGCAATACGCCCGCGACGGCTTTTACGATGGCACCATTTTCCACCGGGTCATCGACAACTTTATGATTCAGGGTGGCGGTTTCGATACCGACTTTCAACAGAAAGACGTCGGTGAGCCTGTTGAAAACGAGGCCGACAACGGCCTGAAAAATGACTTTGGCACAGTTGCCATGGCACGCACCACGGACCCCCACTCTGCGACAGCCCAGTTTTTTATTAATGTAAAAGACAACGACTTCCTCAATCACTCCGGCAAGAACATGCAGGGTTGGGGTTACACCGTATTTGCCAAAGTCACCGAGGGCAGCGAAGTTCTGGACAAAATTCGCGGCGTAGCAACCGGCAGCCAGGGTGGCCACCAGGATGTACCCACGGACCCGGTGATCATCGAATCCGTGGAAATCGTCGAAGGCTAACGCCTCGCGCGGGCCGCTTGCGTGTCCAGCACCCTGTTCATTTCAGACTTGCATCTGGATGCCGCCAGACCCGCTGTCACGCGGGCACTGGCGGCATTCCTGCTTAAGCACAACAACTGCGACGCACTCTATATTCTCGGCGATCTGTTCGAATCGTGGATTGGCGATGACGACGATGCCGCATTGGCGCAGGAGTTACGTACCCTACTGCAGCGTTTCAGCGCAAGCGGGCCCGAGCTGTACATTATGCAGGGCAATCGGGATTTTCTGCTGGGCGACGCATTCTGCAACGATGCAGGGGCGCGCCTTCTGCCAGACCCCAGCGTCATTGACCTGTATGGCACGCCCACCCTGCTGCTGCACGGTGACAGCCTGTGCACGGCTGACAGCGAGTACCAGCGCTTTCGCCAGCGCGCGCGCGACCCACAGTGGCAGCGCGAGATACTGCAACAGCCATTACCCCGGCGACGCGAGCTGGCCAGCCAGTTGCGTGGCATGAGCAAGGCAGCCAACAGCAACAAAGCCGCGGACATCATGGACGTCACCCCGGATGAGGTGGAAAACAGCCTGCGTCAGCACACGGTGCGGCAAATGATACACGGCCATACCCATCGACCGGCACGTCACGAGCACACGGCGGGGACTCGCTGGGTGCTGGGAGACTGGCATTCACAGGGCTGGGTGATTGAAGCGACAGAAGAGAATTTAGAGCTATATAATTTTAATATTATTCAGTAACTTACTATAGATACTTAATGTATTTATTAATATTACTGAGCTAGGGCTATATAATTTTATATTTTTCAGTAACTTACTGTAGATATTTAATGTGTCTATTAATGCTACTGGAGAAGCGGGACTCCGCTGTGGAAACGAAATTCCTCATCCGGCGACTCAATCAGCTCCCGTTCCCGCTGCAGCAATACGGGTAAGCGCTGCTCCACCTCTTCGGGTGATCCCAATTCCCGCGCCAACTTCAGGTAGTCCAGGAAGTGCCGCGACTCAGACTTCAACAGGGAGCCATAAAATTCACTGAGCTCAGCGTCCAGTTCCGGCGCCAGCACCGCAAAGCGCTCACAGGAGCGCGCCTCGATAATGGCGCCAATGAGCAGCGTGTCTATCAGGCGTGCCGGCTCGTGGCTGCGCGCTTGCTTGCGCAGCTCTCCGGCGTAGCGCGCCGCTGCAATCTGCTCATACTCGATCCCCCTGCTCTTCATCAGCGCAATGACCTGCTCAAAATGACGCAACTCTTCTCGCGCCAGGCGCGACAACTTGAGCAGTAACTGGTGATGCTCGACATAGCGATACATCAGGTTCAGCGCCGTTGACGCCGCCTTTTTTTCGCAGTTGGCGTGATCTATCAGCAGGATATCCGGGTGCTGTAAAGCCCAATCCACCCAGGCTCCGGGCGTCGCACACAGCAGGAAATCGCGTATCGGTTGCAGATCACTCATGGTGTATTGCGCTGCTCAAACAGGTCGGGGGTCAACATATAGCGCTCATAATGGGCCTGGGAGAGAATAAAGAATTCCGTGTCTATCATCTCGCGCAATTCTGTCAGCGGAGTATCGTGATAAAGCCTATCCACCATGAAGCCATATTCACTACTATCGGCGATCTGGCTGGCACCGGCCTTGATCAAGCTATACACCCAGCAGTACTCGTCGTGACTCTCGTTGTAAGCCAATTGCTGTACATTCAATTGCCATTGCAACAAGGCTTTGTCGGTAACCTGCAGCTTGTTGCTTACACACTGGGAAAGAAAGCCGGATAAGCGATTATCAACGATTTTCTTTTGCTGTGGAGTATAGCCGTTCCAGTCGATCACCTCGTGGCAGAAACGTTTGCAACCGCGGCACACAGCGTCGCCAATACCGGTGGAGCAGACACCGATACAGGGCGTTTTTACAGGAGGTTCGAGCATGGTACCGCGCAATTTCCGGGGCCTTTTGACTGGCTGGGAGTTTACGTTATCAGTTCTGTGAATGCACGATATAAGCAGCTGATTTATTTATCTTAATGGCCACGTAGTCTATACTTCACGCCGCTTTTACACCGATTCAGAATTGCCCCGACGCACTCACATTCGGGGGATTCAGCCAACCAAAGGAGCTCTACCGTGCTTGAAGCTTACCGCGACCACGTCGCCGAACGCGCCAGTCAGAATATCCCCCCAAAACCCCTGAGTGCCGAGCAGGTTGCAGGGTTGTTGGAACTGATTAAAAATCCTCCAGCCGGCGAAGAAGCATTCCTGCTGGACTTAATCACCAATCGCGTCCCTCCTGGCGTAGACGAAGCCGCTTACGTCAAAGCTGGCTTCCTCTCCGCCCTTGCCAAAAGCGAAACCCGGTGCGACCTGATCGACGCCAGCATGGCAGTCAAATTGCTGGGCAATATGCACGGTGGTTACAACATTGAAACCCTGGTCGGATTACTGGGCGATGCCCAGCTGGGCACCAAAGCGGCAGCCGAGCTCAAACACACGCTGCTGATGTTCGATGCTTTCCACGATGTGGCAGATCTGGCGCAACAGGGTAATGAGAATGCTAAAGCAGTAATGCAATCCTGGGCCGACGGCGAGTGGTTCACCTCGCAGGACGCAGTACCTGAGTCAATCAAGGTCTCTGTATTCAAGGTAACCGGTGAAACCAATACCGATGATTTGTCCCCCGCACCGGATGCCTGGTCGCGCCCCGACATCCCCCTGCACGCGTTGGCCATGTACAAAATGACCCGCGACGGCCTGGAGCCTGAAGAACACGGCGTTACCGGCCCGATGAAGCAGGTCGAGAAAATCCAGAACCAGGGCCTGCCCGTCGCTTTTGTCGGCGACGTGGTGGGCACCGGCTCATCCCGCAAATCTGCCACTAACTCTGTCCTGTGGTTTTTTGGCGACGACATTGACGGCGTACCCAACAAGAAAGGTGGCGGCATCTGTATCGGCGGCAAGGTTGCCCCGATTTTCTATAACACCATGGAAGACGCTGGAGCACTGGTATTTGAGGCTCCTGTAGACGACCTGGGCATGGGCGATGTTATCGAAATCCGTCCCTACGATGGCAAGATACTGAGCGAGTCCGGTGATGTAGTCAGTGAATTTGAACTGAAATCCGACGTATTGCTGGACGAAGTTCGCGCCGGCGGACGTATCAACCTGATCATTGGCCGCGGTTTGACCACCCGCGCACGCGATGCGCTGGGCCTGGAAGAATCTGAACTGTTCCGCAAGCCGGTCCCGCCTGCAGACAGCGACAAAGGTTTCTCCCTGGCACAGAAAATGGTCGGCCGCGCCTGTGGTACTGAGGGCATGCGGCCCGGCACCTATTGCGAGCCGAAGATGACTACCGTGGGCTCCCAGGACACTACTGGCCCGATGACTCGTGACGAACTGAAGGACCTGGCCTGCCTGGGTTTCTCCGCCGATTTGACCATGCAGTCTTTCTGCCATACCGCGGCCTACCCCAAGCCTGTGGATATAGACACCCAGCACACCCTGCCGGATTTCATCATGACCCGCGGTGGTGTGTCACTGCGCCCGGGCGACGGCGTGATCCACTCCTGGCTCAATCGCATGCTGCTGCCTGACACCGTCGGTACCGGCGGCGACTCGCATACCCGCTTCCCCATGGGCATTTCGTTCCCCGCGGGTTCCGGGCTGGTGGCTTTTGCCGCCGCCACCGGCGTGATGCCGCTGGATATGCCGGAATCGGTACTGGTGCGCTTCAAAGGCGAGATGCAACCGGGCATTACCCTGCGCGACCTGGTCCATGCCATTCCCTATTACGCTATCCAACAGGGCCTGCTCACCGTAGAAAAGAAAGGCAAGAAGAACGCCTTCTCCGGCCGCATCCTGGAAATTGAAGGTCTGGGAGACCTCTCGGTAGAACAGGCCTTTGAGCTGTCCGATGCATCTGCCGAACGTTCCGCCGCAGGCTGTACCATCGACCTCAGCGAAGCATCTATCGCCGAGTACCTGCGCTCCAATATTGTACTGATGCGCTCCATGGTCGCCGAAGGTTACGGCGACCCGCGCACCCTGGAACGGCGTGCAAGCAAGATGGAAGAGTGGCTGGCAGAACCCACCCTGATGAAGGCCGATGCCGATGCGGTTTACGCGGAGGTTATCGAGATCGACCTGGCCGAAGTCACCGAGCCTATAGTATGTGCGCCAAATGACCCTGATGATGCGCGCCTGCTGTCCAGTGTGGCCGGCGACAAAGTCGATGAGGTCTTCATTGGCTCCTGCATGACCAACATCGGTCACTTCCGCGCAGCGGGTAAACTGCTGGACCAGCACCAAGGCGGCATTTCCACCCGCATGTGGCTGGCACCGCCCACCAAGATGGACGAACACCAGCTGATGGAGGAAGGCTACTACAATATCTTTGGCGCTGCGGGTGCGCGCACCGAGATGCCCGGCTGTTCCTTGTGTATGGGTAACCAGGCACGGGTGGCAGCTAATTCCACGGTATTGTCTACCTCAACCCGGAACTTCCCCAACCGCCTGGGTGATGGTGCCAATGTGTACCTGACTTCGGCTGAAGTGGCGTCAGTAGGTGCCATCCTGGGCAAATTGCCCACGCCGGCAGAGTATCTGGAGTTCGCTAAGAACCTGGATTCCATGGCTGACGAAATTTACCGGTATCTCAACTTCGACCAGATCGCTTCGTTCCAGAAGAGTGCGGAAGAAGGCGCGCGTATAGCCGCAGTAGAGATCCAGGAAGTCGCCGTCTAAGCGCATTCGATCACGCGGCGACCGCACCAACCGGTCGCCGGGTATTGCCAACACCTACCCCGCCTCACTTAGCTGAACTACGCTAAGTGGTCTATCCTTGTGGCTCGTCAATGTTCTCTGCAAGGCACAAGGAAACTATCTGTATGAAGCAACTCCTGAAGCTTACCCTGACTGCAGCGCTGTTATTGGCTGCAGCCGCACTTTACGCGCAAGACGGTGACGCTGAGCCCAGTGTCAGCACTACCGCCATCAAAGGCAATCTCCACCTGTTACAGGGCAAGGGTGGCAACGTTGTAGCGTCCGTGGGTGAGGACGGTATTCTCATTATCGATGACGACTATGCCGAGTATGCCGATGCCTACCACACGGCCCTCAAGCAGTTATCCGGAGGTGAAGGCGTACCGCGCTTTGTCATCAACACCCACTGGCATTTTGACCACGTTGGCAGCAACGGCTACTGGGGAGAACGCGGATCCATCATCATGGCACACAGCAATGTCTACCAGCGCATGTCCACACGCCAGGAGATGAAGGCCTTGCAGCGCGTGGTAGAAGCCAGCCCAAAAGCAGCCTTGCCAGTAGTGACTTACGGTGACTCCATCTTGTTGCATTTCAACGCTGAGCAGTTAGAGGTACAGCATTTCGCCAGGGGTCATACCGATGGCGACAGCGTGGTATTTTTTGTGCAGGAAAACGTGGTGCACATGGGCGATCACTTTTTCAAAGAGCGCTTTCCTTTCGTGGACGTTGGCTCCGGGGGCAACGTGTTCAGTTATGCGGACAATGTCGCGACCATCCTGGCCAGAATAGACGCTAAGACCGTGGTCGTACCCGGCCATGGCAGCCTGGCGAACAAGGCAGATCTGCAGCGCTATCACCACATGCTCACGACTACCACTGCTGCAGTGGTCAGCATGCTGGATCAGGGAATGAGCGTAGAAGACATTTCCGCGCAGGGCCTGTCGGCAGAATGGGAGTCCTATGGGAACGGGTTTATCAATACCCAGGCGTGGATCAGCTTTATCGCCGCGAGCCGGTGATCAGGCTCTGGATTTACGCGGCCTGAACTTCTGCACTGCCCTGGAAAAGACTTTTTCCTGCATTGGATCAGGTGTTGCCGCTGGTGGAGCATAGGCCAGGGACGTATAAGCCGTACTTAGCCGCCGCAATTCATCCCCCCACTCGGGGCGCTGTTGTGCAATCCGCTCAGCGTAGTGCGCGGCCGATTCACCTGCCAATCTCGGGTAACCCAATTTCCCCAAACGCTCACACAGCTGCAGGTAGAGCTTGTCTACCGGGCGCTGCCGTTTGGTATCGCGCTTGCGCAACAGGCTGATAGCCACCGGCAGTAGCACCAAAGCCCAGGTGCCAATCAGGGTCGCAGCGAAACGTCCGGCGCTGATCTCCCCAAACACATCACGCAGTAGCTCAAACTGCATCGTCCCGTCAAAGCCCACCACCCAACTCTGCCAGCGATAGGTCAATGCGTCATAACGCAAGCGCAACTGGTTGATCCAGGCAACGCTGCGATAGCGCAAAGGCGATAAGGGTGAGTCGACAAGAAAAGTGCCTTCCGCCGCTACCGCCTGTTCCAGGCCCAACTCTATACGCTGCGGAGAGACGGCCGCGGTGGGATCCACCCGCACCCAGCCCTCTCCCGGCAACCATACCTCGGCCCAGGCATGGGCATCGAACTGGTGCACAATCACCGTTTTATTCACCGGGTTGATTTCACCACCCTGGTAGCCCGCCACCACACGCGCAGGAATGCCCGCGGCACGCATCATCACGGTGAATGCGTAGGCATAGTGTTCACAGAATCCCCGGCGGGTATCGAACATGAACACATCCATAGCGTCATCATCGGGTAATAACGGTGGTTTCAGTGTGTAAACAAAGGGCTGCGTATTAAAGTGAGTCAGAACGGCATCAATATAGTCCTGATCAGAATCGCTTTTGTCGCGCAGGGATGCCGCCAATTCGTGCAGTCGAGGGTTATCGCCACGCGGGAGGCGCAGTTCCACTTTGCGCCGCCACTCTGAAAGCTCTGCCTCCAGCACTGCCTCAGGCCAGGAGCTTACGGCATACTGAAATTCGGCCTCCACTATCGCCAGCGAATACAGACGAAAATCCGGCGCCGCAAGAATACCCGGGCGATCGGGGGTGGCGTAGCGTAAACTGAATAACCAGTTCTGCTGGGTAGGCTCCATGATGACGCTATAGTCCAGCGAGGCGCCACTGGTCTCTACCGCCTGCTGCCGCCGCTCCGCAAGGGGCACATCCCAATAGCCCAGACTGCTCCAGGCACCTTCCTCCAGTTTACTGAACACCAGGCCGCGCCAATACAGTTGTGACTTGTCCGGTATCGCCCCGGCGAACTGCGCCCGGAAAGCGACGTCGGCAGATTGACTCAAATTGGAAATATCCCCGGGTTTCATGGAATCGCTCATGCCGGTTTTCGCCGTATGGCTCTTCACCGGCACTGTCCACAGCGGACCAATACGCGGGAACAGGAAAAACAATACCAGCATCAGCGGCATGGCCTGCACTATCATCGTGCCAGCCAGGCGTATGGTGCTGCGATTAAACTGGTGTTCCCCCGGCTGGTGCAGGGCCACCAGGGCGGTGGTGACAATGATCACGTTCAACAGGGAATACAGCACAATCAATAAATCCTGGGTGAACAGGAATTCAGTGATACACACGAAGTAACCCAGGAAAATCAATACGTAGGCGTCCTTGCGTGACACCAGTTCAATCAGTTTCAGGGCAAAGGCCGTTAGCAGCAGCGCAACAGTAGGCTCCAGGCCAATCAGTGAGCCGAAGCTAAAATAGATCCCGGCAAAGCCGCTGACAGTCATCACCACTTTGACCCAGCGTCCGGGAAACGACCAATGACCGCGATAAACCTGTATGCGCCAAACTGCGGCAAACAAATAGATCAACAGTATCCATAACGGTATACGACCCACGTGGGGGGCCAGCAGGGTGAACAGGCTGATGATAATCCACGCCAGTGCGTTGCGCGGCACTTGCTGCAATAACTTCACGCGTGCCGCTCCGGCACCTGGTAAAGTGCGAGGGCTTTGAGGATCTCGCTGCGGTGTTTTTCGCCGATACCGGGCTGAATAAGCTCTCCGGGAATACGCAGGCCGTACTCCTCATTACGCCGGTCGAATTCAAGTGCCCAGTAACACAGATACGACAAGCGCATCTCGGTGGGTAAACCGCTGAACATATCCCAGTCCAGCCACACACTGCGATCGGCATACGCCGCGTATTGCTTACTTTGCAAAGCCTGCCCTTTAGCCAGGCCTTTCCAGTGCAGTTGCCGCAATGAATCGCCGCGCCGGTAATCACGAAAACCGTAGAAGTCATCGCTGCCGCTGACTGCTACGGCAGCACCATCCGGCCTGTCACTGGCCAGACCGGGCAATTCTGCACAAGCCAGCGGCTGCGGATACACCAGCGCATACAGATCCAGATCTATCCACGTCCAGCAGCGCAACAGGCCCAGCGGATAAGTGGATTCCAGCAACAATCGTCCGGGACTAAACCATCCACGCTTGCCCACCGCCGTATGTAATTGCACCCGGACGCTGTCTGCGGTGACCAGGTTCACCAGGTCCTCACTGCTTTCGGGCCACATCAGGTGCAGCGCAAAGTGTGCGCGGCGTTTACCGCGTTCCACCTGCAGATCAAATTCGGCCTGCTGTCCCGGAAAGGCTGACTGGGCGCGCAACGCCCGAATCGTCAAACCGGACAAATTGGCATAAGTGTGTAAAGTGGCAATGATAAACAGCGTGAACAACAGAAAAGTAAGCGCATAGCTCATATTATTCTGGTAGTTGATGGCGGTGGCGAGCATCAACAGCAGGCTCAGGCCAAAGAAAAATCCGGCGCGCGAAGGAAAGATAAAAATTCGCCGCTGGTTCAGTGTTACCGCACGCGCCGGTGGAATACGGCGATTGACCCAGGCGCGGAAACGGGCGCGCAGACGCTGTCGTATACCCTGCCCGCCCAGCTCCTGACTCAGCATGCGCAATGGCTCCGGGCGATCAGGCCCGAATCACATCCACGTTACGCTGCAGCAGGCTGACCAGAGCCGCACCATCTCCAGCGTAGTCGCCGGCAGGCAACAATCTGTGGGAGGCCACTGAGGGCAGTACCATCTGCAGATCTTCCGGCACGACATGCCCACGGCTGTGCATCACCGCCCAGGTCTTGGCACAATCGAGCAGTGCCAGCGCACCGCGTGGCG
>JAIBDN010000024.1 GCA_024686215.1 Gammaproteobacteria bacterium | reverse complement strand
CGCCGACTGGCAGCAGACCTATGCCCTGTGGCAGGACTATATGGCCTCCGACGCAGCAGCAAGCGGTGATCGCGACCAGAGAAAACCGTTCCCCAGCCTGCGCGTGCGCGGACAACTGGCATTTATTGGCCTGTCCACCGCCTGCCCCAAACCGCCGTTAATGGCCTCCGGCACAATCGACCAGCAGCAACTGGAAGCACTGCCGGAGCTGCTGCAGGACTGTGCCAAGCGCGGCCTGTTCCGGGTAGTGTTCCTGCACCACTGCCCCCTCCCGGGAGTAGAGAAATGGCGCAAGCGACTGACCAATGCCAGTGCGGTGCAGGATATTATCGCCGAACACGGCGCGGAGTTGGTACTACACGGGCATGGGCACCGGGCGCACTTCCATGAAATGGCAACCACCGATGGCACGGTGCCGGTAATCGCGGTGCCCTCAGCCTCGGCTCTGGGCTTGCATGGAGCGGATACTGCACGCTATAACCGCTACACTGTGGAGCCTGATGATGACGGCTGGCAGCTGGGGATAGAGCAGCGCTGCTATGACCCGAAAAGTGGGGAGTTCACCCCCGGGGAACAACGTCAGATGGACATCAGGCGTCCTCAGCGGCCGCCTTGGCAATAGAGCCCTTGACCAGTATCAGATCGGAAATCGAATCCACGTCGATGGCGGCATTGGCGTAGGGCAAAATCACCGGACGTATGCGCAAACCCAGACGTTTGCTGAGCTTGGCCAAGGCCTCTTCCAGCGACAGTAATCCCAGGCGATAACGGATAATCGCACCCCAGCCCAGCAGGCCAATCACTACCAGCGGTTTTTTGCGCTGCTGTTCGATCTTGCGCCAGAACCTGGCGGCACGACGCCCCTCCGGGGTGATAAACGCAAACAGGTTACAGCCACAGAATTCTCCGTCACTGAAGCGCAATACGGTTTTCTTGATCCCCGGGTAGGCTTCCAACACCAGCGCATGCGGAGCCAACCCCACCACCACGTCCACATCATCGGCCAAGCTCTGGCGACCGAAGGCATCCACAATTTCAGGGGTCAACAGGGGATGGTCAGCCGTGGTCAACAGGACTGCCTCTTCGGGATCCAGCGATTCCATCACGTGAAAGGCGCTGGTACTGGGACTCGACTCGGGCTCGCGCCACAGTATTTCGCCATCCTTTACCCATTTCGCCAGCGGCTCGTCGGTAGCCACCTCACTCGCCTCGGGACCGGCCAGGCAAATTTTGTTAACCACGTGGGATGCGCGCAGGGAATTCAGCACTCGACGCACCATGGGCAGGCCGTCGATATCTATCATCGCCTTACACCCCGCCTCGGAGTGGTTGATCAGGGAATCCGCTTTGGTGCGGTCGCCGGCGAGTACGATTGCCGTCATCTGGTGTTGCTGGGGGTCGAGGTGCATAAGCCGCTATAGTTCCTTTTCGTACACGCGGTAACGTTTGTACGCTTCTCCGCCGATAGTTTCAATAATATTACGCATTCCCTCGTTATCTTCGAGGATCCAGCCCATTTCCACATCCTTCACACCGCGCCCGTGCAATGCCTTACGCACGGCGTCGATCACCATGAAAGCCAGGGTGGGGCCCATCCGCGAGTGCTGAAAACTCTGGCGCACCCCCATCAGTGGCACTCGCGCAGTTTTCGGATGGCGCACCTTGAGGCGCCACAGCAGTTTCAACCAACCGAATGGCAATAGCTTGCCTTTGAGATCACGGGCGGCCTCGTTGAGATTGGGCAGTGCGACGATAAACGCGACCGGCTCACCGTCGTATTCGGCAATCTGGATATAGTCATCGGGCATCAACTTGGCCAGGGTGGTAACAGTTTCCTCCCATTCTGCCTCCTCCAGGGGTACAAACCCCCAGTTGTCTTGCCAGGCGTCATTAAAAATATCGCGCATCAACGCGGCATCTTCGGCCAGGTGCTTACGCCGCACTGGCCTGACTACCACCCGGTCTGACACCCGCTGCGCCAACTTGATCATCACCCGTGGAGCCTCGAAGTCGGGTCGCACATGATAGGCCAGTAAATCCTTCACCGGCGCGTACCCCTGCTCCTCAACCGCCGCGCCATACCACGGACGCGCATGTCCCATCAGCACATAGGGCGGCGTACTAAAGCCATCAACCAGCAGCCCGACTTCGTCATTAACGTGTAAATTAAACGGGCCACGCACCCTGCGCATACCTTCCTGACGCAGCCAATTTTCGGCGGCACCAAACAGGGCCGCTACCACCTCGGGGTCTTCCTGCGCCTCAAACATGCCGAAGTATCCAGCCCCATCATCGTGTTGGGACAGGTGCATTTCGTCGATCTGTGCCGTAATACGCCCCACCGGGCGGCCCTGGCGATAGGCCACCCATGCACGCCAGCGAGCATGCTCAAAAAAGTGGTTAGCGGGGGAAAATTTCTCGCGCTGCATGAAGTTCAGCGGGGCAATCCAGACCGGATCAGAGGCGTAAACCTGGTGTGTCAGGCCGAGGAAATCGCGCAATTGCCCCTTCTCTGTCATCACCTCCAACGAGATGCCGGAACCCCCTGTATCGCTCATTACTACCCCATAGCCCTACGTGTGATGTGCGCGCTCAGGCAGTATACAGTTGAAACCCCGCCGTTGATACAAAGTACAGAAAACTGCATATATAACATGAACTTACAGAAGTTCAACATGCATAGAAAAGATTATAAAGAGTCCCTGAGACGGGTGGTTTACGGCCAAATCTTGGCAATAGTATCCGCTAGTCACTGGTATTATTACATATAAGTGCCAGAGCCTAAAATGCTAGGATGTCCCCCTATTCAGGTAACCCCTTTGACAGGTCCTGAGCGTATGGGCACCAGCAAGTACAGAACAACAATGCGAGCCCGCAACACCAGGTGGGAAATTTAGCTCGAGATTCATTCCTCTGACAAGCATGGAATGGGTCGAGTCACTTATTGCATATTCGCGCCAGACCATTGGGCGCCGAAATTGAGGATAGTTCATTGACACAGATTATCGCCACACCAACCCGCCACGAACTGCCATTTCGCTCCGCCGATTTCGCTACCCTGACCGAAGCTCTCGACTACGCTGCACAGGGTGAAACAGGCTGCAACTTTTATACTGGCCGCGGCGCCATCTACGCCAGCCTGAGCTATCGCGAAATTCGCGAGCAAGCGGTGGAGTTGTCGCATAAGCTGTTGGGCATGGGCCTGACCAAAGGCGACCGCGTTGCCCTGGTGGCAGAAACCAGCCCTGAATTTCCCCTGTTTTTCTTCGCCTGCCAGTATGCCGGCCTGATCCCTGTGGCTCTGCCAGCCTCCGTTAAAATCGGCGCACATTGTGCCTACGTGGCTCAATTGCAACGCCTGATGGAAGCCAGCGATGCGGTTATCGGCGTGGCCTCTGAAGGTTACCTACCTTTCCTGCAGGAAGCCTGTGAAGGGCTGGCAACCCGCATGGTCGATAGCCATGAAGCGTTTCATGCCCTGCCCGTCAAGGCGCAGGAATTGCCCGAAATATCCCCGCAGGACATTTCCTATATCCAGTACACCTCCGGCAGTACGCGCTTCCCGCGCGGCGTGGTTATCAAGCACCAAACCGCCATGGCGAACCTGCAGGGCATGGTAGGTCACGGCCTGCAGATGAACGGCGAAGACCGCATGATGTCCTGGCTACCCTATTACCATGACATGGGACTGGTAGGCTTCGTCCTGGTACCCATGTCTGCCCAGGTGTCTATCGATTACCTGGATACCCGTGAATTTGCCATGCGCCCCAGGCAGTGGCTCAACCTGATGACCCGGTCCAAGGCGACTATATCTTTCGCTCCGTCCTTCGGCTACGACCTGTGTGCCCGCCGTGTGCGCCCCAACGACCTCGAAGGCTATGACCTGAGTAACTGGCGTGTCGCCGGTATTGGCGCTGAAATGATACGCCCTGAGACACTGGAGCACTTTGCCGAAATTCTGCAGCCCTGCGGTTTTGACCGCCGCGCATTCCTGGCCTGTTACGGCATGGCTGAATGCACACTGGGCATCAGCTTTTCGCCCCTGTGGACCGGTTTCACCACCCACCATATTGACAGCGACCGCCTCGCCGATAACCATGAAGCGGTACTGATGCAAGAAGGCGATACTGAAGGCCGCGGCCGCCACTTTGTAAATTGCGGCGTTCCTGTACCGGGCTTCGAGATTGAAATCCGCGACGATGGCAAAGTACTGGGCGACTGGCACAGCGGCGTGATCTACTTACGCGGTCCCAGCGTGATGTCTGGCTATTTTAACCTGCCGGAAGAGTCCAGTTATGCGCTGAGCGAAGACGGCTGGCTAAACACCGGGGACATCGGTTATCTGGCTGACGGGGTATTGACCATTACCGGTCGCAAGAAAGACCTGATTATTATTCACGGCCGCAACATCTGGCCACAGGACCTGGAGCACGTTGCCGAGTCCCAGCCAGAAGTCCGCTCCGGGGATGCCGTGTCTTTTTCCGCTCCGGATCACGAAGGCGAGGAAATGTGTGTACTGCGCGTACAGTGTCGCGAAACAGACACCAAGAAACGCAACAACCTGGTACGCCGCCTGACCGCCCTGATGCGCCTGGAAATGGGCCTGGACTGCTACGTAGATCTGGTACCCATCCACTCACTGCCACGCACCTCCTCTGGCAAACTGTCCCGCGCCAAGGCGCGACTGGACTTCATTGCCGAACACGATGCCGAGCTACTCAATGGCATCGCTGAAGAAGTGCGCCTGAGGGCGGCTTCAGCCTGATCCCGCACGGCAGCCTGATTGGCGTCACCGGCGCCACCGGATTTATCGGCAATATTCTCTGCGCGCGCCTTATAGCGCTGGGCTATGGCGTCAAGGCCCTGGTGCGCGACCCGGGCAAGGCACAGAATCTGGCCGAGCTGGGCGTTGAGCTGGTGCCAGGGAGCCTGGCAGACACCGACACACTGCATCAGCTGTGCGCCGACTGTAGCGCCGTCATCCACGGGGCAGGAGCCGTCAGGGGCAGCTCCCAGGCAGAATTCGACCGGGTCAATGTCAGCGGCACAGCGGCGATCATTGACGCCGTAAAATCCCAAGCAAAGCCACCACTGCTTCTACTACTGTCTTCCCTGGCTGCCAGCCAGGCGCACTTGTCCTGGTATGCCCACAGCAAACGCGCCGGGGAGCAACAGCTCGAACAAGAAGACCAGATCGACTGGGTAATCCTGCGCCCGCCAGCGGTATATGGCCCGGGCGACAAGGAGATGCTACCAGTATTCCAAATGATGTCTCACGGCATCGCGCCCGTGGCCGGTAGTATCGATGCGCGTACCTCTTTGATCCATGTCACCGACCTGGTGGAGGCCATCATCGCCTGCCTACGCGAGGAGGCCAGCCAGCACCAGGTCCTCACCCTTTGCGATGGCAAGGCGGCTGGCTATAACTGGCGCGAAATGGCCGATCTGGCAGAACATACCTGGTCGCGACGGGTGCGCCTGTGGCAGCTACCAAAATGGCTGTTGGATGCGGTTGCCGCTGGCAATCTGCGCCTGGCGCGTATCACCGGAAGAGCCCCCATGCTAACACCGCCAAAACTGCGCGAGCTACGCCACCCTGACTGGGTGGTGGACAACCAGGCCATCACCCGTATCACCGGCTGGTCCCCAAAAATTGGCCTGAAAAAAGGCCTGGAAGAGCTGTACAATTCGGCACTATGACCGTTATTGAAACGGCCCACAATAGTGCGATTACGCTATAATGTGCGGCTGATTTAAATACGCTGGAGCGGGCGGAAACAGTCTTGGCTGAATTCATCGTTGGCAATTCAATACGCAAAGTAGCGCGGAAGCATCCCTTCCTGCGCCAGCTGCTGTGGCGCGTGGATTATGTGCTGATATGGTTACTGGTCAAAATCGCGCGCCTGTTGCCAGTGGACACCGCATCCCGTCTGGGCGCGCGCGTGGGTGCCTGGGTAGGCCCCAAAATGCCCCGCAAGACCGAGATCTATAAGGAAAATATGCGCCAGGCCTTCCCCGAGGTCAGCGAACAGGAGCTGCAACAGCGAGTACAGAGCGCCTGGGGACGCGCGGGCCGGATAATGCTGGAATACCCACACCTGGACACCATTCTCCGGGAGCCGCAGCGCCTGCAAATCGACATACGCCAGCCCATACCGAGCTATACAGACCCCCGCCGCCCCTGTGTCATCGTCACCGCGCATCTGAGTAACTGGGAGGTGGCTTGCTCCGCCATGGCCAAGCTGAATATGCCCAATGCAAGCCTGTATTCACCGCCCACCAACCCTCTGCTGGACAAGCTATTGATGGATTCAAGGCGCGCACTGAACTGTGAGCTGCTGCCCCGGGATAACAGTGCCCGACTGCTGGTGCGCGCCATGAAACAGGGCCGCACCGCCGCCATGGTTATGGATCGACGCGTGGACGATGGCAGTCCCATACAGTTTTTTGGCCGCGAAAAAATTTCGACACTGATGCCAGCCAGACTAGCCATGCGCTTTGATTGCGAGCTGGTTCCGGTACAGGTGGAGCGCATTAAAGACGCCCACTATCGCGTGACATTTCATCCACCGGTCGTTGCGAGCACCCATTGTAGCGATGACAACGAGCGCGCCACTGATATGATCCAGCAGGTCCACAACCAGTTTGAAGACTGGATTCGCGCGCAACCTGACGACTGGTTCTGCTCGAAACGTCTGTGGCCGAGGACTAAGATAGACCCATCCAAGGAGACCGGCACGCAAGCCGATGTTGATTCCTATGCAGCCTGAACAAGAACACCAATCCATACGCCTGTTCGAGAACAATCTTCTCGAGCGCCTGTCCCACGTGCACCCCATCACGCCACTGCTGATGTGGGCACCTATTGCCGGTTGGCTTCTGTGGCGCAGTGTGTCGCTATATGAGCTACCGGGGTGGCCATTAGTGGGTATTGCAGTAGCCGGAGCGTTCATCTGGACACTCACCGAATACTGCCTGCATCGCTTCCTGTTTCATTTCCCGGCCAAGAGCAAGCTGGGCAAATGGCTGGTATTCCTGTTCCACGGCAATCATCATGAAGACCCCAAGGACAAGACCCGCCTGGTAATGCCCCCCGCGGGTGCCATCCCCATTATGGCGGTCCTGTACCTGCTGTTCGGGCTGATTATTCCCCAGCCCTGGATACAGCCGTTTTGTGCAGGCTTTATCATCGGCTACCTGGTTTACGACTACATCCATTACTCAACCCACCACTTCCCCATGCGCAATAAGCTGGCGAAGTACATCAAGCACTATCACCTGAAGCACCACTACTCGGGTGAAGGCGGTCGCTATGGCGTCAGTTCTCCGCTATGGGACTGGGTGTTCGGGTCAGACCCCGGCCGGAGCTGAGCATAGCCAAGTGCCAGAGTTTTACTTTATCCCGAAAAAACTGGCGCGCAAGGCGCCAGCGCTGGTGCGCATGGCCCAGGCAGTTGAAGCCTGGGCTTTTCGGTTTATTTTCTGGTTGATACGCAGCCTGAGCCTGGAAAACGCTTTGGCCCTGGGCGGCTTTACCTTTGCCCTGACCGGCCCCCGCTCAGACAAGGCCAGGAAAGCGCATACCAACCTCACCATCGCCTTTCCGGAGCGCGATGAGCAGTGGCGCCAGCAAACCGTTAAACAGATATTCAGACATCTGGGTTACGCCACCGTGGAGTTGATCAAGCTGGAGCAAATCTGGGCACAGCGCAAACAGCGGGTTGAATACGTGCTTGAACCAGGCGCTCGTGCGCACATGGAGAGCAAGCGGGCCACGGTCTTTATCACTGCCCATGTGGGCCCCTGGCAGGTCGCCCCGCTGATTACCAAGGAATACGGCTTCAACATCAACGCCATTTACGCGCCGGAATCCAACCCTACCTTGCAGGCTTTAATGCTCGACCTGCGCAAAGTGTTCGGGGAGAAACTGATACCGGCGGATAGCGGTCCACGCCCTATCATCAGGGAGTTGAATGCCGGCAACAGTATCATCATGGCCATGGACACCCGCCCGGATACGGGCAAGCTACTGCCCTTTTTCGGCAAGGATGCATTGACCAACACCAGCGCCGTAGGACTGGCCCTGCGCACCAATGCTGCGGTGGTAGTTTCCCGCGCTGAACGCCTGCCTGGCGCCCGTTATCGCATTACCGTTTACGACCCGCTGGTCAGCCCGATCCCCGATGCCCCCCTCAAGGAGCAAGCCATAGCGATCACCGAGTTGATTCACGGGTATTTTGAAGACTGGATACGCGACCATCCCGAACAGTGGATCTGCCTGAAGCGCCGCTGGCCCAAGGCCCACAAACTCTAGAAAGGCCTCGCCCCGATCAGGTGGGCGGCTGCCAGAATAACTCTGTGCGGCAGTTTTCCTCCAGATAAGTCATGCTTTGCAGCGGCAAGGTTTCGCGATAACGCGTCAGTGTACTGGTATCAATACCGGCATTGGCAGCGAAGCTGGAATTACTGTGACTGCTCTCTCCGCCCTGGGTGTAATCCAGCACACCGGGGAGATAATCAATACCTGTAAAATCGCAAACCTCGTGCATCCGCTGTTCGGTGTCGATTACCAGATCCTCGAAACGCAGGCGCATAACGGGGCCGACGTTAGCTGCAAAATCATCGATTTCTTGCCAGTAATGGTTCTGCCGCCGGCAAAAGCGCTGGAGACTCAGAGTGGGATTGCGCACCAGCTTGGATGCCAGGTGCGCCCTGGGGTCACGCACCAGGAAGATTCCCCGTACATCGTAAGATCGTTCCAGCAGGGCACTAACCCGGGTGAGGTCGCTATTACTGGGTTGCAGAGCACAAAAAAACACCCGCATGCGCTCGTCGCCCGCTATGTGCCCCAGGGCTGAGGCTAGCGCCTCCACGTGATTGCGCACCAGGCTGTCCGCGTCCCAGCGCTGGTGGTGAACCTGGATATGACGATAGTAAGCATCCAGATCCAGTGCATCTTCGGTGCCAAATACCTCAGTGCCATGTCCAGCATTGATGCGCTCCAGGTGACCGTCTTTCTGCAGCTCGCGGTAAAAACCGGGGGCTCCGGACGCAGAGGCCAGCATACCGCGCCAACGCAGCAGGCGATGGCGCGACAGGTGGCGGATGAAATAATCTTCATCAGGAGGCAGCAGCAGCTGTGGGTGGTGGTCCAATAAACCGCGCAGCAGGTGGTTCCCCCCTCGCGGAGGAGCGCCCAGAATGAGCAGTGGCTGCCTAGTGGCCGAGGACAAAATTACACTGCCTGAGCATCAATACATCAGGCGCTCTTTGTCGGTAACCAACTGTTTACCGGTTACCAGCCTGCGCGCTTGCTTGGCTACCATACGCATTGGGCGGTGTTCTTCGAACACCACAATAAACACCTTGCGGAAGTGGTTTTCCGGGCAGTTTATGCGCCGCACGCCGTGCCAGGAATTTCCCTGACGACCGAAAATCAGGCTGCGATTATCGCGTGTATCAGCGGGGTACTCGGCATCAAAATCTTCAAATGCAGGCGCATTATCAGCCTCTATACGACCCTTGTCGTCCAGTATCACCGTCTCACCGCCCCAGCCTAACTGCCAATCATCTTCGGTATTGAGATAGAAGATTTGCGAGCCGATTTTGCCCTTGGAATCGCAGTGCGGAGACACTTCCCCACCATTGGGTGTGAAATGCCAGTGAAAGCGAAAGCGCACATGCGCTACATCCAGCAATTTACACACAAAATCACGATAGTAATCGCTGCACAGTTCCTCGACAAAATCGCGCCATTGCGGGGACAGCTGCATGCCCCGCTCATAGTCGAGCACATAGCGATCGTGACTGCCCTGGCCATGTTTGCGCTGCTTACCAAAGAACGCGCGAAACTGCTCCAAAGGCGGCACTGTTGCCAGTAATTCGCCGTAGCGCTCGTCGCGAATAAAGTGTTGTGGGTTAATCCACGGGTAGGGCTGCCGCGTCTGGAACGCGAGCGCATCTACACTATCCAGTATCGCCGGATTAAGGAATTGGGCGCCGTTGCTGCTCATACGTTTCGCCTGCCAAAAACCGGAATTATACTTCCGTGGTGGGGCTATGGACAGGCACTTTTAGCGGTAATAAATACCAGTGAACAGAGGCTGGCAGCGCCTCAACCCGCCCTTCCCAATACCGGACGGGACAGCCAACCAGCCGGCCTGGAGCGTGCATTAGCACAGGCCAGGGCCGCGCCGCCGATGCGCGCGGTGCGCATATCACCGAACGGCGAGCCCAGTCCACTGTTGACGATCAGTGCCACAGCGAGCTGCCGCCTGGGATCTGCCCAGGCACCGGAACCACCAAATCCGAAATGGCCGAATGCCTGTCGCGGGAATCCGCGTGTCGTGACGACTGCGTGATAACCCAGGCGCCAACGCATATCCAGCGGAATCACCGAATGCCGTCCCGTGGGCTTCTGCAGGGTGGTCGCCTCGCGCAAGGTTTGGGCGCCCAACAGCCGCACACCGTCCAGCTCACCCCCGTTGCCCAGCAGGGCATACATCTTCGCCAGGGATCGGGCAGTGAACAGGCCATTACCCGCTGGTATCGCCACCCGCAAAGATTCCGGGGAACCAAAATCAAAATCACTGATACCCCGCGGAGCCAGAGCATCAAATATACTGGCAAGGTCCGAATCAACGCCTAAGCGTTGCAACAACTTACTCAGCCGTGCGGCATTTACTTCCAGACGGCTCCCCAGCGAGGTTTTACTCAGGCGCCGTGTGGACTCGGGAAAAATGAGCTTCGCTGCCCGCGGAAGCTCATGCTCCGGGGTGCCGATAAAGCACCCATCCAGCCCCATGGGTTTGGCAATTTCTTTCTGCACCAGGTCGGAAAATTTCTCACCAGTCACCCTCTGGATAATTTCCCCTACCAGGAAGCCAAACGTCAGCCCGTGATAGCCGGTTCGGGTGCCGGGTTCATGTGCCGGCCAGGTTTGCTCTATGGCCGTTACCATATGCTCCCAGTCCAGCATGCGATCCACATGGTCGATCATTTGACGAATATGATAAAGCCCTGACTGATGCGACAGGATCTGCCTTACGGTGATGTTCTCTTTGCCCGCCTGACCGAACTCCGGCCAGTACTGCGCCACCCGGGCGTCGTAGTCTATAAGGCCGCGATCAGCAAAAATGTGTAACAGCGTTGACGCGACGCCTTTGGTGGTGGAAAAACTCGGCGCCATTGTATCCTTGCGCCACTGGGTACCCTGCTCATCGCTACAACCGCCCCACAGATCTACCACTGCTTCGCCGCGGTGGTAAACACAGACAGCCGCGCCGCCAGGATAATTGCGCAGCTGGTCGCGCAGGGCCAGTTCCACGCCGCGGAAATCAGGATGTATACGGCCATCCAGATGCGGTTTTCTAGCGAGCATTTTTCGAAGTTTCATAGCGGGGGGCTTCCTGCTTATCGTTTTATTTTGTGCTGGCACTGTCGGTCACCAGACGGGGCGCTACTGCGCACTCCCTGTGTGGCCCCTGCACCTGAATGTACAACTCCTGAACAACTGGCACCAGAGCCACGGTATAACTATTTATACTCGGGCACGATGCGCCCGGATGGATAGGCGGGACAAACCTGACATTGCGCACAGCAAAGTTTCTTTCAGTACCCTATTATATTTACCATTGCACACCGAACCTGGAACAGCACCACGGAGCACACCCCATGTCGCGACTTATCCTTATTCCACTGGCCATCATCCTGCTACTGGTGGTGGCCGCCGGTATTCTCGTCCCCCTGCTGCTGGACGAGGAGAAAGTACTGGCAATTGCCTCGGCGCAGTTGCAGGAACAAACCGGGGCTACCCTGACGGTGGGCGGTGACACCAGTCTGTCACTCTTCCCGGTGCTGGGTATCTCCCTGGCAGATGCCAGCCTCACACTGCCGGGCGAAGAAGAGGCCGCAGTGCATACGCGAGCTCTGTCCATCGGCGTGCAGATGATGCCGCTACTGTCCGGAAACGTGCAAATCGACAGTATCCGTGTGGATGGCCTGACCGCCAAACTGGTCAGCGCCGAGCAGCCGCCGGGTGTTGATACCAGCAAGATGAATGACCGGGAGCTGGATGCTTTCTACAAGGCGCGGCGCCAGGCAATAACGCAGGCAGGTGATGCCGCTGGCGCCGAAGTTGCCCTGGCGGTGCCGCTGGCTCTCAATGTAGCGCAGCTCATCGTCACCGATGCCCGGATAGAAAGCATTGATGCCACAACCGGCGAAAGTACTGTTATCGAGTTAATCAAATTCGAGGCCAGCAGCCTTAATCTGGAGGAAAAACCTATACCCATAGCTGCACAGGTGCGCATGCCCGGTGAGCAGGTAATCGAGCTGGACATGGAGGGCGTTATCCGCATCAACCAGGAGACCCAGCAATTAAGCCTTGATGATCTGCAGGTACAGATACGCGGCGCTACCGCGCAGCCCCTGAATGCCACAATCAGTGGGAAGATAGATACCCCGCGCCAGATTGCCGACCTGCAACTCAAACTCGAACTGGGTCCCACCAGAGGCGCGGGTACCCTGCGCTATGCCAGCTTTGAAAGCCCGCAGGTTGATACCGTGCTGCAACTCAACTTGCTGGACCCTGCGCTCCTCGCACTGGCGGGGCCAGACGCTGCGGCCCAGGCACAGAGCGAAGCGGCGCCGGCCAGTGGCGACGAACCTCTGCCACTGGATGTCATCCGCCTCATCGATACCAAAGCGCAATTGAGCGTCGAACAAGCGGTATTTGATGCGCATACTGTCACCGATGTGCTGATCAAACTGCGCGCCCTTGATGGGGTGGTCAAAGTAAGCACCTTCACTGGCGAGCTGCACGGCGGCAAGCTGGACCTCACCGCTACTTTCAACGGGAAGCACAATAGCGCCAGGCTGGTGAGCGCAGGCACGCTGACGCAACTGAATATCGCCAGTGCACTGGCGGCTATGGAATCCGAGCCCCTGTTTACCGGGGCGGCCAGCCTCGACTGGAAGATCAATGGTCAGGGGCGCACGACAAACGAACTGATCCAGGGTCTAAAGGGGCCTATCAAACTGACCACCATACAGCCGGTACTCAAGGGTATGAGTGTAGAAAAAATGCTGTGCCAGGCGGTAGCATTGGTCAACCAGGAGGCCCTCACCGCCACCTTTCCCGCCGATACCAGCTTCAAAACCCTGGGGGCAGATTTGCAATTGAACGACGGTAAACTACAAATCAGCCCGCTTAGCGCTGAGCTGGCCCAGGTCAAGCTCAGTGGTTCAGGGAACCTGGACCTGCTCAGCCAGGATTTCAAGACCACCTTCAAAGCCAGGCTGACGCCAGAACTGGAACAGTTGGATCGCGCCTGCAGGGTCAGCAAGCGCCTGACCGCCATCGACTGGCCGGTGACCTGTAAAGGCAACACCAGTGAAGACCCTGCCAAGTGGTGTGGCGTTGATACCGAAGACATCATTACGGACCTGACCAAGAACGAGGCCAAGCGCACGGTAGAAAAAGAAGCGAGTAAATTGCTGAATAAATTCTTCAATAAAGGCGATTAATTGAGTACCCGATAGCCGCGTCCACGCAGGCAACGCTTAACTACGTCCATTTCTTGTCGTTCGCCCTGGCTCACACCCTTGGCACCGCCGGTAACGGCGCCGACACCAGCGCCACGGGCCGCGCCGTCGGCGCCATCAACAATAGCGCCTATAGCGCCACCCACCACCGCACCAGACGCCGCGCCCCGGGCGCCCTTTTCACCGGTTTTAACCTCGGTACCATAGCCGCGACAGTCCGCCAGGTCTGCCTCGTAGTGGCTCATATCGACACCTT
This sequence comes from Gammaproteobacteria bacterium, assembly GCA_024686215.1. GTDB lineage: Bacteria > Pseudomonadota > Gammaproteobacteria > Pseudomonadales > Halieaceae > JAACFI01. The sequence goes on along the minus strand of JAIBDN010000024.1, from coordinate 20,452 downwards.
TCTTATCGATAATAATCTCGTCGGTAGTCGTGCAGGCGGCCAATGAAATCAGCACAGGAACTACAGCAACGCAGTATTTCATCATTTTCTCTGCTCCGAATTAAGCGACCTTTAGCCAAAGGCTAGCATGGCCAATGGCATAAAGCGCCTCGCGCACCGGTAAAGAATTGTTAAGGCCAGGCCCATCACGTAAAGCGACACCTGCCGCACACACCGTAAAGCCGTGTTTGATCTATGACAAAAACTTCATTTAGATCAATCTTCTACCGGGCACTAGCTGCTATGCTAGATGGCCTGGCATCAAGGGACCTCTGTGACCAACACCCTGAAAAAACTTCTACTGGCCATGCTGGGCAGCATGCGCGATCTCATGCCGATCATCCTGGTGATCGTGTTTTTCCAGTTTTTCGTGCTGCAGCAGCCGCTACCCAATATCGCCCAAATCCTTCTGGGCGTGCTATTTGTGGTGCTGGGACTGACGTTTTTCATCCACGGGCTGGAGCAGGGATTGTTTCCGATCGGGGAATCCATGGCCACCGCCTTCGCCCGCAAGGGCAGCCTGTTCTGGCTGCTGGTGTTCGCCTTTTCACTGGGTTTTGGCACCACAGTGGCGGAACCGGCGCTGATTGCAGTGGCCGCTGAGGCGGCGGATGTAGCCGCCACCGGCAAGATGATTGAAGCCTCAGAAGCCGCCAGAGAATCCTATGCCGACGGTCTGCGCTACACCGTAGCTTTATCGGTAGGCCTGGCACTGGTGATCGGGGTAATCCGTATCCTCAAGGGCTGGCCGGTACAGTGGCTGATTATCGGTGGCTACCTGCTGGTAGTGGTGATGACTTTCTTCGCCCCCGAAGAAATCATCGGTATTGCCTACGACTCCGGCGGGGTAACCACTTCCACCATTACCGTACCCCTGGTCACCGCCCTGGGCGTGGGCCTGGCGTCATCCATACGCGGGCGCAACCCGATGATCGACGGCTTCGGCCTGATTGCGTTCGCGTCACTGACGCCGATGATTTTCGTAATGGCCTATGGGATGCTGATCTGATGAGTATTCTCGCCGAGCTCTTCGCCGTGACACTGGACACAGTCACCGACGTGCTGCCCATTGCCGCCATAATTTTCGGCTTTCAATTTGCAGTACTGCGACAGGTTCCCGCCAATCTGGGTGAGATTCTCGCCGGCTTCGCCTGGGTACTGGTGGGATTGTCGTTATTCCTGCTAGGGCTAAAGTGGTGCCTGTTCCCACTGGGCCGCCTGATGGCGGGGCAGCTAACTGACCCCAGCTTTATCCTGTCGGGACTGGGGGCGCACGAGACAATCGCCGACATACAGTGGGTGGACTATTACTGGGTCTATATCTTCGCCTTCCTGATCGGCTTCAGCACCACTATTGCCGAGCCGGCGCTAATTGCCGTGGCCATCAAGGCCAACGATGTATCTGGTGGTGCCATCGGCATCTGGGGGCTGCGCTTATCCGTCGCCCTGGGCGTCGCTATTGGCATTTCACTGGGTTGCTACCGCATCGTAGTCGGGGACCCGATTCACTGGTACATCATCAGTGGCTACGTGATTGTGGTGATACAAACGACCTTCGCACCAAAAATGATTATCCCGCTGGCCTACGACTCCGGCGGGGTAACCACATCCACGGTAACGGTGCCGTTGGTAGCGGCACTGGGGCTGGGACTTTCGGAAACAGTACCGGGACGCAACCCGCTGATTGACGGCTTCGGCCTCATCGCATTTGCCAGCCTGTTTCCCATCATGTCGGTCATGGCCTACGCTCAGTTGTCAGCTGCCAAGGCCAAACTGGATCATAAACGTAACATTCAGCAAGAAGAACAGGACGCAGCGTGAGGAAAAATTATGCACTTTAAAATGATCATCGTATTCGTTGAGGATAGAAAAACTGATGCCGTGATGGACGCGGCGCGAGAGGCCGGGGCAACCGGTGCCACGGTGATTCACAACGCGCGTGGCGAAGGCCTGAAAGTCAGCAAAACCTTTTTCGGTCTGTCGCTGGAAACCCAACGTGATGTAATTCTGTTCCTGGTAGAGGAACATTTAAGTCGTCAGATTCTGGAAAAAATCAATCACGCCGGACAGCTGGATGCAGAACCGGGTACCGGAATCGCTTTCCAGGTGGACGTTGAAGATGCAGTGGGCGTTGTTGAACAAGCCCAAAAAATATCACACGAGGTGGAGGACTTACTGTAATGCGCAAAAAAATCATCAGAACGCGGGATGTAATGCACGAGAAGCACCTGGAGCTGGATGGCATGGCCACGGTCAAGGAAGCTCTGGATGCCATGAAAGCGGCGCGGGCTGACGTTGTTATCGTTAAAAAACGCCACGAAAACGATGCTTTCGGCATTGTGCTGCTAGCGGACATCGCCAAGAAGGTACTGGCGAAAGACCGGCCTTCCCAGCGCATAAACGTCTACGAAATCATGTCCAAACCGGTCATTCCGGTAGATCCGGATATGGATGTACGCTACTGCGCACGACTGTTCGATCGCTTCGGCTTGTCCAGTGCGCCGGTCATTGAGAACGGACAAGTGCTGGGTATCGTCAGCTACAACGAGCTGGTTTTTCTGGGTCTGTGCGAGCTGATAGAAGATTAGCCCCGCGAGCGCTCGCGCAGGCCAGGCAACTCTGCAAAGAAAATCCTGGCCTCAATCGCGCAATTCCCGGCGCAGTATTTTGCCGACATTGGATTTGGGTAATTCCTTGCGGAACTCCACCGTGCGCGGCACCTTGTAAGCAGTCAACTGCTCACGACAAAAACTGCGCAGGGCGTCCTGGTCAAGCGCAGGATTGCTGGATACCACATACAACTTTACCGCCTCGCCACTTTTTTCATCCGGAATACCCACTGCCGCACATTCCACGACATCCGGGTGCGTGTAGACCACACCTTCGATCTCATTGGGGTACACATTAAACCCTGAAACCAGAATCATGTCCTTGACCCGGTCACAGATTTTAACGAAGCCGTCGGGCTGGATGACCGCAATATCACCGGTGCTGAACCAACCTTCACTGTCCAGGGCCTCATCCGTTGCCTCTGGCCGCAGCCAGTAGCCGTGCATAACCTGAGGCCCGCGCACCAGCAGCTCACCCTCAACACCGGCGGCCATGGTCTCGCCCGCATCATTAACAATTTTGACCTCCATGAAGGGCATGGGATGGCCCACGGTGCCCAGCTGGCGTTTTTCCTCACTGTTGCAGGTCAGCGCAGAGGCCGTCTCGGACAGGCCGTAGCCCTCGTAGATTTCACTACCGGTGCGGCGCTTCCACTCAGAGGCGATCTCCTCTACCAGTGCGGCGCCGCCGGCTATCACGCCTTTGACATGACTGAAGTCGATGGCATCAAACTCCGGGTGCTGCATCAGGCCAACAAAGAGCGTATTGACCCCGGCAAGGGCGGTGAACGGGTGAGATTTCATAATTTCGATCATGCCGCCAATATCCCGGGGGTCGGGCACCAATACCGAATGCCCGCCGGAACAGAAGGTACCCACGATGTTCATGGTAAAGCCGTAGATGTGGTACAGCGGCATGGGGGCGATGACGATGTCCGGGGTGTCTTCATCGATCTCCACGATAGAACCCGACTGCCGGGAACTGGCCAGGATATTGCCGTGGGTCAGTACCGCGCCTTTGGCCACACCGGTAGTGCCACCGGTGTACTGCAGCATGGCTATATCATTGAGCCCGGTGCCGGGATCGGGCAGCGCCAGCTGCGCGCCCCGGGCGAAGGCCTCGGGCAAGGTGACAAGACCGGGCAGCGTGCTTTGCGGCGCTGGCTGGGCCTCCATCAGGTCAAATATATTGGTGACAATGACCTGCTCTATAGCAGTTTGCGGCACCACCTGCTCCAGGGTGGGCAGCAGCTCAACCAGGCAGACCAGGGCAGTAACACCGGCATCGGTGAACTGGTGTAACAGTTCACGCTGGGTGTACAGGGGGTTGGTATTCACCAGCACCAGGCCGGCGCGCAGAATGCCCCAGGCAACAATGGGGTACTGGTTCAAATTGGGCAACTGGACAGCGATGCGCTGTCCGGGCACCAGGCCCGCGGGTCCCAGCAGGTAGGCGGCGAAGTCGCGGCTGAGCCGGTCTATATCGGCGAAGCTCAAGGTCTGGCCAATGGCGGTAAAAGCCGGGCGCTCGGGGAATTTGCTGCAGGCTTCCTCGAACATGTCTACCAGGCTGGTATAGCCCTCCGGATTCAACTCCTTGAGTACCGCCTGTTCATAGGGAAAAACCCTGACTTCCTGAGTGCTACGGGACATGGCTGCAAGACCTGTTATTAGTATCAACTTTGGGATGCAAACCGTAACACCCACATTTCCTCTGCCCCTGTCACCTTAGTGACAGTACACACAGCGTTTTTAAGGTTACATTGGCGACATCAGGGATTTAAAAACAGAATTTCTAACTTAAATATACCAAGAGAGTAACCATGAAAGACCTAAAGACCCGCAAATCTTTACTCGCAGCCGCTACCCTTGCGGCCTCTATCGCCATGCCTGCTGCCGCACAAAATGTGCTGGAAGAAGTGATCGTTACCGCTCAGAAGCGGGAGGAAGGCCTGCAGGACACGGCTATCGCCATTACCGCGATCGGCGGGGCCATGATGGACGAGCTGAATATCCGCAGTAGTTCCGATTACGAGGCCATCGTGCCCTCCCTGTCAGTCAGGGATAACCCCTCAAGACTGTTCCTTCGCGGCGTCGGACGGGTCACCAACAGCCTCGGCACCGAACCGGGTGTCGCGGTCTACCAGGACCAGGTCTACACAGAATCATTTGAAGTGCTGAGCCGCGCCACATCACTCACCACTGAACGGATCGAAGTACTGCGAGGCCCCCAGGGCACACTGTTCGGCCGCAATGCAACCGGCGGCGCGATCAACGTGACCTCGCTCAAACCCAGCGACGAATTCGAGCACCATGTGCGAGCCACTGGCGGTGACTACGGGCAATTCGACATGGGCGCCTCGTCTTCCGGACCGATCACCGACGATTTGCGCTACCGGGTCTATGGCTACCAACAAACCCGGGACGGTTACATCGACAACAAGGGCGGCGATGACGTTTTGGACCGGGATCGGTGGGGCCTGGGTGCACAGCTGAGCTGGGATATCTCTGACACCGTCAACCTGTGGGTGAGCTACGCGACGGACATCCGGGATAACGAGAGAAACCTGGGGATACTGGGTGGCGGATACCTGATTAGCCCCTACCTTCCCGACGTGCGCAGCCAGGACGGCTTCCTGTTGAGCGAGGCCTACCAGTGGGACAAAGAGAACCCCGCGGTAAAAGACAGCTACAAGGTCGACTCCAATGACGTGGCGAAAGCCAAGGATGACAGCAACAACAAGTGGATCGCCCACTTGACCTGGGACCTGGACAATCTGACCCTTAAATACATTGGCAGCTACTTCGACGGAAATTACACCAATACTAACGGTGACCTGGGCTATACCTCGAACCCCGAAAACCAGGTCGTGGAATCGACCGGGCAGGACAGCGAGGCCTACAGCCACGAGATCCAGTTCCTGTCCGCCACCGACGGGCCACTGCAGTGGGTTGGCGGCTTGTACTACTATCACGACGAAAAAGAGCAGCCATACACCATTCAAAGCCGCCTGGCAGAGTATCTCGATTTTGCCGTTCCGGGTGACGAGATTGCGAATTTTGACCCCTCTACCGTGCGACCAAATCCCGGGCGCGTGCAATACTTTCAAAAAGGTGAGCTGGACAGGGACTCCTACGCGGCTTACTTCGACGCCAACTACAGTTTCAATGAAAGCTGGAAGCTGACCGCTGGTTTGCGTTATTCCTACGACGAAAAAGAAGGTTCCGAGGAGCAATACATCGTAGGCGATTTAAATGCAGTTGAGACAATAGCGCCCGGATCGGGGCTATCGGATTTTGATATCCTGAAGCCCATCTGGAACGCAACGGGTTTTCCCGACAATTGCTGCGGCGGCGACTTTTCGGAGGACCCGGACAGCCGCAAACTCGATGACGACTGGGACAATATCTCAGGCCGGGTGGTGCTGAACTACAGCTACAGTGACGACGCCATGCTGTACGCCAGCATCGCCAGCGGCTACAAGTCCGGCGGCTTTCGTCTGGGTGACCTACAACCCGATCCCGTTTTCGATGAAGAAGAGCTGGTCGCTTACGAAATTGGTTACAAGGGCAGCTTCAACGACACCCTGCAGGTGAACGCAGCGGCCTACTACTACGATTATTCAGATATGCAGGTCCTGGTACCCCGCCTGACGGATGAGAACCTGCCGGTCGAGGAAATCGTCAACGCGGATTCGGCCGAGGTGAAGGGCATCGAAATTGAGGCCATCTGGCTGGCTACCGACAATCTCATGCTGATGGCTAACTATAGCTATATCGATGGTGAATACGACGACTTCTGCTGCGCAGTAGATACAATCGCGGCGCCGGAGTTGGGCGAACAGGATCTTTCTGGAAACCCGCTGACGCAGGCACCTGAAAACAAGGTCTTTTTTAACGCCAGCTATTCCATTCAAACCAATACCTGGGGTGAGTTCGTACCTTCAGCCAGTTATTCCTGGGTTGACGAGCGGCAGTATGACGTATTCGATACCGATGCCACTCGGGCGGACGACTACTATCGCGTCGATGCCATGCTGACCTGGTACAGCTCATCGGAAAATTTGCGGGTCATTGCCAGCGGCAGAAACCTGACCGACGAAGAAACCTGGGTCACGCTGTCTCGGCTGAACTCCTTTGGCGCCTTGACTGGGCAGGCCAACGCACCCCGCACCTGGTCCGTTGAAGTCCAATACGACTTCTAAACGCCGCAAGCGGAGCAAGCAATGCGCCAACTGACCGGCCTCGACGCCTCCTTCCTGTACATGGAAACCGCCAACGCCCCGATGCACATATCGGGGCTGGGCATTTACGACCAGTCCACCGCCCCCGGCGGCAAGCTGCGCTTCAAGGAGATCATCGACAACGTCCATAATCGCATTCTGGCCTTGCCCTCCATGACCCAGCGCCTGATGACCGTGCCCTTTGAGCTCGATCATCCTTACTGGGTTACCGATGGCACCTTTGATCCGGAGTTCCACATACGGCATATCGCCCTGCCCAAGCCGGGTGATTGGCGCCAGCTGTGTATCCTGGTTTCGCGCCTGCACTCCAGGCCCCTGGATCGCAGCCGGCCCCTGTGGGAGTTGTACGTCATCGAAGGACTGGATGACGTGGAAGGCTGCCCCAAAGGCAGTTTTGCCATGTTCACCAAAACGCACCACGCCGCCGTTGATGGCACCTCCAGTGTGGAAATGACCATGGCAGTGCATGATCTGTCAGCGGATTACGAGCGCCAGCGTCATCCGGCGATTATCAATGTGGATAATCGCCCCTCCAGTGTGGAGCTGATGCTCAGGTCGTCTTTGAACAATATCCGCAAGCCCTTTAATTTTCTCAGCGTGGCCAGAAATACCGTGCCGGGCATGGCAAAAGCCGCCGCGCAGCTATCCCGGGGGAACTTGAGCCGGGTAAAAAATATTCCACGCACGCGCTTCAATGGCTCGGTATCACCCCACCGGGTGTTCGATGCCATCAACGTGCCGCTGGATGATATAAAGAAGATCAAGAACGTGGTGCCAGGAGCCACGGTGAACGACACCGCTATTTGTATCGTTGCTGGCGCCATGCGCAAATACCTGGCCGCCCACGACGAGCTGCCCGAGGAATCACTGGCCGCGATGGCCCCCATCAATGTGCGTTCAGACAAGGATAAGGCTGGTGGCAATATTGTCGCCACCATGACCGTTTCGATGCGCAGCGATATCGAGGACCCCATGGAGCGCCTGCAGGCGGTGCACGAGGCCAGCAGCAATGCCAAGGAACTGAGCAACGCCATCGGTGCCAAGGCCATGACCGATTACACCCAGTTCATCCCCTCCATGCTGACCGCGGAGGCGGCGCGCCTGTCCAGCCGCCTGGGCCTGGCCAACCGCATGAACCCCCAATTCAACTGCGTTATCACCAACGTACCCGGGCCACCCATTCCCCTGTTCAGCACCGGGGCAAAATTGGTGGCCAACTACGGTACCGGCCCTATCGGGGATGGCCTGGGTCTGTTCCACGCCATTGGCAGCTACTGCGGCCAGTTTATGATCAGCGCCACCAGTTGCCGGGTGATGATGCCCGACCCGGCTTTTTACCGGCAGTGCTTGCAGGACAGTTTTGATGATATGCTGTCTGCGGCTGATACCCTTATCGAGAAAGCCGCATGAGCGCTGCAATGAAACCACCCAACCTGATGCTGGCACTGAGTGACGGCCCCAGGGCACTGGCGGACGCCGCATTTCTCAATGCCTGCTCGCCGCTGCTGCACAAACTACCAAAAGCCAACCGCAAGCAAAGTGTCATGGTGATACCGGGGTTTCTGGGTGACGATCGCGGCAACGGCCCACTGATACGCTTTCTGCGTCACCTGGGCTACACCGCCAGCGGCTGGCGCCAGGGTCGCAACCTGGGCCCGGCAAGTTTTACCGAAGAAAGCCTCACCGAAGCCATGACTCCCCTGATCGAGGCGGGCGATGGCAAGGTATCCCTGGTGGGACATTCCCTGGGCGGCATTTACGCCCGGGAAATTGCCCGCATGAGGCCGGAGAATATCCAGCAGGTCATCACCCTGGGCAGCCCCTTTGGCAAGGGGCATCAACACGCCTCCCACGCCAGCCGACTGTACCAACGTCTCAATCCGCAGCCTGATGTGCGCGATGAGGACCGCAGCCTGAATACACCACCACCGGTACCCACCACCGCTATCTACACCAAGGGTGATGGCGTGGTGAACTGGCGCACCTCGCTACAGCATGGCGACGACCACGATGTGCATAACATCAAGGTCGCTGGCAGTCACATCGGCCTGAACCTGAACGCCGCAGTGTGGTTCTGGGTGGCCAGGAAGCTCGCCGAGGTTTAAGCCTTTACAGCAATGTATCTGGAGGGGCTTACAAGCTATCCAGGTACTTCTTGCTGCTGGCCAAATCAGCGGGCAGGTGGCGCCCCGCCAACCAGAACAACAGAATCGCCGGCGAGCTCATCAGCCCCACTGTCAGCATGGCATAGCGCAGGCTGTCGGCCCCGAAGTAAGTCGCGTAAAAATCACTCAGTAGCCCGACGGTCAATGGCCCCAGACCCAGGCCGATCATATTCAATATAAAAAACAGAATGGCCGAGGTCAGCGCGCGCATGGCCGGCGGCACCAGCGTATGGGAGATAGCCAGGCAGGGACCCAGATACGTATTCAGGGTAATGGTGACCAGAAACATGCAAGCAATGACCGCCACGGTGTTATCCAGCAGCAGATAGGGAAAACCCAGCGGTACCGCAAGCGCTCCGGCAATAGCCGGTAGCCACAGGTACCAGCGTCGATCTCCCACGCCCAACCGGTCACTGATATACCCCCCAAAAAAGGTTCCCAGCAGGCCACCACCGCCACCAAAAACGGCCAGCACAATGCCCACCTGCGCCAAGTCCAGGCCGTGGTTGCGCATCATAAAGGATGGTGCGAAATTGCCGTTGCCATAGCCGGCAAACGCAGTCAGGCCACAGGCCGCAGACAGGTACCAGAAGGAGCGGTAGGACGACAGCACTTCAAAGGTTTCGCGCAGACTGGGCTTGTGGTCAGTTTGTGCCGCGGATTCCCAACGCCCGCGCGCCGGCTCCCTGACGGTAAATAAAAACACCACCGCCAGCACCACCCCGGGAATACCTACCGCCATGAATGCAATGCGCCAACCATAGATCTGACTGATCACCCCGCCCAGGATGAAACCCAGCAACACGCCAATGTGCACCCCGGTGGAATAAATCGCCATGGCCGTGCCGCGCTTCTCCGGCGGGTAGTAGTCGCTGATCATGGAGTGCGCCGGCGGGCTGCCTCCGGCCTCGCCAATACCCACACCCACCCTGGCAGCCAGTAGCTGGGTATAGTTCTGTGCCAGCCCGGACAATGCTGTCATACCACTCCAGACGGTCAGCGCGGCGGCAATGATATTGCGCCGGTTGCTACGGTCTGCCCAATAGGCGATGGGAATACCGGCGATGATATACACCAGGGCGAAGGAGAAGCCGCTGAGCAAGCCCAGTTGCGCATCACTGAGCCCCATATCGTTCTTGATTGGCTCCTGCAGGATCACCAGTATCTGCCGGTCCACGAAATTGAAGGCATACACCAGGGTGAGCATAAACAGGCCATAGCCCGCCACGCGACTGCTTATCGCGCCTGTTCCTTGTTCTGAATTCGTTTGGCTTTTCACCCGGGTGATCCTCGTAGGTTATTATTCCGGCTTATACTGCGCACGACTTCACGTGCCACCATGCGTGGCATACGCAGCCGTCACCATTGGAAAACATCGCTTCTCGCGGCCAGCAGGCGCAAAAGGTAGCACTGAACTCTCCAGCAGACTAGCACGCCCTGCCCACTCCCCCAGTCACCCCGGGCACACCCGGCGCTGTGTGTCTGGCACAATCTCTTATGCGGATGGCGCCATATCCCATGTGCCCTGCAGCTCGATTCAGTACACTGCGTGGTCTCGTGCTACAACTCAGGAGAACTTCTGATGACTGACAAGGTATTGCGCATAGGCGGCGCCAGCGGTTTCTGGGGTGACGCGGCCAGGGCCACGCCACAGCTGCTCAACTCTGACGGGCTGGATTACATCGTCTACGATTACCTCGCGGAGATCACCATGTCTATCATGGCACGCGCCCGGGCCAAGGACGACAGCAGGGGCTACGCCCTGGATTTTGTCAGTGCGGCGATGCAGCCCAACCTGGCGCTGATCGCAGAGCGCGGCATCAAAGTGGTATCCAATGCCGGCGGGGTAAACCCCGAAGCCTGCACCGCAGCCCTACGCGCCGTCATCGCCGAACAGGGCCTGGAGTTGAAAGTGGCCTGCGTAACAGGCGATGACCTGATGGCCAGCGCACAGACCCTGCAGGACAGCGGCGTCACAGAAATGTTCTCCGGAGAAAGCTTCCCCACAGTAGAGAAACTGCAAAGCATCAACGCCTACCTGGGCGCCTTCCCCATTGCCCGCGCCCTGGAAGCAGGCGCCGATATCGTCGTCACCGGGCGCTGCGTAGACAGCGCAGTCACCCTGGGTGCATGTATTCACGCCTTTGACTGGGGGCGCGACGACCTGGACCAACTGTGTATGGGCTCTCTGGCCGGCCACATTCTCGAGTGCGGACCGCAGGCCACGGGCGGCAATTTCACCGACTGGGACCAGGTACCCGGCATGGCGGATATGGGCTACCCCATCGCGGAGATCAATGCCGACGGCAGTTTCGTCTGCACCAAGCCTGAGGGCACTGGCGGCCTGGTCAACGTGGGTACGGTCAGTGAGCAAATGCTCTACGAAATCGGCGACCCCCAGGCCTATATGTTGCCCGATGTGGTTTGCGACTTTTCTACCGCCAGGATTGAACAGCTTGCTGCTAACCGCGTGTTGGTCAGCGGCGCCACCGGGCGGCCAGCACCCGACACCTACAAGGTGAGTGCGACCTATGCCGACGAGTTCCGCGGCGGTACTTACATGACGTTCTATGGGATCGACGCCGACAAGAAGGCTCAGGCGCTTGGCAACGCCATATTCGAAGCATCGCGCACGGTGTTCAAGGCCTTTGGCCTGGCGGATTTCAGCGAAACCAGTATCGAATTACTCGGTACCGAGAGTCATTATGGCGCGTTCAAGGAAATTGACGGCAGCCGCGAGGTAGTAATGAAGCTGGCTGCCAAGCACCCCGACAAGATGGGTATAGGCATCATGCTCAAAGAGGCCGTGGGCCTTGGACTGGCCACTCCCCCGGGGCTGTGCGGTTTTGCCGGCAGCCGGCCCAGTCCCTCCCCGGTAGTGCGCCTGTTCTCTTTCACCATTCCCAGAAGCGAGGTAGCGGTGAGTATCCAGATGGACGATGCCACTCTTGCCTGCGAGGAGAACTACGGGGAAGCACTGGACAGTGCGGCGATCGCACGACCGACGACGCCGCAAACTGACGCTGCCACAGACCTGGTAGCGGTACCACTGATCAAGTTGGCCTGGGGCCGCAGTGGTGACAAGGGCAACAAGGCCAATATTGGCATCATCGCCCGCCAGCCGCAGTACCTTCCCTATATCTGTGCGGCGCTGACTGCAGCTGCAGTCAGCGAGCGCTTCGCGCATTTTCTTGCAGACACAGCGACAGGCAACGTGGAACGTTTCCTGCTGCCGGCGTCCAATGCCATCAACTTCCTGCTGCACGATGTACTGGGTGGCGGTGGCGTGGCCAGCATTCGCAACGATGCCCAGGGCAAGGGCTATGCCCAGTTGCTGTTATCCACCCCCGTGCCGGTTCCGGCGGCTATCGCGGAGACGCTTTAATGACCGTATTCAATTCCAGGATCAACACCAATTCCGAGGGGTTTCGCAAAAACCGCGAGGAGATGCTGGTACACATCAGCAAGCTGCAGGAGCTCAATGCCCGCGGCGCGATGCTGTCCGAGAAGCGCAAGCCACGCTTCGAGGCCCGCGGGCAACTGACCCCGCGCGAGCGCCTGGCGCGCCTGTTGGACCCCGGTATGCCGTTCATGGCCATTGGCAATATTGCCGGCTACCTACTGGATACGGACGATCCGGATAAGTCCATCCCCGGCTCCACTATCATTTCCGGTATCGGCTTTATCGCCGGGGTACGTTGCGTGGTGGTTGTGGATGACAGTGGCATACAGGCTGGCTCCCTGACCACTGCGGGTGGCTATAGGGTGCGCCGCTCTGAGGAAATTGCGCTGCAGCAGAAACTGCCTTTTGTACACCTGGTGGAGAGCGCAGGTGGCGACCTGCTCAATTACACCGTAGAAGGTTTCTCTGCGGGCGGCGCCCTGTTTGGCAATCTCGCCAAGCTCAGCAAAGCTGGCATCCCGGTTATCTCCATTCTTCACGGGTCATCCACAGCTGGCGGTGCTTATATGCCAGGGCTCAGCGACTATGTCATTGCTGTTAAGGGTAATGGTCGCGCATTCCTGGCAGGACCGCCGCTGCTCAAGGCGGCCACCGGTGAAATTGCCACGGAGGAGGAACTGGGCGGCGCCGAGATGCACGCCAGCGTTTCCGGGCTGGCTGAATATCTGGCGGAGAACGATGGCCAGGGAGTGCAAATGTGCCGCGAATTGATGCATCGCCTGCAATGGAACAAGGACTGCACTGCACCCAACCGACGCAGCTACCGTGAACCCCTCTACGCTACTGACGAACTGGCCGGCGTGATTCCCTGTGACTACCGCAATCCCTATGACATGCGTGAACTGGCCGCACGTATCGTGGACGGTTCAGACTTTATGGACTTCCAGCCGCGCTTCGGCTCCGCCACAGTGTGTCTGCAGGCTGACATCTTCGGACTGCCCTGCGGCATTATTGGCAACAACGGTCCCATCGATCCGGATGGCGCTAACAAGGCCACCCATTTCCTGCAGTTGTGCGACCAGGCCAATATCCCCATGCTGTTCCTGCAAAACACCACTGGCTATATCGTGGGTACCAAATCCGAGCGCGCGGGAATGATCAAACATGGCTCGAAAATGATCCAGGCCGTGCGCAATCTGGAAGTACCGCGCATTACCCTGATGACCGGCGCCAGTTTCGGTGCCGGAAACTACGGCATGTGTGGCCGCCATTTCGAACCGGATTTTCTGTACACCTTCCCCAACGCCCGCACCGGGGTGATGGGCGGCGAACAGGCGGCCAAGACCATGTCCATGGTGGCCCGCGGCAAGGCCAGCGCCATGGGCCAGGAACCCAACGAAGAAGCCCTGGCCAAACAGGAAGCCTATCTGGCCAACATGTTCGACAGCCAGGCCAGCGCTTTTTACACCTCGGGCCACATGCTGGATGACGGCATGATAGACCCCCGCGATGCACGCAAAACACTGGGCTTCCTGCTGGAAACCGTGTGGGAGACCCGCCACCGCACAGTGCGCCCGAACAGCTTCGGCATAGCGCGGATGTAAACGCGTCAGCAACAGAAATATTTGGAGAAACTGCTATGGCAACACTACCGGAAACCAAAGATCTGATCCTGGAACACCAGGGCAGTGTTCTGACTATCTGGCTCAATCGTCCCGAGGCTAAAAACGCGCTGTCCGGCGAGATGGTCGACGAACTCAGCGCGGTACTGGATGCCACCCGCGACGACCGTAGCCTGCGCACTATCATCCTGCGCGGCAAAGGCGGCTTCTTTTGCGCCGGCGGCGACATCAAGGGCTTTAAATCAGGCCTGCAGGGCGGAGCACCAACCGAAGAAGACGTGGCCCGCGGCAACCGCAGCTTTGGCGATCTAATGATCAAAATCAACGAGCAACCCCAGGCCGTTATCATGCTGGTTGAGGGTGCGGCGATCGGCGGAGGATTGGGACTGGCCTGTGTCGGTGACGTGACCATCGTGACCCGCGACGCCCGCTTCCGCCTCAGCGAAACCAGCCTGGGAATTCCTCCGGCGCAAATTGCTCCCTTTGTTACCGAGCGCGTTGGCCTGACCCAGGCCCGGCGCCTGATGCTAACCGGCGCACGCTTCAAGGGCGAGGAAGCGGTGCACTACGGTATTGGCCATATCCTCGCCGAACACAGTGCCGACATGGAAGCCAAATGCGCGGAAGTCCTGCAACAGATTGCCCTGTGCGCACCCACGGCCAACGCAGTCACCAAGAGCATTGTGTTCGAAACCACCCGCCGACCACGTACCGAGGCACTGGATTTTGCCTCCCGTGGTTTTGCCGCGTGCATGCTCAGTGACGAAGGTCGCGAGGGCGTATCTGCCTTCGTGGAAAAGCGTAAGCCATCCTGGGCAACTGAATAAGTTCTGGAGAAAAGCGATGACTAGATTTACCAGCATACTGGTGGCCAACCGCGGTGAAATCGCCTGCCGGGTCATGCGTACCGCCAAAGCCCAGGGCTATCGCACGGTTGCCGTATATTCTGAGGCCGACGCCATGGCGCCGCATGTGCAAATGGCAGACGAGGCGGTCTGTATAGGGCCCAGCCCGGTCAATGAGTCCTACCTGGTGCAAGAAAAAATTCTCCAGGCGGCGCAAGCCAGCGGCGCCGAGGCTATTCACCCGGGCTACGGTTTTCTCAGTGAAAACGCGGACTTTGCCAGGGCGGTGGAAGACGCAGGCCTGATCTTTATCGGCCCCAGCCCGGACGCCATCCACCTGATGGGGAACAAGGCCGAAGCCAAGCGCCGCATGCTTGCAGCGCAGGTGCCCTGTGTTCCCGGCTACGAAGGTAAAGACCAAAGCGACGAAGTACTACTGGCAGAAGGGAATAAGATTGCCCCGCCACTGATGGTGAAAGCTGCCGCCGGTGGCGGCGGACGCGGCATGCGTCTGGTTGTGAATGGTGCTGAGTTGGCCAACGCAATCAACCTGGCCCGGGCAGAGGCCCTATCCGCCTTTGGCAGCGGCGAGCTGATACTGGAAAAAGCCATTATCCGGCCACGCCATGTGGAGGTGCAGGTATTTGCCGACACCCAGGGCAACACTATTCACCTGGGTGAGCGCGACTGCTCGGTGCAGCGCCGCCACCAGAAAGTGGTGGAAGAGGCACCTTGCCCGATAATGACTGACCAACTGCGCGCCGAGATGGGTGCCGCAGCGGTAGCCGCGGCCCAGAGCATCAACTACCGCGGTGCCGGCACCGTGGAATTCCTGCTGGATGAGAATGGCACGTTCTATTTTCTGGAGATGAACACCCGCCTGCAGGTGGAGCATCCGGTCACCGAATTGATCACCGGACTGGACCTGGTGGCACTGCAATTGCAGGTGGCCCAGGACGAGCCGCTGGGCCTGACCCAGGACGACATCACGCTGCAGGGCCACGCCATTGAGGTGCGCCTGTACACGGAGGATCCCACCCAGGACTTCCTGCCCACTTCCGGCCCGGTTGACCTGTGGTCACCGCCCACGGGCACCGGCATACGCGTAGACAGTGGCATTTGCAGTGGCCAGGAAATATCGCCCTTCTACGACCCAATGGTGGCAAAAATTATTGCCAGCGGCCCCACCCGAGAGATTGCCAGGCTGCGCCTGATTGAAGCGCTCAAGGAAACCGTGTTGTTTGGCACACGCCACAACCGGGACTTCCTGGTCGCCTGCCTGGAGAAAGAACGCTTTGCCGCGGGTCAGGCCACCACTGCCTTTATCACCGAAGAATTCGCCGAGGGCGAGATTGCAGATCCACAACCCGGCTTCGCAGACAGCGCGGTAGCAGCCGTTATTGAACTGGCATTGCAACACACTGACATCTACAGCAGCAGTGTGCTGGTGGCGCCACAGCTGCGCGACTGGGCCAGCGCCAGCCCGCTGATATCGCGCAAACAATATAGACACGGCGAGACACTGCACGACCTGTCGGTAATGCCGCTGGGTGATGCGCGCTACCAGGTGTTCGATACCAGCGAATCGGCGGTGATTGAATTGTTATCCCTGGAAGGCAGCACCGCGCACGTCGGCATCGACGACAGCCAGCACATCGCCCGCTTCCACTTACCTGAAGTGGGCAAGCTGCACCTGTCCATTGATGGGCGCGCAGCAGAGTACCGCGATATGATCCGCCTGGACGGCGTGCAGGAACAGACCGGGGGCAGCGGCAGTATTGTCGCACCCATGCACGGCCTGCTACTGGAAGTGCGCGTGGTTAGCGGCGACACTGTCGCAGCGGGACAGACACTGGCCGTTCTGGAAGCGATGAAAATGCACTATGAAATCGTCGCGGAAGTATCCGGCGAGGTGAAGGAAGTCATGTCTGAAGCCGGCAACCAGGTTGCGGCGGACGACCTGCTGATAGAGATCGAAGTCGCCGGATAAAGAACCTGGATGACAGTGAAACTGTGGTACTGTCGCGCATCTGGCTCTATCCGCGCGCTGTGAAATGCTGAAGGCATTGCGCTGGAATACGAACTGTAGGTCACGGAGCTACTCCCGCTAATTATTCATGCGGGTTATCTCAACTGTATACACTGCAGCGAAACCACCCCTATGGCGGCATTATAAAAAGGCACTACTATGATCGGCGAAAAGCGTTACCCCCACCTGTTCTCACCTCTGGACCTGGGTTTCACCACCATCAAGAACCGCGCCATTATGGGTTCCATGCATACCGGTCTGGAAGAAGCCGAAAATGGTTTCGAGCGCATGGCAGCCTATTTCACTGAGCGTGCCAGAGCGGGCGTGGGCATGATCATCACCGGTGGTATAGCGCCCAATGAAGAGGCTGGGCATGGGGCCAAGTTGGCCACCGCGGAAGAAGCCACACAGCACCGCATCGTCACCGAAGCGGTGCACAATGCCGACCCCGAGGTAAAAATCTGCATGCAGATATTGCATGCAGGCCCCCTGGCACCCACAGAGAACTGTGTAGCACCCTCCGCGGTCAAATCGCGCATTACCCCGCTGGTGCCCAAGGCACTGGACGAAGCCGGCATAGAAAAGCAACTGGGTGATTTTGCCAACTGTGCCAAGCGCGCGCAGGAAGCGGGCTACGACGGCGTTGAAATTATTGGTTCCGCCGGTTACCTGCTCAGCACCTTCCTGGTGGAGAAGACCAACCAGCGCACCGATCAATGGGGTGGCAGTTACGAGAACCGCATGCGCTTCCCGGTGGAAGTTGTGCGCCGTATTCGCGCCGCTGTAAGCGACGACTTTATTGTCATCTTCCGTATCGCCGCCATGGACATGCTGCAGGGTGGTATGTCCTGGGAAGAAATTGTACAACTGGGTAAAGCCGTGGAACAATCCGGCGCCAACATCGTTAGCACGCACTTTACCTGGCACGAGGCTGCGGTACCCACTATCTCAACGCGTGTGCCCCGCGCTGCTTTTGCCGGGGTAACCGGGCGACTGCGCAAAGAGCTGGACATTCCCACCATCACCAGTAATCGCATCAACATGCCCGACGTTGCCGAACAGGTACTGGCAGATGGCCACGCCGACCTGGTTTCAATGGCCCGCCCCATGCTGGCAGATGCGGAGTTTGTGCAGAAGGCACTGGAAGGCCGGGAAGACGAGATCAACACCTGTATTGCCTGCAACCAGGCCTGCCTGGACCACACGTTTACCGGCAGGGAAGTCAGCTGCCTGGTGAATCCCCGCGCCTGTCACGAGACCCTGCTCAACTACGATAAAACCCAATCACCCAGGCGTATCGCCGTGGTGGGTGCTGGACCTGCCGGTCTGGGCTATGCCACCGTCGCCGCGCAGCGTGGCCACGCTGTGACCCTGTTCGACAGTGCCAGTGAAATTGGCGGTCAGTTCAATCTGGCCAAGCGCATACCAGGCAAAGAAGAGTTTTACGAGACCCTGCGCTACTACGCACGCATGCTCGAAATCCACAATGTAGACCTGCAATTGAATACCCGCGTTGACGCGCAACAGCTCAAGGCCGGCAACTTCGACGACATTGTTATCGCCACCGGAATTCAACCCAGGGTACCGGAATTACAGGGTATCGATCACCCCAAGGTAGTCAGTTATGTCGACGTGATTAAAGGCAATAAGCCAGTGGGCAAGAAGGTCGCCATCATGGGCGCCGGTGGCATCGGCTTCGATGTAGCTGAACTGATCCTGCACCATGGCACCTCGGCGGCCCTGGATCTGGATGTATTCGCCCGCGAGTGGGGTATCGATTTCGAGCACCACCCACGCGGTGGCGTGACCGGTGTGGAGCCGGTGGTTGAAAAAGCGGACCGAGACGTCTACCTGCTACAGCGCAAGGCTACCCCGGTGGGCCGCGGCCTGGGGAAAACCACAGGCTGGACGCACCGCATGTCGCTGGCGCGTCGCGAAGTGAAAATGATTAACGCGGTGGATTACCAGAAAATCGATGACGACGGACTGCATATCAGTATTGCAGACAAACCACAGTTACTGAACGTGGACACGATTATCGTCTGCGCCGGGCAGATGCCCCTGCGCGAGCTGTATGATGAGTTGCAGGATAGCGGACTAAATGTCAGCCTCGTCGGTGGCGCCTACGAGGCAGCAGAGCTGGATGCCAAGAACGCCATTAATCAGGCCAGTTACCTGGCCGCCGCAGTATAAAACGCACTAATTGACGACCGTCGCCCCCGCCTCAGCGATGGGGCGAGCTTGTATAGTCTGCATAATTTCCCGGTGGCGCGCCGCTGTCAGCGGATAGCGCATGGACACAATCACGGTTGCCGCGAACAACAAAAACATTAGCGGACCCGACATGAATGCCAGCTTCAACACCGCATCCACCGGCACCGTCTCCGGCGCGGCCGCCTGGGGGAAACGAATAATATCCAGGCCAATACCGGCGAAAAAACTGCCCAGACCGTAACTGGCCTTGGTGGCAAAGGAACGCGCAGCAAAAAACAGTCCTTCCTCTCGGCGCTGGGAATGCAGCTCATGTTCATCAATGACGTCGGAGAGCATGGAGTCCAGCAGAATGATATAAGCGATAAAAAATATCTGCGAGATGCCATTCACGGTAAAGATAAATACGAACCTGGAGGTTATGCTCATGCTCTCCAGCATGCCCGTGAAGTACAGTACCTGGGGTGAGAAGGCAAAGGCACCACCGATGATCACACAGAGCGCCAGGGCTTTCTTTTTATCCAGACGCCGCGACAGTTTTTGCGCCACCACAGAGGCGAAAATAATACCCACCACCACCGAACTGGCCAGCCCCGCCAGGTGCTGCGGCTGGAAGTCGAAAACATAAGTGGCAACATAGATCAGCAGCGTCTGCGAAACCCCTGCCAGGGTGTTAAAGATGAGCACCGAGATAAACAGTATTCGAAATGAAGGCAGCTTCAGCGTTCTGAACACGTCGACAAAAGCCAACAGCACGTTGCCCTCGCCATCATGCGGAGCCGGTTTACGTAATTTCGGAATAGCACTGCGGGTGCCGAACACGCAAATCAGCATCGCTATTGAACCCATCAATCCACAGAAAACACCAAAGCCGGGATAGCTCGCCTTGTTCAGCATGCCGTTGCTGAACGCTTCGGTAGGTGGAAAAAACACAGCGAAGCCAATCACACTGACCAACAAGATACCGGCGTAGGTAAAGAACACCCGGTAGCCGATTAACGAGGTACGCCCGTGATAATCAGTGGCCAGCTCCGCACCCAGGGACAGGTGCGGCACAAAAAACAGGGTCAGCATCAGGCGCACGGAAATTGCGCCACCGAGCATCCAGGCAAACAACTGCATCTGGCTCAAGCCATCCGGTGGGCTGAACAAGCCCACAATGGCAATGCCAAACGGGATAGCGCCGGCCAGCATGAAAGGGTGCCTGCGCCCCCAGCGGGATTCGAAGCGGTCGGACATCTGCCCCACCATGGGGTCAGTAATGGCGTCGACTATCAACGCCAGT